>JANYBM010000048.1 GCA_025361125.1 Holophagaceae bacterium | reverse complement strand
ACCCAACAAGCCGCTCAGGAAGTTGCCGATGCCGTGGTCCACCTGGCCGGTGCCATTGATGAAGGTGCCGTGCAGGTAAGCCGTGTCACCAGCGGTGATGAAGGCACCTACGGCGGAGACGCCGGCAAGGGTGCACTGCTCAAAGACGGTGATGATGGGCGCTGGAATGACCGTGGCAGTGATGGAGGCATTCGCAGCCACGCCCAGGATGTTCTTGACCACCAGGGTGTAGGTGGTGGTGATCGGTGGGGTCACGGCATTGGCCGTGCCCGACTGAACGGTGGTGAAGAGGGTGGTGGGTACCTGATCGCGGATGATGGCATCCGTAGGTGCTCCACCGGCACCCACAAAGGTACCGATCAGATTGGTGGAAGTGCCCGCGGTGACGATGGGCGGTACAGCCACGAAAGAGGTGATGTGGGGATTGGGAATGATGGTGACGGTGAGGGAGCTGGTGCAGGTGGCACCGGCCGGGTTGGTGACCGTCAGGATATAGGTGGTGTTCACCACCGGGTTGACTGGATAGGGAACGCCGCTCAGCACATTGCCGACGCCGTTGATGATGCCGATTCCGGTTGGGAAGGTGGGCACCAAGTTGCCTGAGCCGCCCTCGGGGATATTCAAGCCTGCGCCAGGCGCATTGGCATTGAACACCATGGAGCAGATGGGCGCGTTCACCACGGTGACGGTGGTGCTGAGGGTGGTGACTCCACCTGAACCGTTGTTGATGGTCAGGGTGTACAAGGTGGTGACGATGGGGCAAACCGTCGAGGGGACGCCGCTGGTGACGGAACCGATGCCGGGGCTCACATCGCCGGAACCGCCCTGGAAGGTAGCCAACAGGGCGCTGCAGCCACCCAAGGTGATGAAGGGGGGATTCGCCGTGAAGCTGGAGGCGCCAGGAGCGGGATTGACCAGCACCGTCAGGGTCTGGAAGACGCTGTAGCCCGCGATGTTGGTCACGGTCAGGGTGTAGGTGGTGGTGGAACCGGGGTTCACTGAAAGCGGGAAGGTGCTCGCGATGACACCCACGCCAGGCGTGATCACGCCGACGCCGCCGGTGAAGACAGCCGTAAGTGTGGTGCTGGCGCCCGCGGTGATGACGGTTGGGGAGTTACCGAAGCTGGTGATGACTGGCTTGGGCACCACGGTGACCGTGACGCCGCGCTGATCGAAGGCACCAAGGGTATTGGTGACCGTCAAGGTATAAATGGTCGTCGCGGGTGGGGTCACCGGAATTGGCACACCACTGACGACTGAACCCACGGCGTTGTCAATGACGCCGGTGCCACCGCCGAAGGTGGGCAGGAGCGTGGACGTATCGCCCACCGTGATCAGCATCGGGCTGGCGGAAAGACTGATGTTGAAGGGGTTCGAAATCACGGTGACAGTGACGGATCGCGTGTCGGCGACATTGTTGGAATTGGTGACGGTCAGAGTGTAGGTCGTGGTGATGGTGGGGTTCGCAGCGACACTGGAACCACTGCCCACCACGCCCACGGTTGGGGTCACAACACCACCGCCGCCCGTGAAGACCGCCAGCAGGGTGCTGGTTTGACCGGCCGTGATGGACGAAGGCGTTGCGGTGAAACTCGTGATGACGGGAGCGGCGACCACCAGGATCACCGCACCGGCCGTGGCGGTATCCCCGGCGGCGTTGGTGACGGTGAGGATATAGGTGGTGCTGGAGGGAGGCGTGACGACGACGGGAACCGCGTTGGCAACCGCGCCGACGCCATGGTCAATGGCACCGGTGCCATTCGAGAAGGTCGGGAGCAGTTGCGCGCTTTGGCCGAAGGTGATGCTTGCGGGTGTTCCCGTGAAGGAGGCGATGCTGGGCTTGGCGATCACATGGACCGTAACGCTCGCGCTATCCGTCGCGCCGAAACCGTTGTCCACGATCAAGGTGTAGGTGGTGGTGCCAAGCACAGGTGTCACGGCAACAGACACGCCATTCAGGACATGTCCGACGCCGTGGTCAATGGTTCCCGTGCCGCCGCTGAAACCGGGTGTCAAGGTCGTGGCACTGCCATCGGTGAGCAGGGTGGGGCTGGCGGTAAGGCTGATGTTGAAGGGACCGGAGACGACGTGGATGATTCGGGTGGCGGTGGTGGTCGCACCGACGCCGTTGGTGACGGTCAAAGTATAGGTGGTGGTGACCGTGGGGCTCACCGACTGTTCATTGCCACTGGACACTGGGCCGACGGTCGGGGAGATGACGCCGTTGCCGCCAGTGAAGATGGGCGTGAGCACGCTGCTGCCGCCTGCGGTGATGGTGGTGGGGTTGCCAGCGAAACTGGTGATGACCGGCGCACCAACAACTGTCACGACCACACCCAAGGTTGCCACGGAGCCCGTGGCATTGGTGACGGTCAAGATATATGAGGTGGTGCCGATCGGAGTGAC
This sequence comes from Holophagaceae bacterium, assembly GCA_025361125.1. Taxonomy (GTDB): domain Bacteria; phylum Acidobacteriota; class Holophagae; order Holophagales; family Holophagaceae; genus JANXPB01. The sequence goes on along the minus strand of JANYBM010000048.1, from coordinate 8,576 downwards.
GATCACCGGTGTTGCAGAGCCCACTGGTCCGATTCCCTGATTGATGGAGCCGGTTCCGTTGGCGAAGGTCGGAGTGATGAGCGAACTTTGTCCCAGGGTGATGCTCGTCGGGTTGGCGACGAAGGAGGCAATGGTCGGCGCTGCGACCACCTGGACGATGGCGGTGCGCGTGTCGGACACGCTGGCGCTGTTGGTCACCGTCAGCGTGTAGGTGGTGGTCGCCGCAGGCGTCACCGTGACCGGCGAAGCATTTTGGACCGTGCCTACCCCGTTATTGACGGCACCTGTTCCTCCCGAAAAGACCGCCGTTAGCGTGGTCGATTGGCCCACGGTAATGGAGTTCTTATCCGCGCTGAAACTCGTGATCACCGGTGGCGGAATCACCACCACTGGCGTCGGAGTCGAGCTACTACCTCCTCCACAGGCCGTTAACAACGCCATGACCAGCGCTGCGAAAGAAAGGAGGAGGAGACGGAAGGCGCGCATGGAAGCCTCTAAGAAAAAAGAGCGTAGGAACGGTAAGACCAATTTAAGTTGACAAGCAACCATGAACGATACGGGAGTGACTTGGGTCACGTCAAAGGAAAAAATAATAATAATTTTTTTCCACCTGAGGGTAATAACTGCCGTCACCGATGTTGTCGGCTGTCAAAAATTTGGTAAAGCCCTTCTGATACAAGCAATTTCTCTTCCAGCTCCCAGGGGGTTGTTTTGCCTTGATGAGCAGCATACAACCCTTTGGGAACAAAATATTTCCAAACAAGCCTTGGCCCATTTAAGCCCCTGGGGGATGGCGCGAAAACCAAAACCGACCCAGCCACTTTTAACTCAGGGGATGCAAAAACTCCCTCTCCCGCGTGGGGGCATCTTCATCGGAATTGCTTATACGGATTTCGCGGAATAGCGCTATGTTCTGCAGAAAAAGGTCTAGGAGTTCAGGATCCAGATGGGTGCCTCGACGCTCGGCCATGAAACTGAGTACTTGGTCTTCAGGCCAGGCCTCTTTGTAGCAACGTTTCTGACTCAAGGCATCGTAAACATCCACCAGCGCGGTGATCCGGGCCTCCAATGGGATTTGCGTGGAATGAAGGCCCTTGGGATAGCCTGAACCATCCCATTTTTCGTGATGGCAAACCGCGATCTGGGCGCCCATGCGGATGAAGGGCACCGAAGACCCCTGAAGGATCTTGGCCCCAATGACGGTGTGATCTTTCATAAGGAGCCATTCCTGCTCATCCAGCGCTCCGGGCTTTAAGAGGATGCGATCCGGCACTCCGATCTTGCCGATGTCATGCATGGGGGCGGCAGCGCGAATGCAATCCACAGCTTCCTCATTCCAGTCCAGGAGCCGGGCCATTTCGGATGCGTAGAGCCCGATTCGCCGGATGTGGGAGCCGGTTTCGGTATCCCGCTGCTCTGAGGCCGCCAACAGTCGGAAGGAAATCTCATCCCTGGATTCCCTGATTTCCGCCGTCTGCTCCCGCACTTTCTGGGCCAGCACTCTCTCCCGGTCCCGGTAGTCCAGCTCCAGCATCCGGCGGCGGAGCGCTCCATTGACCTGGATCAGGATTTCGCGAGCTTTGAAGGGTTTCAGAACGTAACCATAGGCGCCCTTTTCGAGGCATTCCATGGCCAGGTCCGTATCATCGGCGGAACTCACCATCACGATGGCCACCTCGGGAATCCGGTCCGCCAGTGCCGCGACCAGATCCAGACCGCTGCGGCCAGGCATATGCACATCGCACAGCACCAGCTCCACCGCCTGACTGTTCAGTCGCGCCATGGCCTCATCGTAATTTTCAGCCTGGAGGCATTGGAATCCCTTGTTTTCCAAGATGCGCGACAAAGCCAGCCGGACCAAAGCTTGGTCATCAACCGTAAGAATGGTGGTGTGTCCAGGTACCACTTGGATATCCGACATGATTCCCTCAATGCCTCCTGGTCTTCGGCTGAATCAACCTGAACGATATAGTTCAGGGCGTGACTTTCAAAAGGAAATTATCGAGGGCCTCATGGGCCTCTGATACGGCGTTATCAAGCTGTGCCCAGGCTTCCATCGAAAGTTCTCGCGACGGCAGCGATCCCATTCTGGCGTTCATCTCCAGCTCACGCGCCAGGGCAAAGACCCGTTGAGCCCCCATCAAGCCCGAAGCGCCTTTAAGGGCATGGGCCGCCGCCATGACCACGGCAGGGTTCCCGGCCTCGATGCCGCCCCGCAGGGCTTGCAGGCGTTGAGGGGTTTCCCCCTTGAAAAGCGCGGTCATTTCGCGCAACAGCCCCGCCTTGCCTTCATCGAGATCAAGGAGTTGTTGCAGTTGTGAGGCATCCAGCAAAGGAAGATTCATGAAGGGATTCTCGCAGGCGTATTCAACCGTCGCATGGAAATCCCGGTGGCGTGGGGGATTTCCAGGAGACGCTCTAAGCACGATAGGCTTTTCTCATCATGACTCCAGCCGAAACGGTTCTTTCCTTGCTTTTCAAGAAACTCCATCCTCATTTGGAGGATGCGGCCCACGCTCTGGCCATGGGAGCCACGGCGAAGGAGCTTCAGCGGCTGCACCTCAAGCTGGTGTTGGCCCGGCACCAAGTGGTGGAGATCCTGGAACCCCTGTCTGAAACCACCGAAGACGAAGCGCTGGCCGATGTTTTGGAAACCCTGGCCGCCAACCTGATGCCCGTGGGTGAAAACTTCCAGCAGAGCCTGATCCTTACCCAGCTCTGCCTGGAAGAGGCCCCGCAGGAGCTATTGACTCACCTACCCGAGGGCGCCGTGAGCGCATCAAGTTGGGGCCCGCGCATGGTCGGGTTTCTCCAGAAACTAGAAGACCCGGCTTTCCACGCCGAACAACGCTGGAAAAACGTGGACGAAGCCATCGGTGAAACCGAAGAGGAATAGGCGTGGGTGAGGTCCGAGGTATGGGGTGGTGAGGGTTGCTCTGGCCGCCGCCGCAGGCCGCATTACACCCGAAACTTTCCACCAAACAGCAGCCATCGCATCGGCCTGTGGCCGACGTAGAGGTTTCAGGTCCGCGAACGCAGTGAGCGGGGGGGCAGATTGCGACCGAAAGCTGGAGGGGTCTTTACTGAACGGCCCCTAAACCTCAGCGATCAGCTCGATCTCCACCTTGGCGCCCTTCGGCAATGCGGCTACTTGCACGGTGCTGCGGGCGGGTTTGGCACTACCCAGATGATCACCGTACACGGCGTTGAAGGCCGCAAAATCCGCCAGATCCGTGAGAAAAACCGTAGTCTTCACCACCCGTGGCCAGGAAGTCCCCGCAGCCGCCAGAACCGCATCCAGATTCTGCAACACACGCCGGGTTTGCTCCTCGATGGGACCTGTGACCATCTCCATGGATTCTGGAATAAGCGGAATCTGCCCCGCGCTGAACAAGAATCCACCAGCTATCTGCCCTTGGCTGTAGGGCCCGATGGCGGCGGGTGCGGTGGGGGTTGAAATGGTTTGCATGGGGGTCTCCGGTTGGCTTCTTCAGCCTATCCTTTTCGACGACGCTTTTTGGCCCGCCAGGGTCTTGATTGTGGCGTAGCCATAGGCGCAGGGCTGTCGAAAGGGGAGGCAACGGCATCTTCATGGTTCTGATCCTCCAGTTCCGTGGTGCCTTCCTCAATCTGTTTCTGCGTCCATTGAGCCGTGCGATGCAACAGGGCGGCCAAGCAAAGGCTCGCTTCAATGCGGGCATGGGGCAAAGGGCCAAGCTGTGAAAAGACGTCTGGATCCGAGGGGATGGAGCGGGGGATGGCGATATGGGGCAGCACGCCCCGAAGCACGTCGTAATCCGCAGGCGCCACGCGCCGCCATGGATCCACGGAGGCTTCATGCTGGCTGAGCAGTTCGGGCACCGAGGGTTCCTTCTTGGGCCGGCCTCGCTTCTTGGGTGCCTCGGGCGCCGTCTGATCCACCAGCGCTTGCAAGGCTACGAGTACATCGGGCTGAGTTTTGCCGCGCAGATCGAAGAGCAGCCAGGGATCCCGGTCCAAGGCTTCAGCCATGACATAGCACACTGCGGCCACATGTTTGCAAGGGTTGGCCCAATCCGGGCAATCGCAATGGGTCTGCAATTCTTTGGGCACCCGTGGATAGAGGCTGGCTCCGGATTCACGGAAGGTCTCGTCCAACCCCTGGGGCATCTCCCCCGCCAGCAGCGACGCCACAAAGCGGCTCTCCTGACTCAGGCGCTGGAAGGCCCGCTCCCATTGGCTTTGTGTGAGCGCCGGCAGCCCTAATGTCACGGTGTAGGTCTTGCGGCCATGAACCCGGGCTTCGATCAGGCCGGGGCTCACGGTGAAGTGGGACACGGCGCCTTCCTCGGCGTACTTCAAGCCTCGGGGCAGCCGGTTCTCGAAATCATCGCTCAGTTGTTCAAGCCCCCTGATCCAAAGCCGCCCCCACCAGGTGGTCCCGAAACGGCTAGCGGAATGCATCATGAGATCACCCCACTACGCTTGACGGGAACACGCACCGCCTTGGGGGTACGAGGCTTGACTGGCTTGACTGGCTTCGTGGGTTTTTTGGCTGTACCGGTTTCTGGGGCAGCCAGAGCCGGTTCCGCCCTAATGTTCCGATGGTCCAGAATGATGACCTCATCACTATCATCCTCATCATCCCCATCATCCCCGGCATTGATTTCTGCTGCTGAGGCAGCCAACGAAACCGTTGTCACTGATTCTGGATTCAGCACTTCCGTCGGCTCCGGGTCTGACTCAAACGGCGTCTCTGGCGCTATTTCCGCGGCCATCTGGCGGACTATTTCCTTCGCGTTCAAGCCGCTGCCATGGTCAGTGCCAGTTCCATTGCCATTGCCATTGTTTTCGCCCTCCATGATTTCCACGTTGGGATCGAGGCTCACCAAGCGGCGCAGGGCATCATCATCCAATTCTGTGAGCCAGCCTTCGCCGCTGCCCACCACACGATCCGCGAGATCGCGCTTGCTCTCCAACATCGCGTCAATTTTTTCTTCAAGAGTTCCGATGGTCACCAATTTATGGACTTGCACATTGCGCGTCTGACCAATGCGATAGGTGCGGTCCGTGGCCTGATCTTCCACTGCCGGATTCCACCACCGGTCGAAATGAAACACGTGCGTGGCAGCGGTGAGGTTAAGGCCTACGCCACCGGCCTTGAGGGAAAGCAAAAACACCGGCGGCGCCGAAGGGTCTTCCTGGAAACTGCGGACCAATTCATCCCGCTCGTGGCGGCTGGTGCCGCCGTGCAGGAAGGGTGGTTCGAAGCCCAAGACATCTTGAAGATGGATTTGCAAGCGATCCCCCATCTCCTTGAACTGGGTGAACACGATGGCCTTGTCCCCACTTTCGATAACCTCTTCGAGCATTTCCGTCAGGCGGTCCAGCTTGCCGCTGCGGCCCTTGTAGGGCCCTTGAGCCTTGAGGAACTGCGAGGGATGATTGCAGATTTGTTTGAGGTGGGTGAGTAGTGCCAGGATTCGGCCACGGCGCTCGATACCGGTCTTGGCGGAATCCAGATCCTGCTCCATCTGCTCGACGCGCGCCTGGTAGAGCAGCGCCTGTTCCTTGGTGAGCTGCGTGTAGACCTTCATCTCCTGTTTGTCGGGCAGGTCCTGGATGATGGTGCGGTCAGTTTTGAGGCGGCGCAGGATGAAAGGCGCGATACGGGCGCGGAGATTCGCCGCGGCTTCGGGATCGCGATATTTCTCGATGGGCGTGGCGAAAAGATCCTTGAAGCTCGATTCACTGCCCAGGTAACCGGGCAGCGTGAAGGCGAGGATGGACCAGAGTTCGGAAAGCCGATTTTCGATGGGCGTGCCCGTAAGGGCCAGACGGCAATGGCCCTTCAGCTTGCGGATGGCCTTGGCCTGGGCGCTACCTGCGTTCTTGATCGCCTGGGCTTCATCCACCACCACGATGCCCCAGGTGCGCGGGGTGAAAACTTCTTCTTCGCGTCTCGCCACGCCATAGGTGGTAAGCACCACGGTGTGAGGTTTGAAGGTTTGAGGCAGTTCATCGCGGTTATTGCCGTGGTGGACAAATACCGGGAGGGTTGGTCCGAACCGCTGAAGCTCACGCTCCCAGTTACCCAGCAACGAGGTGGGGCAGACCAACAGCGTTGGCAATCCCTGTTTCGGATTCTGGTGCTGGCGGTGCAACAGCAGAGCGATCATCTGAATGGTCTTGCCCAGGCCCATGTCGTCGGCCAGGATGCCCCCAAGGCCTAAACGCGAGAGTCCGTCGAGCCAGGCCAAGCCGCGAACCTGGTAGGGCCTCAGCTCGCCATGGAAACTTTCCGGCTGGCGAATGGGCCGGTCCGGCAACACCTTCAGTTCGTTCAGGGCCGCGCCGAAATCCCCCGCCACTTCCACTTCGATGGCTTCGCTGATGCCTTTGATGTGCGCCGTGCCCGTGAGCGCAGCGGCCAGCGCCTGCCCGCGGGTCATGCGCTCGAACCCGGTGCCCCGGCTGGCCTGGATGACGGTGGTGATCTGCTTGAGTGTTTCCGGATCAAGCGCCACCCACTTGCCCTTCCAGGCCACCAGGGGATGCTTCAGGCTCGCCATCTGCGCGAAGTCTTCGATGCTGAGGGCATCGCTGCCCAGCATCAGGGACCAGTCGGCGCTCACGGCCGTATCGAGTCCCGGCGGGGCGATTCCTTCCCCCGCCTCGCCTGGAACCGATTCGCGCATATCCCGGGCACCCAGGCGCACCTTCGCGCGCAGCCGCCGCGCCCCGCCAAATTCGGCCAGCTCTTCGGGAATCTGCACCAGGAAGCCCGCTTCCTTGAGCTGCTTGGCGCCCTTGGTCAGAAAGAGCCAGGCCTCGGTGGGCACCAGCTTAAGATCCATCGGGCGCTGCCCCGCGAGGGTTCCCTGCAACGGCGGGAAGAACGGCACGGCCCGCGCCAAGCCGCGCAACAACACTTGGCGGGCCTGCAACACTTCGGGCTCGGCGGTCAGGGCCGCGTCCCAAAGACGGTCAGCGCTCAGAGCGTGGCCATCGGAGGTTTCCAGGCCAACCTTCAAGGTCCAACCCTCTTCGGATAAGCGATCCGCTTCTTGGATGGATTCGTGTTTGGGTACCGGCGGGGCTTCCAACTGCAGACTGGGCCGGAGCCACTGGGTCTGGGCGCTCTCGCCCCATTGGGCCAGTTGTTCACCGATGGTGCGCTCGGTAACTCCGGTGGTGGGAAATTCGTTCATGGGATGGGAAAGCGACACCATGAGCCGTTCATCCCAAGGCAGCCGGTCCCGCTTGTGGCCGCGCAGCCGATGGATCAGCCCGAGCCTGGGATCTTCGCCGGGACGCAGGGTGCCCGCCACGAACCGCACCAGGAAATCGGCGCCATCTTCCAAAAAGGCCCTCAGGATATCTTCTGCGCTGGGCGGCATGGCCAAGTCATCATCCACTTCGAACGATTCCATGAGCCCCAGTTGCAGACCCTTGGTGAACACCCACTCATCACCTTCCGGGAAAGCCACCGCCGATGGCGGCATGGCCAGGGTCAAGGCCTCGAAGGCTTCGCGATCCGCCGGGCTGGTAAAACTGGTACCCCAATGGGCGCGCCAAGGTTGGGTATCCGTATCCAGGGTCGGCAGGATGGCGCCACGGATGATCAGGGATTGCAACAACCTGAGGGCCGTCACCCAGAAGGCCATGCTCCCGCCCAGTAGCTCAGGATCCGGTGGCAAGGATGAGAGCCACGGATAGGCCCGCTGCCAGCGCAGGGGCACCGTGTGCAATTCCATGATGGAGGAATCCGGAAGGAATAACTGGGCTTTGGCAGGCGTGAGCCTTTCCTTGCCCTGAAGATTTCCCGGCAGCGACCTTAGGGTTCTCAGCCAGTCGGCTTGGTCCGCCTCCCCGGGCAAGCAGATGAGGAAGCCCCGATCCGAGGGACGATATTGAAGGATCGGGCTCATGGGTGCCCCTGACGCGTCAGTTGTGGGCTGCAGGTTTGAGGCCGTAGGCGGTAGGCTGAAGACATGAGCGGGAGTGCTTTATGAAAATCGGATTCGCCTCGGACCATGCTGGATTTGAGCTGAAGGAACGACTCAAAGCGTGGGCCCAAGCCAACGGCCACGAGATCCTGGACTACGGGACAGATAGTCTCGCTGCCGTGGATTACCCGGACTTTGCGCATCGCGCTGCGGAAAAACTTCATGAGTGGGAACGCCTCGTTTTGGTGTGCGGTTCCGGAATCGGCATCAGCATCGCGGCAAATCGCCACGTGGGTGTCCGTTGCGCGCTGGTGACTTCCCCCGAGCACGCCGCGCTGGCCAGGCAGCACAATGACGCGAACGCCATCGCTTTTGGCCAACAGCTAACGGATCCGCTGAAGGCTGAATCTTACCTCAAAATCTTTTTGGAAACGCCATTTGAAGGTGGAAGACATCAAAAAAGAGTGGAGAAGATCGAAATATGAGCATTCTGGACTCTTCCACTAAGGTACCCGTACCCATGCGACTCCTTGACCAACTTCGACCCCTTTCCTTTGAACTCGGCACCCAAGTCCACGCGGATGGTTCCTGCTTGATAAAGCTGGGCAATACCCACGTGCTCTGCTCCGCCAGCCTGGAAGAAAAAGT
>JANYBM010000026.1 GCA_025361125.1 Holophagaceae bacterium | reverse complement strand
GGCTCTGGGCGATGAACTCGCCGCCGTTGTCGCTGCGGATGAAGTCAGGGCGAGCATGGATCTGAAACAGCCGATGCAGCGTTTCCTGCACCTTCCGGGCACTGAAACGGCCTTCGACACCGATGGCGTGGGATTCCTTCGTGAACTCGTCGATCACCGTCAAGCAGCGGATTTCGTCTCCGTTCAACGCGGCATCTTTCACGAAGTCGTAGGTCCAGACATGGTTGGGATACAGCGCTTTCATGGGCACCGTCTCGCCCGTGCGGATGCGTTTTCGGGGCTTGCGCCGGACCTGCAGCCCCAGCACCTTGAACAGCCGGTGGACCCGTTTCCGATTCACGAGGCGGTTCTCGCGGCGAAGCTGGATCCACACCCGCCGATAACCGTAGCGCGGGTTTGCCTGGGCCACCACTTGTACGCGCTCCGCGACCCCGTCCCCAGCCAGAGGACGCTTGCGGTACCGCAGGCTGGAACGGCTCCGGCCGAAAAGCCGGGCGCAGCGCCGCAGCGACACGCCCTTCGACCGGAGGAGATCCGCACCAGTTCTGCGTTGCGGAGCGCTCACCATTTTTTTGCGGTGAGTTCTTTCAACGCCGCATTATCAAGGGCCATCTCACCCACGATCCGCTTCAGCCGCGCGTTTTCCCGCTCCAGCTCACGCATCCGCTTCAAATCCTTTACGTCCACGCCGCCGTATTTCTGCCGCCACCGGTAGAAAGTCTGGGCCGCAATCCCGCGATCCCGGCATAGCGCCTCGATGGACTTCTCGCCTCTCTCTGCTTCCCGGAGCAAGGCGACTACCTGCTCCTCCGTGAACTTGCTCTTTCGCATCTGGGTTCCTCTCCTTCGAGGGTGAACCCTAACTTTTCAAGTGGTCCAGCTTTTTGGGGGCAGGCCAGTACCAAGACTTTCATTGCTGTCACTATCCTATAAATATTCAATTCCCGGGTGCACAGTTTGACATTGTTCTTCAAGCCACAAATCATGCCAGCTTCCTCACGAGCAACATTACTTAAGGCACTCTTGTCCATGCGCATACTCTTAGCCCTCCTGCTGAGTTTGTCCTTAGGGTCCAGGACAATATTGGCCGCTGGTGACACCGTTGTGGTTGTGGTTCGGCATGCGGAGAAAGCCACTGACGATCCCCGGGATCCCAACCTGAGCGTAATAGGCCAGACCCGGGCAGACTCCCTGGCGAAAACGCTCGCCGATTATCCACTCACCTCAGCCTTTGTCACTGAGTACAAACGAACTTTACAGACCGCCGAGCCGACCCTCAGGTCGCACAAGGTCATCGCCAAAATCATTCCCACAAACAGTGATACAGCCAACAGCTACGGTCACCGGTTGGCTGAGTTGATAAAGCGGGAACATAAAGGCGAGGTCATTCTAGTTGTTGGCCACTCCCATACGGTGCCAGCGATCCTACTTGCCCTAACTGGAGTCCATGTTGCACCAATCGTCGAATCATCAGAATTCAACCGCTTGTACATCATCACTCTGCCCACTCACGGCACACCGCGCGTCATTGCGGCCAATTATTGATGCCTCGTGATTCGCCCTACAGAGTGCCAGCACACTACTGGTTTCGTCATCGGCCTTACCTTTCGTTCAACCCGGACCCTACTACGGGGAGCTGCCATCATGTGTTAAACATCCATTTCCCGGTTGGGCCGATCAGTTTTGTTCGTTGGGCCGCAGATACGGATCCGGGGAGGATATTCAAATGATTGCTTCTGCGATACCGCTTCTGTTCATTGTTGCCGCGCTTGCCATGCTTGGGGTCACCGGCAACCTTTTTTCCCCTTCACCATTCGTCATCGCCGCTCAAGTCGCAGCCCTGGGGTTGAACATTTGGGCACGAAGTTCATTCCATAGGGGAACCTTTAGAGTGACGGCTGCGCCGAGTGGCACATCAATTATCACGCGCGGCCCATATCGGTTAATCCGGCACCCAATGTACTCTGCAGTCCTGCTATTCATCTGGGCCAGCATTGCAAGCCATTGCTCAGTCTTGACCCTGGCAATCGGAATCGCAGTGACAGTTGTGTGCATCGCCCGGGTCATCGTGGAAGAACGGCTACTTCGTGCAACGTGTCCCGATTACCTGGACTATTCAAGATCCACAAAGGCGTTGGTCCCCTTTGTTTTCTAAGTCGAAGCGATTCGTAGCTGACAGTCTGACCTCCTGTTCAACCCCGGGTTCAACCGCGCGTGATTACTGACGTGCGGTGATCAGTCGGCCCATGTTTGGGCCGGTAAACATTGGTAAACATTAGTAAACATTGTTTGTTAGACCTTGAATCGGCCCTCCTCTCACCGAGTCAACGGCTTCCGTGCAACGCTTTTCTTTCCATTCCCCCCATCGCCCTTCCAATAGCTGGTCTCCTCTGCGAAACATATGTTCTCCAGCTCTGCAACGCGGTCCTGTAGGCAAGCCTGGGCATCCGCGATGGCCTGGTTGTAGATCGCTGGGCCCATCTCCTTCAAACAAAAAGTCAGAAAGGTGGCAGCTCTGAGTTCTCCGAGGCTTTCACCATATTCCTCTGAGACGAAGCGCTGGATCGAGGCACACAGTTGCTTCTCTGCTTGAGGGGGAAGTTTGATATCCATTGGGCCTCCAAATGCGCGTTTCGCATCCGAAATCCAGGTTGGCTCAACTTGACACAGACTCAAAATGACTTACAAAGCATCCGCTGCTCGCCTCGGCCCGACCTGTCGTTCAACCCGGACCCAACTGAGGGGAGGTGCCGTAAAGCTTTAAACATCCGGCTCAGGGTTTAGGCCCGGTTAACTTCTTTCGCTTGGCTGTGCCTACAACTAGCTACAAAATCTTCTTATGTTTGAGCACCGCTCCCAGCCCCTGCTTGACCGCCGAGCCTTTTTACGGCGCTTGGTGAGTAGTTCCGTGCTCGGCCTAGGGCTGGTAGTTCTTTCTCTCTATATCGGAATGCTCAGCTACCACGTATTCGAGCGGCTCACCTGGATCGATTCGTTCCTAAACGCCTCTATGATCCTTGGAGGCATGGGGCCAATTGAGCAACCGCAAACCTACGCGGGCAAACTCTTTGCAGGTATCTACGCGCTCTACTGTGGCCTTGCTGTCATCTTGGTGGCTGGCATCATTTTCGCACCTGTAGTCCATCGTCTCATTCATAAGTTTCATGTGGAGAGGGACCCCCGTCGTTAAACGTGAACTGTCGCAATGCCCAATTCCATTGCCAGCAAACCTATAAATCCTCAGCCATCGAACCTCTCGTTCAACCCAGAATCAAACCGTGCACGATCATAAGCATGGCCGTACCATACGGCTCACGGTTGGGCCGGTTAACTTTGTTCATTAGGCGCCACATCTAGGTGAGGGTGATTCGATGACCGTATCCATCTTTGTTGGCGCTAGCGTTGACGGCTTCATTGCGCGTCCTAATCACGACCTTGATTGGTTGCCCGAAGGAGGAGGCGAACCCCACGGTTACGAAGAGTTCATGGCGACTGTCGATACCCTGGTGATAGGTCGCCTGACCTACGAAAAAGTATTATCTTTCGACCCCTGGCCTTACGGTTCCAAACGGGTGGTGGTGTTGAGCAGTAAACCTGTCGACTTGTCCAAGGCAGTCGGAGGCGTTGTCGAACAAATGTCTGGAACTCCTGCTGAAATCGTTACCCAGCTCGCCGAAAGTGGCGCCAAGAGCTTGTATGTTGATGGTGGTATCACCATTCAAGGGTTTCTGCGCGCAGGGCTGGTTCAACGCCTCATCATCACCCGCGTGCCGGTACTCATTGGGTCCGGCATTCCTCTATTTGGCACCTTGCCCCATGATGTACGCCTCGTCCATGTATCCACCAGGCACTATTCGAGTGGCCTGGTTCAAAGCGAGTATCACGTGCTTGCCTGACTTTCCGTTCAACCCGGATCCAATCGTGCGTTGCTGCGATCATGCTTCAGCTTTCTGGCCCCCGGTGGGTCCGGTTAACTTTGTTCGTTAGGGGCCACCTCGACCATGAGCACATTTTCTATCCGCCCACTTATTGCAGATGAGGAAGCCGAGACCTGCGCGGCACTCATGGCTTCGTCCGAACCATGGATAACGCTGAAACGCGACTACCAAGCTTCCTTGGGATTTCTTCAAGACTCAAGTCGAGAAAGGTTTGTAGCCTATTTCGGAGATCGTTTTGCCGGGTTTATCATCCTCAATCTCAAGGGGGCATTCGTGGGCTATATCCAGACGGTGTGCGTGGCCCCAGGCTTCCGAGGCATGGGTCTTGGCTCTTCGTTGATAACTTTTGCAGAGACACGAATTTTCAATGAGTACCCCAACGTCTTCATGTGTGTATCGTCCTTCAACCATTCCGCACGCCGCCTCTATAAGCGACTGGGCTACACGACCATCGGAGAGCTCACCGATTTCATTGTTTCCGGCCATTCTGAAATTCTGCTGCGAAAATCAATTGGGCCGAGCATCTCCGAGCAGGCCTTGAAGCCAACGCTTCCCAGCGCCTAACCTCTTGGTTAAGCCTGTTCCAACCGTGCTTGACTTCCTTCATGCACCAGCTTTCCGGCTCACGGCCAGATCGGTTAACTTTTTTCGTTAGGCGTTTTACCACCAGGAGCCCCCGATGCGACTGAACTACGCAATGGTGTTCGTAAGCGACATGGACCGCTCTGTTGCCTTTTATCGAGATGTGATTGGCCTTCCCTTGCAATTCCAGTCGCCGGGGTGGACAGAGTTTTCCACGGACGGAGCCAAGCTTGCACTCCACCTTGCAGAAGAGCTGGGGACGGACTCACCTACCGAACGTGCCGGGATGTGCAGGCCAGGATTCAGTGTCCAAAACCTGGCTGAATTCCATCAACGCATGGTTTTAAACGGCGTGCGTTGTGTCCAGGAGCCCAAATCTATTTACGGCGTGAAAGTCGCGCAGTACAGCGATCCCGATGGACTTATGTTCTCCGTTGGAGAAGAACGGTGACGCGCCCACCGCAAGTCCGGAGGCGGCTCATTCCCCCGCCAACCTCTCATTCAACCGGGGCCCAGGCGGGTGAGTCTTCCGTCAACTTTTAATCGTCGGGCTCTTTGTTAAACTTTGTCCATCAGAGCCCGTTTTCCAACACCCATTCTTGGAGGCGTCCATGCAGTCCTTTTCGCAAACCCAGGCAGGTAGGCCCTGGGCTTTGATGTTTGCTGGCCTGGCTTCACTGTCGCTCTCTTGTGGGGGTAAGGGCGGCAGTGACGAAATACCACCCAATTGGGTTTCCCTGACTCCGACCGTCGTCTCCCTTAAACCGGGCAACGAGGCCAATTTCACCGCCACACTTATGGGGCCAGGCAGCATTGGCGCGAACCTCAAGATTAGTTGGAAAATCCAGGAGGGTGCTACTGGTGGGGGCATCACAGGCTGGGGAGAAAATAGGAATACGGGTGTATATGCAGCACCGGCTTCGATTAGCGGCGCTTCAGCCACTTTCCATGTAATTGCCTTCAGCGAAGCGAATCCGACCCTGAGCGCATCGGCCACGGTCACGGTGCAGCCTTAATTGTGAGTAAGTCCATCGAGGCGAGTCCAACTCATCAGGAGGGTATTTAGTTGATTGGCCGGACAGCTCGCTCAACCCAGGCCCAACTGTGCTCTGCGGCTGCCAAACTTTTTACATGCGGCTCACGGTTGGGTGGGTTGACTTTGGTTGACTTTGATCAATAGGTTCTATGAAACACATTTCGCGCCCATTCGTAAAAATCTGCTGCATTTCCAGTCTCGAAGAAGCCGAGCTCGCGATTGCAGCGGGGGCTTCTGCGCTCGGCCTGGTCTCCTCGATGCCAAGTGGCCCAGGCATCATTGACGACCAGACGATTGCGCTGATCGCAGCAGCAGTCCCGCCGCCGATTGCAACCTTCTTGCTGACCTCTCGGCAAAATGCCGATGCGATCATAGAGCAGCACTTGAATTGCCGAACCACAACGATTCAGTTGGTGGACGAGGTTGCTGTAGTTGAGTTGGTCAAATTACGCCAACGGCTTCCCGGAATCAAACTGGTGCAAGTCATCCATGTTTCAAAGGAAGAAGCTGTGGCTGAAGCACTTTCAATCGTCCCGTTTGTTGACGCTCTGCTCCTGGACTCCGGCAACCCAGAATTACCAATCAAGGAACTTGGTGGGACCGGTCGTACTCATGATTGGGAGCTGAGTCGTCGCATCCGTCTTGGGGCTAGCATTCCTGTATTTCTAGCAGGTGGGTTGGGAATCGCGAATGTAGGTGATGCTATTTCTAGGGTCAATCCCTTTGGGTTGGACCTCTGCAGTGGTGTAAGAACCAATGGGAAGCTGGACAAAACCAAACTGCAGGAATTTATGGCTGCAGTAGCTCGAAGCCCATATTTAGCCTGACCAACTGCTCATCCGCTCGAACGCTGAACTCAGATCTGACCTGGGTGGTCTACTTTTCTTTCTTGTCATTCCTCTTTCTCGGCTTTATTCCGGGCGCCATGGTTAGGGATGCCCTTTCGGAGCAACCAGGCAGAGTGCAATTCATGTTGCCCTGGCGCTGGCGGCCATTATCATCAGAATCATTCTTCGGTGCTGCCATGAACTTGAACGACGCGATTCAGCAACTGGAAGCCCTCGGCAACGAACAAACGCGGAAGACCTGGTGCCGCCACGGAGCCGCTGAGCCCATGTTCGGCGTGAAGTTCGGCGATCTGGTCAAGCTCCAGAAGCGGATCAAGCTTGACCACAAGCTGGCCTCGGAACTGTGGCATACCGGAATCCATGATGCGCGGCTGCTGGCCTGCATGGTGGCCGATGCCAACCTCATTACGGAAAAGGAGCTGAAAGTCTGGGCCTCGGAAGTAAAGGATTCCTCCACCGCCGAGGCCTTGGCCGCCTTCGCCAGCCGAACACCCATGGTCGTGAAAACCCGCGAAGCCTGGCTTGCAGACCCAAAATTGCAGCGGGCAGGCTGGTCAATGGTGGGGCATTGCGCCAAAGATGGCGCGTCGCTTGATGAGGCCACCTCGCTCGACTATCTCAAGCGCATTGAATCCAATATCCACCAAGCGGAGAACTGGACCCGGCGCACCATGATGTACGTGCTGATCGGTATCGGCGGCCGCAACGCCACTTTGCGCAAAGCCGCCGAGGCAGCCATCCATCGCATCGGCCCGGTGGCCTTCGATCCAGGTGACACAGCCTGTGAATTCCCCGATCCCCTGCCTTACATCGCGAAGATCTGGGCACGGAAAAAAGCCTGGGCGTGAGTTTCCACATTCCCCGCGCAGCAAAGGGAGCGGCTGGTGAGTGGGGCAACATCTTTTACCAGGCGGGTTGGCCTTGCTGACGCCTTGGAGAACTGGAAAATGCCAGCTTCAAGATGGCTTGAACACAGCAGATCTGCGCGGCCAATTCGCTTTTCCCGAACAAGGCTCGATTTGGCGTTACAACATCTTCTTGACTTCATGGGTGTGAGGCGTACCTTCAGACCTCAAATGTCCCAAATCCCTGAGGAGGCATCCATGCCGAAGTATGTGATCGAGCGAACCATTCCAGGTGCTGGCAAGCTTAACGCTGAAGACCTTAAGGCCATTTCTCAAAAATCTTGCGGGGTGCTCCGCTCCATGGGCTCAGAGATCCAGTGGGTCCACAGCTACGTGACGGACGACAGAATCTACTGCGTCTACATCGCCCCGACTGAGGCCATGGTGCGGGAACATGCAAAACAGGGAGGATTTCCCGCGGACTCCGTTGCAGCTGTCCGTCAGATGATCGATCCCACCACTGCGGAATAGCGCAGTCTCTCCCTGACCCCTTGGTTCAACCCGGGCACGATCGCGGGCTGATGTGGGCAGAACCGCAGCTCCCGCACCGCACTCGTGCCGGTTTCAATATCGATCATCGACCACAGAGTTGCTTCAAGCCTTCTTCTTTTTTCCTTTGGCTTTGGTCGCCTTTACAGGTGGGGTTGCCACCTTTCCAAGGATCTGATCAATTCGCTTTTGGATCGCCGCATTCTTGGGGTCCATGAACGCCGCCCGGTGCAGGGCAACCAGAGCTGCCTCCTTGTCCAAGGGTTTGGGGGCGACTGCGCTTAACAGGCCCATGGCGTATTTGACCTTGTCGCCCTTGTAGGCCGAGGCAATGCTTCCGGCCTCTTCCTTCAGATACTTCTCCCACTGAGCGATGGGGCCATCAAACTCATGCGTTCTGGCTTCAAGATCCTTGATCGGGCGCTCAAGTGGAGCCATTATCCTGGTGGATTCTTCGATATTCTGTTTATAGGTTGCTTCGTTGGCCTTGAGAAAGGCCAGTCGTTCGGACATTTCGTGTTGCCGCATGATTTCCGCGTTGGCATCCTCAACGGTCATTTTGGGCTTGGGCGTGGTCGCCATCGCCACTCGGTTTGCTTCCACCTTCGCCTCCAAATCCTTTAGCTCATCCAGAACCTTGGCAGAAGCTTGCCCGGCCTTCATCCAGGTAGCCTTGAAATCATCGAACGAGCTCATGGCCTGTAGCTGCAGTTCCTTGGCCACTTCGCGACCCATTTCACAAGCTTCCTTCGCCTCCTCATAGTGGCCTGCGGCGATACCCGTGTTGTAAATAAGTCGGTAAATGTCGAGCTGAGCGTTCCACTCCCGAATGCTGGCGAAGGCCGTCTGGAGGGAGGTCTTATCGAAGGGGAGTTTCTTGGCTGGCAGGAGTGCTTTTGCTTTTTCGAAGGCCCCTACAGGATTTTCCAACTTAAGAGCGTCGATAACTTTTGTTTCCATGGCCACCTTCTGGGCCAGAGTCTGGGCGGCAGGAGTGGCAGGGGCCTGAGCCATGAGGGCAGGGGCCAGTAGGGAAAGGGCGAGGACTCGGCGCATGAACACTCCATGGGAAACCTTAAGTGTATGCGAGGCCGATCCCTTTGCATTTTCGTCGGGTGTTCTATTCGGCGGGGCGGTTTCCGGTACCGCCTTTAACCTAGCCGCTATGAAGCCTCCGCCTGATCCTGTTGCAGGGGGCCGGATCCTTCGATAACCTCTCGTTCAACCCAGCAGGAGGCGGCCGTGGCCGTTCGTATTGTCAGACTCGGTAGCGCACGGACGGAAACTGAAGGCATACGCATCGGCACGGTTCGCCGACCACCGCGGGGTGTTGCCAAGGCCGAGTTCGCTTCTCAGAACTGGTATGACGTATGGTTTCCCAACCTGGCACCGAGCCCTGAAACCATTAAGCTTGGCCAAGCAGCCAGGACCCCCGCTCAGTGGGCCGCATTCACCAAAAAATACCGGGCAGAAATGGCAACTCCTGAAAACAGTCACGCCATTGCGTTACTCGCCACTTTGTCGCAGCAAAGCAATTTCTCGGTTGGTTGCTACTGTGAAAATGAAGCGCATTGCCATCGTTCTGTGTTGCGCGAACTCCTGGCAGCGAATGGAGCCAAAGTTGAACCCGCCTAACCCCTCACTCAAGTAGGGCCACGCCTGCACATCATGTTTCCGACTGCGGTCTCCAAAATGTTTGGGTTGCTGTTTGCCTCGATTGCCGCACCACTCATTCTTCGTCTCGCAAGCACGCCGACTCACTAAAATCATCAGGCAATTCGGAGGCCCCCCATGACAGTGCTCAGCGAATTTCTCGAGCGGGTTCAACTTGAGCATCACGCCATCATCCAAGAACTCGACGCCATGATCCGCAAGGCAGCCCCGGATCTGATTCCAAGCCTCAAGTGGCGAAACCTTACCTACCACAGCAAACGAAATGCCTGCTCGCTCGTTGACCACAGACAGTACGTCAACCTCCAAGTCTGGGGTGGGGCTGAATTTGAGGATTCCAATGGTTTGCTCCAAGGAACGGGCAAAGGCATGCGTCACATCAGATTCCTGGCCGACGCCAAGATCAATCACCTTGCGGTAGTCGCCATCATCAAACAAGCCGCAGCGGCAGCGCGGGCCTGATCACCAGCTCACCGGAGGCGAAAGGGGGCACGCTGATCCACCTTTCCTCGTTGAAGCCGAGCTAGTAGGGTTTTCCCATGGGTGGTCTTGGCCTTCGAGGAATCTCAACAATCATGGTCCTGGCGGCGGGACTGAGCGCGCAGGTGCCGTTGAGTGACCTGGCTCCCCAGGATCGAATCGTGGCGCAGGACATACTGAAACGCGCGGACTTTACGTTTGAAACCCTTACGGCGCCCAAGCAGGTGAAGGTCGCCACGGTGGAGCGCCTCTTCGATCGACCCCGGCTCAGCGCAGCCATGTGGCGCTGGTGCCAGTTCGTGCCCAAATTCAGTGCTTTTGAGCTTCCGGATCGGGCGTTCTACGTAACCGATTTGCATGGGCTTCACGGCACCATGGCTCTGGTTCTGAAACGCCCTGGATACCGTGTGTACATAGCGGATGGGCGGGTGGAAACAGGCCGCATGAAAAACCCCTTTCCCGTGGGCGCGAAGATGGTCACGGTCTATCGCTACTGGGACGGTCCCAAAGGATTTGAAAGCCATCTGCAGACCTGGACAGCGCTTGATAGCGCGCTCCTGGGCTTCCTGAGCCGTCCCTTCCGTAAATATATCCAGCATCGGCAGGAAGAATTCATCGCCTACATTAATGGCAACATCGCCCAAGGCGCCGAATTCGCGGAGATGTACCCAGATGAATTTCGCCAACCCATCCACCGGGAAGGCGATCCCGTCGCCATTCGCCAGTTCAGGGAGGCTTTTGGGAGTCGCTGAAGGTGGATTGAATCTTCACCCCTGACCTGGCGGCAAAACGTGAGCATCATGAATGAGCGGATTCCTCAACCGACTCATACTCCGAACTGTTTCCTGGTTTTTCCCCCACTTGTCTCTGCGACTAAAGGCGTCACCCTTCTTCATGCGCTATCTTCCACAACTATTTCTAAACAACCGGGCTTGGGCTTCGCAGCAGACCTGCCAAGACCCTGAATTTTTTGAGCGGCTCTGTGCCATTCAGAAACCAGAGCTGCTCTGGATCGGATGTGCCGACAGTCGAGTGCCTGCCAACGAGATCGTCGGGCTTCCCTCGGGTGAGCTTTTCGTCCACCGCAATGTTGGCAATATCGTCCGTCGGGATGATCAGAACTGCCTGTCGGTGCTGCAGTACGCGGTGGATATCCTGCAGACCACTCACATCATCGTGTGTGGACACTATCATTGCGGGGGAATTCAGGCTGCTTTTGGGCCTTGCACTCAAGACCCCTTGGAAGGATGGATCGCCACAATTCGTGCGATTAGACAGACCCATGCGGATGAACTCGCGGCCTTGGTTGATGACGATGCGCGCTGGCAGAGGCTTTGCGAGCTCAATGTGCTGGCACAGGTGGGCGTCCTGAGTACCCTGCCAACCGTTGTTCGAGCCTGGGAACGCGGCCAGCCGCTGGCGATTCATGGCTGGATCTATGACCTTCGAAACGGCTTGCTCCGTGATCTTGAGGTCAGCATCAATGCAAATCAGCCCGGTTGAATGAAAAGATGAAAAATCCCAAAAATAAGAGTGCCCCGGAGATTCTCGCTGAAAAAGGCGAGAAGACCTCCTTTTATTCGTGGGAGGGGGAAACCTTGATCCTAAAGATTCTTGGCAAGCCGAGCGCCCGGAAGGATGCCATTGGCAAGGTGCAGGGCAAGCAGTTGAAAGTGAGTGTCACCGCGGCGCCGGTGGCGGGAAAAGCGACGGATCACATGGTACGGTTTCTTGCGGAAGCTTTTGGTGTTTCCGCTACAGATATTGAAGTCGTTTCAGGTCGGATGAATGTCAACAAGCAACTCAGAATAAGGTCTCCTAAAAAATACCCTTCAGTAATGGAAGATTATTTAAAACTGTCTTGATCTAAGTGATGAATTCGATCGCTATTCAAAAAAGGTAGAAGCAATGACCCAGCCCATTTCCAGCAAGCAATTGAGCCTTCTTCAATTCATTTCCAAACACTCGAATGTGAACAAAAACGTTCTTACCACTTCCACAGGTGCTGCGGAAGTTGATCTGGCCTACCTTTTGGAGCACGACCTGATTCGTGAACGGGAAGTTGACTGCTTTGTAGTCTCGCATTTCGGAGGCATGGTCCTGAGGCGGGGTCTTTGAAATGCCGCATGCCGTGACCTTTCAATCAGTTCGGGTGCGGTCATGAAAGTGGCCTTCATCGGTACCCATGGGGTGGGGAAGACCACCCTTTGCTACGAACTCGCGGCCGCCCTAAAGCGTGATGGCGTGCATGTGGACATCGTCAAGGAGGTGGCCCGTCTGTCACCCCTGCCCATCAATCAGAAGACCTCGCTGGAAGCCCAGACCTGGATCTTCACCACGCAGATGGCCGAAGAGATCCGCTCCGCCAGTCAGCATGATGTGGTGGTCTGCGACCGCAGCGTGCTGGACAACTACGCATACATGGTGCTGGCTTTTGGTCGCCAACTGCCCATTGAGCGGTTCATGCACCATTGGATGAAGAGTTACGATCTGCTTTTCAAAGTTCCCTTTTCGGGGCAGATATCCGAAGACGGAGTCCGGGACACGGATACCTTTTTTGCCAAGGCAGTGGATGAAATGGTGGACCGATTGTTGGCGGAGCGTGCCCTACTGCACGAGCGACTTGAGCCCCACGCCCGGCCCGTTTGGATCGAACGGGTGCGCCATGTGGTCATGACCCATCCCAAAGGCCAGAAGAGGCTCATTTAGGAGGAAGGAGAACCTGTGAATGCTTCAGTCTCCAGCCCATGTCCAGCCTGCGGCTTCCTGGTTTTTTCCACGGGCTTCGGCTCAGAAGAAACCTGCCCTGTTTGCGGCTGGATAGACGACTATTTTCAACTCGTCCACCCTGATTTCGTGCTTGGGGCCAATTCAGGCCTATCGCTACGAGAAGCCCAAAGAGGTGCACTGGTGGCTTACCCAATGATCACTCGGGCTTCAGACACCTTCCTGCGGGACCCAAACTGGCGGCCCCTTGCCCCAGGAGAAACCCCGCGAAATAGCTCATTCGACCTAGCTTCCCCGGTTTGTTACCTGACCGCCCCCGGGCTTGAGGAATTTGAACCCTATTGGCTTGAGTAGCCGGGGCTCGGTGCAGACCCATAGCCTTGTTTATAGTGAAGAGATGCCCACGACACCTCATCTCGAAAAACACTTCACTGCCGGAGACGCGGTAAGGGATGTGGTCATCGGAATGTCCGACGGCCTGACGGTGCCATTTGCGCTGGCAGCAGGGCTGACGGGCGCCATCACGCAAACGCATCTCATCGTCACTGCCGGCCTGGCGGAAATCGCCGCAGGTTCCATCGCCATGGGGCTGGGCGGGTATCTGGCGGCCCGGAGCGACGCAGAGCACTACGCCCATGAGGTCCTGCGGGAAGCCAGTGAGATTGAGACGGTGCCTGATACCGAGGCCCAGGAAGTGCGTGAGATTTTCGAATCCTACGGGATCACACCGGAGGAGAGCGCTGGGGTCGAGGACTCCCTTCGCAAGCGACCTGATGATTGGGTGCGCTTCATGATGCGCTTTGAGCTTGGACTGGAAGAACCGGTGCCGGGGCGCTCTTGGAAGAGTGCCCTCACCATCGCTTCGGCTTACACCGCAGGGGGATTCATACCCTTGAGCGCCTACTTCATCGCGGCTGATGTGCAGGGCGCATTGAAGCTATCGGTGGTGGTGACACTCGTTGCCTTGGCGCTGTTCGGCGCTGTGAAGGGCTACTTTACAGGCGTTCCGATGTTGCGCAGCGGGCTTCAGACCGTGCTGGTGGGAGGCGCCGCCGCAGCTGCTGCTTTCGGGATTGCGCGCTGGATCGCCTGAGCAACCCAGGTTGGTGAATGGAGCGACGAAGGCCCACGAAGTTTATTGGCAGCGATAGTTGTCGGTCTGTCAGGCTCTGAAATCGGCGGGTTTCATGCCCAGCTTTTCCAGTCTGGAGGTAAGTGTGCTGGCAGCGAGCCCGGCCAGGGTGGCGGCGCCAGCAGCTCCAGTGATCTTGCCTTGGGTGATCCTCAACAAGTCTTGAAAGTAGCGGCGTTCCTGTTGCTCCCAACTTAAGGAAGCCTTGGCAGGGCGTGCGTTCGGAAGTATGGCCGCCAATTTAAGGTCCCGGCCCGTCGTGAGAATGGCCGAGCGCTCCAGGACATTGAAAAGTTCTCGCACATTGCCCGGCCACGCGTACTGCTCAAGCTGCTTGAGGGCTTCCTTGGTGAGGTGGGGCGCGGTTCGACGATTCTCTTTGCCGAAACGGACCAGAAATCCTTCCGCGAGGGCGCGAATGTCCTGGGGACGGTCCCGCAAAGGCGGAAGCTGAATGGGGAATACGTTGAGGCGGTAGAAAAGATCCTCGCGAAAAGTACCCATTTCAACCATCTCAAGGAGATCGCGATTGCTGGCGGCGATCAGCCGAATATCAATTTTCCGGGGCTTCTCAGAACCCACTGGATCGATCTCCTTTTCTTGCAGGACCCTCAGCAGGCGGGGCTGCAGGTCCAGCGGCAGCTCGCCGATTTCATCAAGGAAGAGCGTGCCTCCGTCCGCCAATTCGAAGCGGCCCTTGCGGGCGGTGTTCGCCCCGGTGAAGGCACCCCGTACATGCCCGAAAAGCTCGCTCTCGATAAGGCTGCCAGGCAGGGCGCCGCAATTGACTTTGATGAAAGGTTGCTGACGGCGGGGCGAGAGATGGTGGAGGGTCTGGGCCACTTTCTCTTTGCCAGTGCCGGTCTCCCCGGAGAGCAGAACCGTTGTATGGGTGGGGGCCACCTGTTGCAACTGATCTACCACCGCTTGCATGGCCGGGCTATCTGCACGAAGGGGCTCTACCATCACTCCCATCATGGACTCGGTTCGGAGAAATTCCACTTCATCGGCCAACCGCTGCCGCCGTTCCGAAAGCTGCTTGAGGTGCTCGGCCTGCTTGAGTGCCAGGGCCAGCAAGCTGGCAAAGGTGGAAACGTGACGTTCCACGCTTTCGGGATACTGGCGACAGACCAGGGCATCCAGGGTCATGAGCCCGAACACCTCGCCACTGGCCCGCAGGGGAGCCACTAGGCAGCTGTGGCTATCCGGAAACGCCAGGAGGCCGTGAAAAGTATCCTCGCCTGGGTCCTCTTCCTCAAAACTCCTGGCGCTGCGGCTTTTCAGGGCGGTCACCAGTCTCGAATTTCCGTGGATGGCAATGCGGGAGCCCACCAGGCCAGTTGTTACCAGCGGCCCCATGGCGTAGCGAACTTCCAAGTGTTCCTTTTCACGCAAGAGCACCGTGGCCAAATCGAAGGGCACCAATTGGCCTAGACGCTGGAAGGCACGTAGGACAAGCGCCTCGGGATTATCACCCAGGGTCAGCAGGTCCGCTACTTCTTCCACGATCCGGGCACCTGTCAGAGCGGCTTCCAGCGGGTCCTTGGGTTTCGTCATGGGCATGGGAACCTCTTGCCTTCATTCTCGGCATTTCGTGATTCTATTCAACGACCGATCGCGAAAAATTCAGTGCATCAGCTTAAACGAGCGAGTCGGATTCAGTCTTTTCTAGGCTTTCCGGCTTTGGCACGGCCCTGGCTCCATCACTGCGACCCGCATCCCGCGGAATCGAAAGGAATCCCATGAGCTTCACTGCATCCAAGACCCACGAGAATTTGAAAAATGCCTTTGCTGGCGAAAGCCAGGCCAACCGCCGCTACACCTGGATGGCTGCTGTGGCCGAAAAGGAAGGCCTGCCTGAAGTGGCCGACTTGTTCAATCACAGCGCTGATGGCGAAACAGGGCATGCACTCAAGCACCTGATGTTCCTTGCAGAAAAGGCCGGCGACCCCGCCACGGGCATGGCCTTGGGAGATACGAAGACCAACCTTAAATCTGCCGTGGCTGGCGAGACCTACGAGTACACCGATATGTACCCGGACTTCGCCCGTACCGCACGGGAGGAGGGGCACATCGAGATCGCCGCCTGGTTCGAGACCCTTGCCAAGGTGGAACGCTTCCACGCGGGCCGATTTCAAGATGCCCTGACCAAGCTGGAACAGGGTGTGGTAACACCATGAGCACGATGAGCCCGATCTTTGAATCGGTTACCGAAGCGGCCCGCTACCTGGCGCGAAAGCCGCTGTTGGATCGCGCCTGGGCCCTCCGCCAAGAGTTGACTCCAGGCATCGTCTTCCAGCCGGAAACAGAGGAAAGCGTCGAGGACCAGATCGTGGAAACGCTGTGGGCCGAGGGCAAGACGTTGCACTCCATTGCTGCAGTGGAGGAAGCTGAAGCCCGAACCTCTTTCGCGGGACTCGCGCCCGGTCGTGAATCGGGAAGGGTATCCATCGTTGCTACCTTGCTTCTGGGATTTCCGGCCGGCGAGAGGGAGCAGCGGTTGGATCGTCTCAATGGATTCCCGGAACAACTACAGCTGGAGATGGAGTCGGGAGTCGTGGTGACGCCTGAGGTGGACCGAGGCACCGCGGGTCTCAACGACCGTCTACCTGCGGTGCTGGCCTTACGTTACCTTGTACCTGACGGCAGTCGCATTGTCGCCATCGTCTCCAACCACGCCGAGGTTTCAGGCCGCTGGTCGGCCCCAACCGCCTGGTCCACCTGGCCCAGCCAAACCTGAGGAACACCCCATGGACATCAATATCGGAATCTCGGCTGAGGACCGCAAGGCCATTGCCGACGGCCTTTCCCACTTGCTGGCGGACAGCTACACGTTGTATCTCAAGACCCATAATTTCCACTGGAATGTGAAGGGGCCCATGTTTCAGACCCTTCATCTATTGTTCGAGACCCAGTACACCGAGCTTGCCTTGGCGGTGGATCTGGTAGCCGAACGCATCCGTGCCCTGGGCTACCCGGCGCCGGGCACCTACGCGGAATTCATTCGGCTGTCCAGCATCCCTGAGCCTAAGGGCGTTCCTTCCGCCACCGCCATGATTTGCGAGTTGGTGGAGGGTCAGGAGGCCGTCAGCCGTACCGCCAGAGCGCTTCTGCCACTGGTGCAGAAGGTCAGCGACGAACCCACCGCCGACCTGCTCACCCAGCGCATGCAGATTCACGAAAAGAACGCCTGGATGCTGCGCAGCCTGCTGGAAGACTGAGCTTCCGTGCGGCCTTGCACTCTCACCAAGCCTAGGCATGGAGTGGGCCGCGCTTAGATTATAAAAGCAAAACCCAGCCAGAACAGAACGCGCCTTTATAAATCCGACTTTATTGGTAAACTACAACCTAGCGATATCGCGCAACCACAAAGGAGATCCCATGGCTTACACCGCCAAGAACTTTGACCACCTGAAGGGAGGCGCCGTGAAGGGCCTTTCGGACGCCCAGCTGGACCAGCATTTCACGCTCTACAAGGGCTACATCACCAAGCTCAACGAGATCGAGGAAAAGCTCTCCAGCGCTGATAACACTAAACCCAATTACTCCTTCAATGAGTACACGGAACTGAAGCGCCGCGAAGCCGTGGCCTTCAACGGCTCCTTCCTGCACGAGCTGTACTTCGAGAACCTGGGCGCCGACGCCACCATCAGCGCCGGGCTGAAGACCGTGCTCGATGCCTTCGGCGGCCAAGAAAAGGTCATCGCCGACCTCAAGGCCTGCGCCATGAGCGGTCCCGGCTGGGCTCTGCTCACCCGCAACCGCCGCGACGGCAAGCTGCACACGTACTTTGTCGCCGAGCACCACCTGGGCCTGCCCATCGAGCAGGATCTGCTGGTGGTGCTGGATAGCTGGGAACACGCGTTCATGGTCGATTACGGCATCGCCAGGGCGAAATACCTGGATGCTTTTGTCGAGAACATCAAGTGGAGCGAAGTCTCCAAGCGCTTTGGCGCCTGATCGTGGAGTTGAATAGTTGAGAAGTTGAAAAGTTCACAATCATGTTGATCCTTGGCTCTTCGACTCTTCGACTTCCCTTCAGTTCGTCCCGTGCCTCTGCGTGCGCCGGCTCATGTGGAGGATGGCCTTGAAGAAGGCTTCCACTTCATTTGGATCAAGCCCGGCATCAGCGGCCCAATCCCTGCGGGTTTTCAGCAACTCGGCTTCCCGCGCGGGATCCTGCACGGGCGCTCCTAGAATGCGCTTCGCCTCGCC
>JANYBM010000017.1 GCA_025361125.1 Holophagaceae bacterium | reverse complement strand
CGATGAGCCGGTCATACCAGCGCTTGCGCTCATGGAGCAGTTCGCTCTTGGAAACCCGGCCCGAGAAGATGACCGTGTCCATGGGGAACTTCTCCAGGCGGAAGTGCGTGTTGAAGAAGTGCACCGTGAAGATGAATCCAGAGCCAACAAAGCTTCGTCTGAGTGCACGATCAATGACACATTGATCATCCATCCGGGCATGAAGCGGCTAAAGAACTCGGGGAACCACATGATCATTCCCGAGACGCCGATGGCGAACACGCCCCAGAACACGGCCAGGTAGTCGAATTTCTCGAAGTAGGTCCAGCGGTCGAATTGCGGCTTGGGGCCTTTGCCAAAGAACCACTTGTTGTGGTCGACGAAATCCTTCAGGTCCTGCTTGGTGGGGACCATGGAATCCGGATGGCTGGCGGCCTTCCAAATCCGGCTGACGGCGAACTTCCCGGTTTCGGGATCGCGCAGGTAGCCGCGGTTCTTCCAGAAGTTGATGAGCGTGTCGCTAATGTGGAGCGCGAAATAGAGGAAGGTGATGACGGCGCCGAAGTGGTGCAGGGTGCGGGCCACCGACGGGCCGCCCAGGATCCCGAACATGGCCTTTGCCCAGTCGGTGTAGTAGAACTTCAGCGGCATGCCCGTGAGCACAAGGAGCAGGAAGCTTGTGACCACGAGCAGATGCAGGAAGCGCTCGAAGGGCTGGAAGCGAGTGAACTGCTCATCGTCCTTGGCGATATTGATCTTGGCCTCACGGAATTGTTTCGAATCGTGGCGGTACAGCCAGACCGAGCGGAAGAGCCAGAGCAGCGTATGCGCTCCGAACACAGTGAAGGTTCCAACGAGGAGTATCGTCATTACCAGGAAAACGTAATAAAGCTGCGGGTAGTTCTTCCGATCCAGCGGGTTGGCATGAGGCGCATACCTAGTAAAGCTGGCATTCGCCTTGGGGTGGCATTGCTTACAAGTCTGGACGATGTTGGCTGCGGAGAGCCTGGAAGCCGGATCCAAGACGCGCAGCACATCATGATGCCCGTGGCAGTCGTAGCAGGCGGCCACATCCCTCGCGGTGTTCGCTTTTCCCAGGGCCATGGCCTTACCGTGGTAGGTGTCGCGATAGTGTTCCAGCCGGTCCGAGTGGCATTTGCCGCAGGTCTGGTCTGCTAAAGACTTGAAATGCCCGCCGGTGGGTGTCTCGATCTGGTGGGCCGAATGGCACTGGATGCAAACGGGGCCGCGGGGATCACCCTTGGCCAGCAGTTGGCCGTGAATGCTCTTGTTGTAGATTTCCTCGACGGTTACATGGCACTTGCCACAGGTCTTGGCGACGTTCGCATGGTTGATGGGAGAACTGCGGTCCACGCTGCGTTTGATATCATGGACGCCATGGCAATCGTTGCAGCTCGGCGCCACGATGAGCCCCTTCTTCAGCAGCGCCTGTCCGTGGATGCTTTCCTGATATTGGGAACCCACCGCTGGGTACTTCATTTTGTATTCGTCATTGAGGTTCTTGTTGGCATGGCATTTCGCGCAAGTCGTTGGAAGGTTCATCTTGTAGACTGGCGAATCGGTCTGCTTCACAGGGCTGATGTAGTGGTTTCCGTGGCAGTCCGTGCAGTTGGCAGCAGCTGAAGAGCCCATTGATTTGCTCATGCCGTGGATACTGCCCTCATAGATTTTGGATTCTTCGGTGTGACAGACCCCGCATTTCACTTTTGGTGGCGGATTGCCATCGTTTGGATGGTCCTTGTTGATGTCCACGTGGCAATTCTTGCAGGTGAGGGATGCGTGCACGGCCTTGCCGAAGCGGGCCGCGTCCACGAAAAGAGAAAGCTTGGAACCATTCGGGCCATCCTTGGTGAAATCCTTATCACTGTGGCATTCCAGGCAGTTCTCCTTCACCTCTTTGGGCGCAGAATGGAGTGGTGCCGCACTGATCAGGAAGCTGGCAAGAACGGCAAACAGAAGGCTCCCCCTGCGGCCCCTGGCGCCTGGGTGGTCTTGGTTGGCTGATGGACTTTGCGGCATGGGAGGTTCCTGTGAAAGGGAAATAGTTCAGATAATCGGCAGGGTAAGGTCGTATCAGGAATCAAGAGTGTCGGGGTCGATGCCCTGCTTCTCTAAGGTCTCCCGGTAATATTCCGGACGGGTCTCACGCATGTGATCGGCAGAAGCCTTCCCCGTAATCCAGGCTGTATCCATGGGATAGACGTCGGGATCAAAGATGACCAGGTACCAATGCCAGACAAGGATGGAGAGCGTGGCCAGGATGGCCTCATACCAGTGCGCGGTTGTGGCGGCGTCCATCACCCATTTGGGGAAGTGACTCAGGCTCCAGTTCTCGGCCCACAGCAGCAGGCCCGTCACGGCCATCACCATGGTGCCCCACATGAAAGCCCAATACTCCATCTTCTCGGCGTAACCGAACATGCCAAAGGTGGGCCGTGTCTTGGAGAGGCCCAGATTGAAACGGAACACGTTGAAGATGTCCTTGGCGTCCTGCCATCGGGGCAGCAGTTCGGGAACGATGATGCGGTCCCGTTTATCCATCGCAAGATGCACCAGGTGGTAAACGGTAGCCGCTGAGATGATGATTGCGGCGATGCGATGGATTAGCCCTCGCATGGTTGGAGAGAAGTTGAAGATGAGCTTGACCCAGCCGGCCTCGGGGTACTTCAGCGCGAAGCCAGTGACCACCAGCGTAATGAAGCTCACCATCACCATCCAATGGGCGATGCGGAATTTCATATTCATGCGCGGAAGCTGTTCGCCAGTTCCATGGGCGTGCTTTCCGCGCCGCAACTTGGCGAAGAAATCCAGGCCGTTATGCAGCAGCATGAATCCGATGGTGAGCGGGATCAGCCACAAATAGGTATACCGGATCCATCTCACGGAAACATGCTCTGTCATGCTTGCCGAGCGCACATGCACCGGGCCGATGGCGAAGCGTTGGCCCACGCCCGCGTGGCATCGTCCGCAGGTCTGGCCCAGATTCTTTGGATTGATGGTGGAACGCGGATCGCTGGAGGCCAGGATGTTATGAATGCCGTGACAGGAGGCGCAGTTCGCCACGGTTTGTGAACCACCACGGGCTGCAAGCCCATGGAAACTGTCCTGAAAGCTGGGCAGTTTGTCTTGGGAAAGGTTATAGCGGGCCGCCAAACGTTCATTCGCATGGCAGCGCCCACAGGTCACCGTGGAAACCCGCGCGGGGTTCACTAGGGAACCAACTTCGGCGGGCGCCAGGATATTGTGTTCGCCGTGACAGCTTGTGCAGTCCGGGGCGTCCTTGGAACCGGCTTTCACCGCAACACCGTGCACGCTTTGGGCGTAGATTTCCAGCACGTCTGAATGGCACTTTCCGCAAGTTTCCGCCACAACTTTGTGGCCGGTTTTGGATTTGTCATTCTTCCCGGAAAGTATGCCGTGACTGCCATGACAGTCAGAGCAGGAGGCCGCGTTGTTATCCCCGCGAGCCAGGGCGCGACCATGGACGCTCAGACGGTAGGCTTCCACGGGCTTGGCGAAGGGGATCTTGTGGCGTGCAAGAAATTCGGGGTTGGAATGACAGACGCCGCAGGTGTCGGCCAGGTTCTTTTTGGCGATCTTTGAAGCCGGATCGCTAGCCGGAAGAATGTCATGAGGTGCGCCGTGGCAGGACGTGCAGCTTGCAGCGTCCGTCATCCCGTTCCTTTTCGCGCTGCCGTGGACACTCGCCGAGTACGCCTTGGCTTCATCTCCATGACAGGTAGCGCAGTTGACCTTGGGCGGCTTATCCGCGTGGGGTAGGCTGCTGATGCCACTATGGCAATCCCGGCAGGCCAGGCTTCCATGGATGCTTTTGGTGAACTGTGCAAGGTCCACTTCGTGGCATCCCGCACACTCTTGCCCCTTGGTTGACGGCGCAGAGGGCGCAGCCGTTAAAAGGATCACTGATAGCATTCCAGCCAGGACGAAAGACATAGGTGCCTCGGGGTGGGCCACCATCCAAATCCGCGAGGCCCTTGGATTTCATTCTGCTTTCGGGCAACCTCATGTCCATTAAATTGCCTGGAATCCGGGGGAATTGTGACCAAGTACCGTCAGATCTGACCGGCCTATGATCCTTGGATAATTGTCAGGGGCATCCATCACAACTGTTCAAGAACAACAGGATCTTGGCGTTTTCCCAGTGGCCAATTGGCTTATGCTGATCAATGTTGAAACACAAACCTAGGGAGGTCTCTTTGTTGATGAAGAATCTGTTCGCAAGGGTCTCGCGGAATCCCATCAGCCTGGCGGGTGTGATCATCACCACTATCAGCGCGATTATTTTCCTAACGTTATTTGCCATTGATCTGGTGGGCTTCAGCGGTGGCCCTTACGTCGGGATCATGGCCTTCTTCGTGGTGCCGGCCTTCTTCGTGGCCGGCCTGCTCCTCATCCCTTTTGGGCTCTGGCGGGCTAAGCGCAAGGCCAGGCTTGCAGAGGAGGCAGGTGAAGAAGCCCCCGTCGAAGACTTCCCAATCATTGATCTGAACTTGGTCCGCGTCCGCAAGACCGTGCTGTTGATCGCGGCGCTCACGGTTATCAACGTGGTCATTATCGCCACCGCTACCTACAAGGGTGTGGAAGTAATGGGCTCCACCAAGTTTTGCGGTACCGCGTGCCATAGCGTCATGGCGCCAGAGTACACAACCTACCAGCGTTCGCCACATTCCCGGGTGAAGTGTGTGGAATGCCATATCGGATCGGGCGCGAGCTGGTTCGTTAAATCAAAGCTCTCTGGTTCCTGGCAGCTGGTGTCTGTGCTGTTCAAGCTTTACGAACGACCCATCCCCACCCCCGTCCACAATCTCCGCCCCGCACGGGACACCTGTGAACAGTGCCACTGGCCCACCAAATTCGTAGGCGACCGCCTGAAGGTCATCACCAAATTCGATGAGGATGAAGCAAATACCGAAAAGAAAACGGCGCTCCTGCTCCATGTGGGTGGAACCATGGGCTCCACTTCCCGGGGCATCCACTGGCACGTAGACAGGGGTGTGCACGTGAGCTATGTATCGGACGACAAGCGCGAAACCATTGGCGACGTGGACCTGACATTACCTGATGGCTCCCATCGAATTTACAAGGCTTCCACTCAGCCCGTAAAACCAACCAAAGGTGTGAGG
>JANYBM010000178.1 GCA_025361125.1 Holophagaceae bacterium | reverse complement strand
GGCGTGGGTGGCATGGGCGAGGTATGGAAAGCCAAGGACACACGGCTGGGCCGCGACGTGGCGGTGAAGGTGCTGTCGGAGGAGCTCGCCAAGAACCCTGATTCGCTGGCCCGCTTCGAGCGGGAAGCCAAGGCTGTGGCGGCTTTGAACCATCCGAACATCCTGGGCATTTTCGATTTCGGCCGCGTGGATGAAACCGCCTTCGCGGTGATGGAATTATTGGAAGGCGAATCGCTGCGAGCTTTGTTGGACCAGGGCCCCTTGGCGCTTCGCCGGGCCCTTGATCTGGGTAAGCAAATGGCTACCGGTCTGGCCGCCGCCCATGACAAAGGCATCATCCACCGTGATCTGAAACCCGGTAATATCTGGATCACCAAGGATGGCCGCCTGAAAATTCTCGACTTCGGCTTGGCCAAGCAGGTGGCGACTCCCGCAAGCGTTTCCCAATCCATCCTCCCAACCCAAGCTGTGGGCCTGGGCCAGGAAACCCCCACAAAGGCTGGCATGATCCTGGGAACCATGGGCTACATGAGCCCCGAGCAGGTGCGCGGCGAAATGGTGGATGCGCGCAGCGACATCTTCAGCTTCGGCGCCGTGCTTTTTGAAATGCTCACGGGTAAGAAAGCCTTCGCCCGTACCACCGCCAGCGACACTTTGGCCGCGATCCTAAGGGACGATTTCGTGGACGTAGAAGGCACCAGCCGCTTGATTCCCACCGGACTTCTGAGCATTCTCCACCACTGCATCGAGAAGAGCCCCGAACAGCGGTTCCAGTCAGCCCACGACATCGCCTTCGCGCTGGAAAACATCTCCACCACGTCCTTAAGTTTTGCTCCCTTCACAGCTCCCTTCGCCCGGCAGAATAGGCGCACGTCGCGAACCTGGGCCGCCTTGGTGGCCGGTCTGTTGGTTTGCGCGGGCTTCCTCGGCTGGACCCTTCGAGGCAGGCCAACGCCAGCACCCACCTTCAAGCAAATCACCTTCCGGCGTGGCAATGTGCTGCGGGCCCGCTTCACACCCGATGGCCAGAACGTGGTGTATTCCGCGACTTGGGATGGCCATCCCAGCGAGATTTTCATGTCCCGCCTGGATGGTTCAGGCGTGCGTGCCGTAGGGTTGTCCAAGGCCGATCTGATGGCGGTCAATGCCCGGGGGGAACTGCTAATTTTGTTGAAATCCAATCAATGGACCGGGACCTCCGCGGGCCTGGGCACCTTGGCCCTGGCTTCGCTGGATGGCGGAACCCCGCGCGAAGTTCTGGGGCACGTGAAGGGGGCTGATTTCGCCCCGGATGGGCAAACTCTGGCGGTGATCTATCAAGAGCAGGATGGGGGTCCGCAGCATCTGGACTATCCCTTGGGCACCCGCCTGATAACGTCCAACAGCGAGCTGCTCGGGGCTCCACGCATTTCCCCCCAGGGCGATAAAGTAGCCTTTGTTCATTCTTCCACGGCGGTCGGGGCGATCGGCACTGAAGGCGGAAGCAGCGCCAGAAGAGACATCGCGATCGTGGATCGCACCGGGAAACGGCGGGATCTGCAGGTAGATGGGGTGGTCTGGGATGAGTACCTGGCCTGGTCCAGGGATGGCCGGGAAATCTTTTTCGCGACGCGGGTCGGACTGAAGGCCGTGGACCTGGATGGCCATGTGCGCTCGGTGACCGTGGACTCAACACCGGCCCTGATCCACGACATCTCACCTGAGGGAAGGCTATTGCTGGAGCGGGAAATCTACACCACCACCTCCATGGTGCACTCCCATGGCCAGGACTTGGATTTGGGGTGGCAGGAGAATACCTATTTCGCAGGGTTTTCACGGGACGGTTCCCTGGCCTTGTTGTTCGAGACCGGGGGTGGCGAATCCAACAAAAACCACCCACACCTTCGGCACTTCGATCATTCCCCCCCTAAAATTCTGGCTCCAGGCATCCCCCAGGATTTGAACCCTGATGGAACCTTCGCCCTGGTGTCCCTCCCCGGAGACCATCCAAAACTTCAAATAGTGCCAACAGGCCTGGGCGAGTCTCGTGATCTGGGGTTGGACGGCTGGGACTCGGCCACCGGGCGCTTTTCCAAGGACGGTACCCATGTATACGCGGCGGCGCGGCAAGGCACGGGTCCCATCCGGATTATGAAACTACCGGTGGATGGCAGTCGCGGCACACTGCTGCCAGAATCCATCCAGAACATCAAAGCCTATTCACCGGATGGAAACCATTTGCTGTGCATCAATGCGCAAGGCCAACCGAGCACCACTTCAGATGAGGGCGGAGCGCCTGCTGCCCTGTCGTGGACCCTTGAGCCCGGTGAAGCCATCGTGGACTGGATAGCACCCAATGAAGTGCTGCTGGCCCATCCTGAAGATGTCCTGCATCTGCGCTTGGAGCGCGTGGCAATGGACACTGGCAAGCGCACCTTTTGGCAACGCCTGGTTCCACCCGATCCAGCCAATGTCACCCGTATGTATAACGTTCGAGTCAGCGGCGATGGCAACACGGTGGGCTATACCTACACCCGCATTCTGGTGTCCGATTTGCTGGTGGCCGAAAGACTGAAATGAGCCTCGCACCAGGCACCAGACTAGGTCCCTACGAGATCTTTTCACTCCTCGGTGCCGGTGGCATGGGCGAGGTTTATAAAGCGAGGGACACGCGTCTGGGCCGCGAAGTGGCGGTGAAGGTGTTGTCAAAAGATCTCGCCAAAAACCCTGATGCCCTGGCGCGATTCGAGCGTGAAGCCAAGGCTGTGGCGGCTTTGAACCATCCGAACATCCTTGGGATTTTCGACTTCGGAAGCGTGGATGACACCTCCTATGCAGTGATGGAATTGTTGGAAGGCGAATCGTTGCGAGAACGGCTCAATCAAGGACCCTTGCCGCTCCGCACGGCCCTCGAACTGGGCAAGCAGATGGCCGATGGCTTGGCCGCCGCTCACGATAAGGGCATCATCCATCGCGATCTCAAACCGGGGAATATTTGGATCACCAAGGATGGCCGCCTGAAAATTCTCGACTTCGGTTTGGCCAAACTGATGGCCCATTCTGCCAACCTTTCCCAATCCGTCCTTGCCACCCAAGCCTTTTCCCAGAGCCAGGAATCCCAGACCCAGACGGGCATGATCCTCGGCACCCTGGGCTACATGAGTCCCGAACAGGTGCGCGGCGACATGGTGGACGCCCGCAGTGACATCTTCAGCTTCGGGGCGGTGTTGTTCGAGATGATCACCGGTAAGCGAGCCTTTAGCCGCGAGAATGCCAGCGATACCTTGGCCGCGATCCTGCGGGATGATTTCATGGACGTGGAAAGCACCGGTAACCAGATTCCAGCCGGGCTCCTGGCCATTCTCCACCACTGCATCGAGAAGAGCCCGGAGCGGCGGTTCCAGTCGGCCCACGACGTAGCCTTCGCACTGGAAAATTTTTCCACGGCATCCCTGAATTCCTCTCCGTTCACGGCTCCTCCTGTGCCGCAGAATAGGCGCGTCGTAAGAAAATGGGCCGCCCTGATGGTCGGCCTGCTGGTTTGCGTGGGTCTTGCGGGTTGGGCTTTCCGAAGGGCCCAGATCCCGACACCCAC
Source organism: Holophagaceae bacterium (assembly GCA_025361125.1). Classification (GTDB taxonomy): domain Bacteria; phylum Acidobacteriota; class Holophagae; order Holophagales; family Holophagaceae; genus JANXPB01. The sequence goes on along the minus strand of JANYBM010000178.1, from coordinate 5,290 downwards.
CTTCAAGCAGATCACGTTCCGCCGCGGCAACGTTCTGCGAGCCCGCTTCACCCCTGACGGCCAGAACATCGTCTATTCAGCAGCCTGGGACGGCAGGCCGAGCGAGATCTTCATGTCCCGCTTGGACGGTTCCGGGGTCCGCGCCATTGGGCTGCCCCCCGCCGACCTGATGGCGGTCAATGCGCGGGGCGAACTGCTCATCCTGTTGAAATCCAGTCAATGGGCAGGCACTTCCAACAGCGCTGGGACACTAGCCCTGGCCTCCTTGGATGGCGGAACTCCCCGGGAAGTTTTGGGCCGAGTGAGAGGAGCCGATTTCGCCCCGGATGGACAAACGTTGGCCGTCATTTACCAGGAACTGGATGGCGGCCCCCATAACCTGGATTATCCCCTGGGGACCCGTCTCCAAAGCTCGATCAGCGGGTTTGTCGGGGCGCCCCGAATCTCTCCCCAAGGGGATCGGGTGGCATTTGTCTATTCGGGCACCCGGTCTGGACGCATCGGCGCGAGGGGAGGCATCGCGGTGGTGGATCGCACCGGGAAGCGACGGGACCTCAAGGTGGACCGGCTGGTCTGGGATGAATTCATTGTCTGGTCCAAGGATGGCCGGGAGCTTTATTACGCAACGAGGGCAGGCCTGCGGGCCGTGGACATGAATGATCATGTGCGCCCGTTGAATGCCGACTCCACACCGCCACTCATCCACGACCTTTCTGCCCAGGGGCTGATGCTGCTGGAGCGGGAACTCGGCACCAACTCATCCATGGTGCGTTTCCGGGGTCAGGATCTGGATCTGGGGTGGCAGAACCAAAGCCTGCTTTCGGGGTTTTCGCGAGACGGATCCCTGGCCTTGTTGTACGAAACGGGCGGAGGCGAATCCAACCAGAACCGTCCCTTCCTCCGCCGCTTGGACCATTCCCCGCCCAAGGTCCTCGACTCTGGGATTCCCCTGGATTTGACCCCTGACGGTGACTATGCGCTGCTCCTCATCCCCATGGACAAACCCAAGTTGTTGATGGTGCCCACGGGCCTGGGCGTGCCCCGGGAATTGGGGTTGGAAGGTTGGGATCCAGCAGTGAATGGACACTTTTCCATGGATGGTAAATATGTGTACGCATTCGCCCGGCAAGGGTCCAGTCCCCTCAGGATCATGAAACTACCAGTGGATGGCAGCCACGGCAGCCTGCTGCCGGAATCCATCCAAAACGTCAAAGCCTTTTCCCCCGATGGGAAACATCTGCTCAGCGTTGATGTGAAAGGCCAGGCCAGCATCACCTCCGAGGAGGGAGGGGCGTCCAAGCCACTGCCCTGGGCCTTGGAGCCTGGTGAAGCCATCGTGGCTTGGAATGAAACGGATGAAGTTTTGTTGACCCACCCGGAAGACACCACCCATTTGCGGGTGGATCGGGTTGCCATCACCACGGGCCGACGAACGGTTTGGCAGCGCCTGGTTCCGCCCGATCCAACCAGCACCGTCCGCGTGTTCAACGTGCGGGTGAGCAGAGATGGAAGAACATTGGGGTACACCTATACCCGGGTGTTGGTGTCGGATCTGATCGTAGCGCAGGGATTGAAATGAGCTTTGGCCGGTCTGAATTCATGCGGTGCGGATCGGGATTGCTGGCTATTTCAATAACTCTGGATGTCCCGCGCGTTTAAGGTGTTCCTTCACGAGGTCGCTCGTTTCCTGCGTGGCATCAAGGGAAAGGGCTTTTTTTATGAGCACAGTGGCATCTTCCAGGCTTCCCGCTCCAGCCAGCGCTTCAATCTCCCGGGCGCAGCTTTCAAGGTAAATTTTCCTGAAAACTGGACCAGCTTCCGAATCACTGATCCTGGATTCCAAAAAAGAATTCAGTTCAAGGAAGGCCTTGAGCGGCCGGATTTCTACTGCTTCGACATACCTGCGCCGGACGAGCAATTCATTCCAAACATACGATCCCAGAGTCTTGCGGCCTGGAGAAACGGGAGGAAATTGGTCGAAAATCTCCATGGAAAGACTGTCCTCCTTGAGAGTGTGGTTGAGGCTGGCAAATTCACCGCCGGAAACCGCATCCCCAGGGGTAGCCAGGAAGTTGCTCCTGGCCGCTTCCCGACGCTGGCGCAGGGCTTCCAAAGCAGGTGGATACCTGCGGCTGAGCCGCTCCAAGTCCGCAAGCAAAAAGGAACCGCGCACGCCAGCGAACCCCCTTTCGTGCTTCATCCCGTCGTCATAAAGCCACAGGAACTCCTTAAGGGCTTCCGCATCCTTGTTTTCTTGCGCCAAGGTTTTAGCCAGTTTGTACCGGGCGTCTATCTGGCTTCTCAGGTCGTCTTTTTTAGCCAAGGCGGCCGTCTCACGGGCACGTGCCAGAGAGTCATTTCCAGCCAATGCACTCTGAAGGGACGCGGTGAATCGCTCCGGAGGCTGATACCCGACCATGCGATCGAGGATCGACCCATCCGGTTTGAGAAGGAGCAGGGTCGGGTAGGCATTGATCCCATATTTTTTGCTGAGGGCGGCTTCCTTTTCTGCATCGATCTTCAAGGGAATAGTTTTTTGCTTCAAAAGGGCGATGACCTTTTCATCCTTCCAGGTCGTGGTATCCAACATTTTGCAGGGCCCGCACCAGGTCGTGTAGAAATCAATGAACACAACGCGCTTTTCCTTTGCGGCTCTGGCCAAGGCCTGATCAAGGGTAAGAGCTAGAAACGGCCCTGCGGGAGTTTCTGCCCGAGCGCCCAGGACTCCACTTTCGAGTACACAAATAATGGCAGCCAGAGCGCCAAGTCTAATTTTGCTCATGTTCCACCTTGGGATTTACATATGAGAGTTAATTCTTCGATAGGATACAGATTGCCCGTACAAGGTTCCTGCCAGTCAAAGGGAACTGCGTTCAGGTTCCGAAGCCTCAGGTGACCGGTCCAGATGCGGTGATGCCGCCCAGGACATCGGTAAACCGTTCCCGCCGGACCCGCATGATACGGTCGCGTAATTCAGCGGCTTCCTCGAATTTCATCTGCGAGGCAAGTTCCTTCATGCGTTTCTCGAGTTTGGCGATCTCCTTCTGGAAGCCCTTGTCATCGAGATATAGCATCGGTTCTTCAGCTACCTTCTCCCTGGGCACGCTGATGAATTCTCTTGCCAGGGCCTCGCCCATCACGTCGTCCAGATTGCGTTTCACGGACTCAGGCGTGATGCCGTGCAGCAGGTTGTGTTCCACTTGCTTGGCGCGGCGACGGTCGGTTTCGCCCATGGCCGCTTGAATGGATTTCGTCATCACATCGGCGTAAAGGATGGCCTTGCCGTTCACGTTGCGGGCGGCGCGGCCGATGGTCTGGATAAGCGACCGAGTGTTGCGCAGGAAGCCCTCCTTGTCCGCGTCCAGAATGGCCACCAACGAGACTTCCGGCAGGTCCAGGCCTTCGCGCAGCAGGTTGATGCCGACCAGCACATCGAAATCTCCCCGGCGCAATCCCTTCAGCAATTCGACGCGCTGAAGGGTATCGATCTCGCTATGCAGGTACTCGCATTTCACGCCGACTTCCTGGTAGTAGGCCGTGAGCTGCTCGGCGAGTTTCTTGGTGAGCACCGTGACCAGAACCCGTTCATCCTTGGCCGCGACCTTGCGGATCTCTTCCAGCAGATCATCTACCTGGGTGCCCACGGGACGGATTTCCACCTGTGGATCCACCAGGCCTGTGGGCCGCACCACCTGCTCGGCAATGACGCCACCACTCTGCTGCAATTCATAGTCCCCAGGCGTGGCGCTCACATAGATCACCTGTTTCACGCGGGTTTCGAATTCCTCGAATTTCAAGGGGCGATTGTCCAAGGCCGAAGGTAGGCGGAAGCCATATTCCACCAGCGTGGTCTTGCGGCTGCGGTCGCCGTTGTACATGCCATGGAGCTGGCCCGTCGCCACGTGACTCTCATCCATGAACAGGATGAAATCCTCAGGGAAATAATCCAGCAGCGTATGCGGCGGCTCGCCCGGATTCCGGCCATCGAGAAAACGCGAATAGTTCTCGATGCCCGAGCACATGCCCATCTCCTTGAGCATCTCGATGTCATAAATGGTGCGCTGATGCAGGCGCTGCAGTTCAACGATCTTGTTCACTTCGCGTAACTCGTTCTCGCGAGATTCAAGTTCGTTCTTGATCTCGCGGATGGCGAGTTTCAGCTTGTCCTCGGGCGTCACGTAATGGGTCTTGGGCCAGATGGTGAGCGTTTCCAGCTTCTCGGTCACGATGCCGCGCAGGGGATCGATCTTCGTCAGCCGCTCGATTTCATCGCCCCAGAGCTCGATGCGGTAGCCCACGTCCTCGTAGGCTGGATAGACCTCGATGACATCGCCGCGGACGCGGAAGTTGCCGGGTTCGAAGGCCGTCTGGTTGCGCTGGTATTGGATGGCCACCAGATCCCGCAACAGCATCGCGCGATCCCGGGTCTGGCCCACTTCCAGATTCACGCTGAGATTCAGGTAGCTGCTGGGATCGCCCAGGCCATAGATGCAGCTCACCGAGGCCACCACGATAGTGTCGCGGCGTTCCAGGAGATTCCGGGTGGCGCTGAGGCGGAGCTTTTCCAGCTCCTCGTTGATGGCGGCGTCCTTCTCGATGAAGAGATCCCGCTCGGGCACATAGGCCTCAGGCTGGTAGTAGTCGTAATAACTCACGAAATACTCGACTGCGTTGTCCGGGAAGAACAACTTGAATTCGCTGAAGAGCTGTGCTGCCAGCGTCTTGTTGGGCGCGAAGATCAAGGCGGGCCGGTTCAGCCGGGCAATGGTCGCCGCCATGGTGTAGGTCTTGCCTGAGCCCGTGACCCCCAACAGCGTCTGCCAACGGTCGCCGTTCTCGATGCCCGCTACCAGCTGAGAAATGGCCTCCGGTTGGTCGCCGGCGGGCTCGTATGGGGCGTGCAGCTTGAATTCGCGCATGTATAGAAATTACCCGAGTGGGTGGGAATTAGTCGAAAAAAAAGCAAATACGCCAAGCGGAGGAAAGTGGAGGAGCGGAGAGTCGCGGAGAAAAAAACCTGCCATGAACTTCCAAGACTTCACCAAGAAAGTTTTGTCGGCCCTCCGCTCCTGCCTACCGCGCGTACACGCGCTCCTGCTCGCTGCGCTCGCTGAGGCGGGAACCCTCCTCTGCGTAGTCGCTTTTATACCTTCCGCAAAACCACGCAAGCATTCGTGCCACCAAAACCGAAGTTGTTGTTCATGGCCACGTCGCCATCCAAGACGCCTGCGACATTCGCGGTGACATCCAGGTCGCAGTCGGGATCCTGGTTCTCCACGTTGATGGTGGG
>JANYBM010000087.1 GCA_025361125.1 Holophagaceae bacterium | reverse complement strand
GTAGACAGGGGTGTGCACGTGAGCTATGTATCGGACGACAAGCGCGAAACCATTGGCGACGTGGACCTGACATTACCTGATGGCTCCCATCGAATTTACAAGGCTTCCACTCAGCCCGTAAAACCAACCAAAGGTGTGAGGAATATGGACTGCGTGGATTGCCACAACCGGCCGTCCCATATCTACCGGCTGCCGGAGGGAGAAGTTGATACCGCCATTTTGGATGGCCGCATTGATCGCACACTGCCCTTCATCCATCGGGAGGCCGTGAAAGCACTCAAGGCTAGCTATGCCACCCGGGAAGAAGCCTCTGAAAAGATCCGACAAGCTGTCCGGGGCTTCTACTCGACCTCCTATCCTGATGTGGCGAAAACGAAGTCCCTAGCTATCGACGCCGCGGTGGCGAGCGTGCAAGGGATCTATAATTCCAACGTCTGGCCCAGTATGAAGATTGCTTGGGGCGCCTATCCGAGCTTTCTGGGACATACCGCGGCGACCGGTTGCTTCCGTTGCCACGATGACGAACACAAGACCGCCGATGGCCGCAAGATCTCCCAGGAATGCACACTCTGCCATTCCTTGCTGGCCCAAGATGAGGCCAATCCTAAGATCCTGAAGGACCTTGCACAGCCCTAGCCAAGTCGTTTTCAAATACTAAACAAAGCGGCGCGGAATGAATCCGAGCCGCTTTGTTCTTCAAGATTTCTGAAGCCTATTTTTTAAAATCCTTCAGCCAGTTCAGGTCAATTTTGTCGGCCTTCTCTTTGGTCTTTCGATCAGTCAGGAACTTGCCCATGGCGGTCAGGTTCTTGGCATCGTTTTTCTCGCCGGCGTGGCAAGACTTGCAGTTCTGCACGTCATTGAATCCGAGCTTCTGGGCTTCCTTGACCCAGGGCATTTTAGCGGAGGCCGGTAGGGCGCAAATGAATGCGGCAGCTACCAGCAGAAGGGTGGTGGAACGACGCATGGCGCCTCCTGGATGATGACAAAGGTCCCTGGAGAATCCTGAGACCGGGGTTTGAGGAACAGTGAAAAGGGCATCAGCGCGCGGTGCGCTGGAGCCTCGACACCAGGGACAGCCGCGCGGAAAAGCACCTCTCCAGCCCCGATCTATGGTGCAAAACCGGGGGGAGGGACGCGAGCATCATCGCGCTGTCTTCCAAGCCTTTCCAGCGACCAAGATCACAAATTAGCCAGGCAATCCTCACAGGCAGGCTATTACGCAGGGCCTGTCCAGTTGTGGGTCCGCAGAGCAGTGATTGGAAATCTAAAGTGGTAGTGACAAAGCTCACACTTTCGGACTTCCAGGGTCCAATTCGGTTGACTCTGCGCTGGTCTGGGTAGAGCTTTCCTTAAAACATCCCGACGAATCACCGGATGTTTTTTGAGTAGGAGCATCTGTGACCGTAGGACTCCTTTTTGACGCGACCCGCTGCATCGGATGCGGCGCCTGCGCTTCGGCGTGCAAGGAGCAGAACAAGCTCCCAGGCCCTGTTGAAGAGGAAACCAGCGCCTACACCTGGACCACGGTCAAACCCGTTGGCGACATCTATTCGCGGCGTCTCTGCATGCACTGTCTCGTACCTACTTGTGCATCTGTCTGCCCGGTGGGCGCATTGCATAAGACGCCCGAAGGCCCCGTGGTTTACGACGCTGAAAAATGCATGGGCTGCCGCTATTGCATGATGGCCTGTCCCTTCGATGTGCCCAAGTACCAGTGGGATCGAGCGGTGCCCATCATCGGCAAATGCATCATGTGTACCAGTCGCGTGAAGAAGGGCGAGCCAACGGCTTGCGCGGCAGCATGTCCTGCCGAAGCGACGATTTTTGGCAGCCGGGCGGACCTCATTCGTGAGGCCAAGGATCGCATTCGAAAGAATCCAACAGGCTATGTGGATCACATCTACGGATTGACGGAAGCAGGCGGTACTTCGGTGCTGATGTTGTCCAACCAGCCCTTCGAAAAGCTTGGCCTGAAGACCAACCTACCCAGCGAGCCGCCCGCCATGCGCACTTGGCAGGTGCTTTCGAACATTCCTGACTTTGTCGCCGTTTGGGGCGTGTTCCTCTATGGCGTGCACTGGATCACGGCGCGCAGGGAGGTGGTCTCGACCCATACGCCACAGCAGAAAGGGCCAAATACCACGGACGATACTCACACGGGGAGCCGCTCATGAATACTTCGGTCGCACAGCCCGTGAAACGTTTCCATCCAGGATTCTGGACCACCGTGTTTGGACTAGTCTTCATCCCATTCTGCATCGTGACGGTGTTGCGCTTTTACAAAGGACTCGGTGCGGTCACGCATCTAAGCGACAAGTTTCCGTGGGGTCTCTGGATCGGGTTCGACCTGCTGTGTGGCGTGGGCCTAGCTGCGGGTGCCTTCACGCTCACCGCGGTGGTACATCTCTTCAATCTAAAAAAATTCGAACCCATTGTGCGGCCCACGATCCTGACGGGATTTCTGGGTTACATCTTTGTGATCACGGCCCTGATGTTCGATCTGGGCCAGCCCTGGCGCATCTGGCACGCCATTGTCTACTGGAACCCGCACTCGGTCATGTTCGAGGTCGCGTGGTGCGTGATGCTCTACACCACCATCCTGGCCGTAGAATTCGCGCCGGTTGTGCTCGAACGGTTCGGTTTCCAGACACCGGTGCGCATCATCCACGCCCTCATCACGCCCTTGGTGATCGTGGGGGTGTTGCTCTCGACGCTGCATCAGTCCTCGCTGGGTTCTCTTTACCTGATCGTGCCCTCGAAGCTCCACCCGCTGTGGTACTCGCAGCTGCTTCCGCTCTTCTTCTTCATCTCCGCCATCGGTGCGGGCATCGGCATGGTGATCCTGGAATCCTACCTGAGCAAGCGGGCCTTCGGCCGTCAGCTGGAGATGGACCTGCTGGAACCCTTGGCCCGGGCCATGGTCGTGGCTTTGGGCATCTATGGGTTGTTGCGATTGCAGGCTATCGGGCGGAACCACGCCTTCAGCGCCATCACGGACTTCACTTACGAGGGCCGCATGTTCCTCGTGGAATTCGTGCTCGGAGTGCTATTGCCTGTGGTCATGCTCTCCTTCCGCCGTCTGCGGACGAACCCGAGGTGGCTGGTGACGGGCTCCTTCCTGGCGGTGCTGGGCTTCGTCGTCAATCGCCTGAACGTGAGCATCACCGGCATGGAAGGGGCCGCCGGTGTACGCTATGTGCCTTCGCTGGCGGAGATCATCATTTCAGTTGGCCTTGTGGGCTTCGGCATGGTGGCATTCGCACTCGCGGTGAGATACCTGAAGATTTTCCCCGAACACCCGGCGGTCACTGAAGGCGGCCCAGAGGGGAGTTAACTAGATGCGCACGCGTATCGGCACGCGACTGATCCTTGGTGCCGGCCTGGTGACGGCGGCGGTGATAGGCCTGATGACCGCCAGCATCGTGCGCACCCACACGGCCCAGCTCATTTCGGAACGGACCCGCAGTGCCGATCAACTCAGTGAGACCATCAAGAGTAGCACCCACTTCGACATGCTGGAAAACCGTCGGGACAATCTTCATCGACAAATCCGCGCCATCGGCGAGCTGCAAAAGGAAGGAATCAGAAAGGTCCGCCTCTTCAACAAGGAGGGGCAAATCATGTTCTCTTCGGACAAGGCTGAGATTGGTACGACCTTGGATATTCGGGGAGAAGCCTGCTATGCATGCCATGCCGAAGGTCGTCCGTTGGAGAAGCTGGATATTCAGGCTCGGGCCCGGATCTTCCCCGCAGGAGATGGCACCCGCATGCTGGGCATCATCAACCCCATCCCCAATGAAGCATCCTGCTCTACGGCTGCCTGCCACGCCCACAACCCTTCAAAACGCATCCTGGGCGTGCTGGATGTGAACATCTCCATGGTGGAAGCTGACGCGGAGATAGCCCGAAGCCGCGCAATGATGATGGCCCTTGCGGTGATGGCTTTCCTCGCAAGCAGCCTGATCCTGTGGTGGCTTAACCGGCAGCTTGTTTTGAAACCCGTTACAGCCCTGTTGGAAGGCACAAGGCGCGTGGCGGGTGGAGACCTGACCACGACCATTCCGGTCTTGGCGCACGACGAACTAGGTGATCTGGCCACGGCCTTCAACAAGATGACCCATCGCTTGGCCGACATTCAACTCCAACTCACTCAGGCGGATAAGTTAGCCTCTGTTGGCCGCCTGGCCGCGGGCATCGCGCATGAGATCAACAATCCACTCACCGGTGTTCTCAGCTACGCGTCATTGCTGAAGAAACGATTCGAGTCCGATGTTTCGGCCAGCGAAGATCTGGAGGTGATCATTCGCGAAACTCTTCGCTGCCGCGGAATCATCCGTGGATTGCTGGATTTCGCGCGGCCCACGCCTCCATCGCGAAAGCCCACAGACCTGAATGAGGTAGTGCGTAATTCGGTTGCCGTGGTGATGAAACAGCTTCAATTGAACCACGTGAGCCTAGCCTTGGACCTTGCGGAAGACCTGCCCACCGCTTACGCTGATGCCAACCAGGTCCAACAAGTGATGGTGAACCTGCTACTGAACGCCGCCGATGCCCTCGGAACTGAGGGGGGCGAGATCCATCTTTCGTCCCACGCCCATGAGGACCGAGTTGAACTGATCGTCGAGGACAACGGTCAGGGCATTCCAGTTGAGAATCTACCGCATCTGTTTGAGCCGTTCTTCTCTACCAAGGGCACTCGCGGCACTGGGCTGGGCCTGGCTGTGTCGTGGGGAATCATCGAGAGTCACGGCGGCACCATCGATGTGCAGAGCGAACCGGGACATGGCGCGCGCTTCATTGTCAGCATTCCTTTGAAACCGCCAGCTGCCATAGCACAATCCTCATCCCCCAATCATTCCACCTAGGAGGTTTTCATGACCGCCCTTCTCATTCTTGTCATGTTCGTCGCCTTCGCGGGCATTGATTTCCTGGTGCGCGAGAGCGCTCATCGCCATCGCATGAAGCGGGAGCGGCAGGCCCGGGAAGCCGTGCTGAATCTGGCACTGCGCCTGGACTTCACCGATGAGGCCAAGTCTCTGAAGCGCGTGGAAGTGGCGCATCCCAAGGCATGCATCCTCGCTGTGGATGACGAACCCGTGGTCTTGGATTCCTTCCGACGGATTCTGGTACTGGAGGGATACAACGTAGACACGGTGGAAACAGGGCCGGAAGCCCTTGGGCTGGTCCAGCGAAACAACTACGATTTTGTTTTCACCGATATGAAGATGCCCGATATGAGTGGCGTTGAGGTGGTCAAGGCCGTGAAACACCTGCGCCCGGATGTGGACGTAGTGGTCATCACCGGCTACGGCACTATCGAGACCGCCGTGGAGACGCTGCAATTCGGCGCTTCCGAGTATGTGCAGAAGCCCTTCACCGCTGATGAGTTGGCGGAGTTCGCACGCAAACTGCTGGTCAAGCGTGAGGCACGGCTCGATGCCCAGCGGCAGCCCACGGTCCGGATCGTCAGCCCAACCATGGCTGAATCAATTCCTGCCAATGAGTTCTGCGTGCCGGGCGGTGCTTTCATAGCGCCAGGTCACACCTGGGCACGAATCGAGGCCAACGGCCAAGTTCGCATAGGCATAGATGATTTCGCCCGGAAGGCCCTGGGTTCAGTTAGCGAGGTGGTCACTCCAAGTCACGGACTGACAATCCATCGGGGCGAGATACTCTTTACTTTGAAGCATGGCTCCGAGTCTGTGCATTTCACCGCACCCCTCAGTGGTCGCGTGACTAAGGACAACGAAAGCCTGCAATCTGATGCGACACAGGTGAGTAACAGCCCCTATGACCGGGGTTGGATCTGCATGATTCAGCCCAGTGATCTCATCAAGGAACTCCCCGATTTGCGCATCGGCAAGCCTGTTGTGGATTGGTATCAGGAGGAGATCAAACGGCTGCGCGAAACCCAGACTCCGCAGCTCCCCGACAACGCACACATTGATATGGCAGCCTTCGAACATCAATTTTTGGAACCCGCTGCAAAGGCGTGAACCGACATCTACCCAGTCCCCATTTGGCGATTGCATGAGCCAGCTGACTTCAAGCCTCAGCGGGGGCTTCGTGCCCCCATAGCCCCAATACAGGTAAAGACGTTTGTGGTCTGAAGCCTTTCGACTGAAAGCAGTTTCATCCCGGTAAAAAGAAGGCTTCGGATTCAGCTCCTCAGCATTCCCGCAATGAGGAAGGCCATCTCCAGGCTTTGCGCGCCGTTGAGCCGGGGGTCACAACCAGTTTCATAAGCGCGTGGAAGGTCGGATTCGGAAACGCCCACATTGCCGCCCATGCACTCGGTAACAGCTTCACCCGTAAGTTCGAAATGGACGCCGTTCAATTGACTGCCTTCGGCCGCATGAATCTCGAAGGCCTGGCGCAGTTCAGAAAGAACCGCTTCAAAATGCCGTGTCTTAAGGCCGCCGCTGGTCTTCACAGTGTTGCCGTGCATGGGGTCGCAGCTCCAAAGTACGGTGTGCCCGGTGCGTTTCACGGCGTGGATGAGCGCAGCCAGATGTTCACGAATCAGCCCCGCCCCAAACCGAGTAATGAGCGTGATGCGCCCCGGTGAGTGGGTGGGGTCCAAAAGCTGCAGCAATTCCTTCAAGGACGCTGGAGTTGCGCTGGGACCGAGTTTCACGCCAATGGGATTCTTGATGCCACGCAGGTATTCCAAGTGTGCGCCATTCAGATCGCGAGTGCGTTCGCCCACCCAGAGCATATGGGCGCCGAGATTGTAATAGCCGCCGTCTCGGGCCAAGGAAGAGAGACCCTGGCGGGCGACACTGGCATTTTGTCCTTCCCCTTCGGCATCTGGTATCCACCGGGTGAGGGCTTCTTCGAAGGGCAACAGCAGGGCTTCGTGGCTGGTGAAGAAATCAATGCGCTCCAATGTTCCACGCTCAACCCCGCCAAGCGCCTCCAGGAATTCCAGTGACTCCCGGACCTCTTCCAGGACTGCTTGATAGGGCGCGGTACTGGATTGATGCAGTTCCCAGCGCTCAGGATGATGAAGGTCGGCGAAGCCCCCCTCGATAAGTGCCCGGATGTGATTCAGGGTTGCGGAGGCGTGAAAGTAGGCTTGGAGCATCCGCTCGGGATCAGCTTTGCGGCCTTTCTGGTTGGCCTCCAATGCATTCACGAGATCACCGCGATAAACGGGTAATTCGATCTCTCTTCCACCCACTCGGAGCCGCTCATTGGTTCCACTGCGGGGTTTAGCGTACTGTCCGGCGATACGACCCACCCGTACTACCGGCCGTCGCCCGCTATGGGTGAGTACCACGGACATCTGCAAGAGAACCCGCAACTTGTCGGCGATGGCTTCGGCGCTGCAATCCTTGAATTGTTCCGCGCAATCTCCGCCTTGCAACAGAAAGCGCTTGCCTGCGGCGGCTTCCGCTAGCAAGGCGCGAAGGCGATCGACTTCTTCCGCCACTACCAGCGGTGGCAGGCGACGCAATTGCCCCAAGCACCGCTCCAGTTCTGAGGGGTTCGGATAGTCGGGTTGTTGCGCGGCGGTTCGGGCTTGCCAGGAGTGGGGGTTCCAGATTGCCATTGGATGATCAGGCTAACAGAGCTACCAAGCGTGGTTCAAAATGGGACCCCACCGCCACTTGCTACTGCACGTTTTCAGGACTCCGGTTCCACTGGGGCGATCCAACGGTAGCCTTCTCCACCTACCGTGGCGATCCAGGGTCGGCCTTCCTCTTCACCCAATTTTCTTCGCAGATTGGCAATGTGAACATCAACGGTGCGGGGAGTGGGCCTTGCATCTGCGTCCCACGCCAGGTTCAGCAATTCCAGGCGGCTGTGCGTACGTCCCGCATGGGTGATGAGAATTTCAACGAGGCGGAATTCGCGAGGCGTCAGATCGAGGGTTTTCCCCTCCCTGATGACTTCAAGGGCAGGTAAATCGAAACGAAAGGGTCCACTATTTAGAATATTGGGACGGTCAAGGGGCCGGGTGCGGCGCAGGATGGCTTTGATGCGGGCCAACAATTCCAGGACCGAAAAGGGTTTTACAAGGTAGTCGTCAGCGCCCAGTGATAGTCCCTGAATGCGATCCGCTTCAGCACCGCGTGCTGTAAGCATGAGGATTGGCACAGAGTCCTGGTTCTCTCGAAGGTTCATCAGGACCTGATAACCATCCATTGTGGGGAGCATCAGATCCAGCACGATGAGATCCGCCCGATTTGATCTGTGTGCAGCAAGGGCCGGACCACCATCATCAACAGCGGTCACGACATAGCCCTCAAACGTCAGATTATTGGTGAGTAGCTGACGAAGGCTGGGCTCGTCTTCTACCACGAGAACGTGGGTCATGTGGGAAGCCTGCTCAATGAACGTTGGATTGGAACTTTCAACAATACAGCTAGGACTCATGGGAGGCCAAGGTTTGCGCTAGAGTCCTATGAATGCTTTCAACTAATGGGGATTTCCAGCGTGGCATGAAAGCCCTCGCCAGGAGCCGAGGCAAAGCTGAGACCCCAGCCTTCCTTTTCCGCCACTTGGCAAAGCAGGCTCAAACCGAGCCCTTGGCCTTCGCGTTGGAACCCCTCCTTGCCCTGTTGCCGCAGCCGCAGGAAAGGCTTTCCGATGGCGCGTAATTGATGGGCCTCCAAACCTTTGCCTTCATCAGAGACGCATAATTGCAGGCGTTTCCGGAAGGGTATGCTCGTCAGTACCACGGCACCCTTGCCATGAAAGAGCGCGTTTTCCAAGAGCGTGAACAGCGCGGACCGGAGGGACGGCAGGGGTGCACGTCCTTTGGTTTCATCCAAGCGTAGTTCCAGCTTGCGGCCTTCTGCCACGAAAGCTGGCACCAGATCTTCCGCAACATCCCGCAACCACGCTGGGTCCACTTCAGCGATCGGCAGGACCTCGTTGTTACCGCGAATCACACTTAACCCGTTCTCGATCATCAATGCCATGTTGTCCACCTCGCTGCCGAGCTTAAGAAGCTCTTCGTCGGCCTGATCCTGGGTAAGGCGGCCCAGGCGTAGGGTGTCACAACGGAATTTGAGAATGGCCAAAGGTGTCTTGAGGCTGTGGGTCATGCTCGCCATACGATCAGCATCCAGAAGGGCCCTTTTCTGCGACCTGTGCCTCAGCCAGAAACCAAGGGCCACGAACAGGGCGACGGCGAGACCTACTGCCCAGGATGTCCAGCGTAGACGGGTATATTGCGCTTTGAATTGAGCGGATTCGTCAGCAAAGGGGACACCCACAAGTTCCCAACCTGCACCTAAATAATCGCTGAGTGTGGGTATGGTCACGAGTGCTTCATTGATTCGTGCTGGGTCAGCTTGGAGAGCAGGATCCGCCCCCCAAGGCTGTTTGGGAATATTGCGGCGATCTGCATCCGAGGCACGACGAATACCAACCCGTAAGGGTGCGTTAGGACCGAAGACCTGCCTCAAGGCCTCGGTCACTTGAGGGGTGCCAGGGCGCCAGCGCTTGATGACCATGTATTGGTCCCCACGGACCACGCTGCTGGGAATGCGTGTGTGATCCGGATCCTGGTCGCCCACGGGAGTCCATTGAGCGCGGGGATAGGTTTCGGCTTGGGCGAGCCAGGCCCGATACGTTTGGGCTGTAGGTGTGTCGGGGGCCTTCACCAGGCGATTCCCATTGCGGACCCAAAGGATGTGGTTACCCCAGCGATCCAACACAGCTTCGACGAGGGGTTGTTTCCGCAGGTATTCCAACACCACGGGTTCATTTCCCCGCTCAAATTCTTGAAGGACCGGGACGTCCATCCAGTGCTGCTCGATTCTAGCCATTTCGGGCATGTGCCGGTCCGTGTAGGATTGGATGACTTCGAGCATTTGATTGATCGCGAACTGTCTGGGGGCCCAAAATAGGCCGTAAGCCAAAGCAGCGCCAGACAACAGGAGAAACACGACTCCACCCCAGTTCAAGAGCCGCTGTGAAATGGTGGGGCCCTGTTTTCGGCTTCGGTACGGGTTGAAGCGAGAGATCTTACGGGTCCGCATCTAATTCAACCTAATGCCAATTTGAAGCGGGAGATTCGGCGAGTCGGCATCTGGCGCTCAGCCCAGCGCCAACATGCGTTCCACGGGCAACAGAGCTCGCAGGCGGGTATCCTCATCGAGCCTGATTTCAGGCTGAAGGTCCCGCAGCGCGAGGTAGAGCTTCTCAAGGTTATTGAGTTTCATGTAGGGGCATAAGGAACAATTACAGCCGCTATCCGCAGGAGCTGGAATCAACTCCGCGCCGGGCCGCCGCTGCCGCATCTGGTGCAGGATGCCGGCTTCGGTGGCCACGATGAATGAAGTCGCGGCATCCTTGGCGACAAAGTTCAGTAGAGCCGCGGTGCTGCCCACGAAATCCGCCATCTGGGAGACCGTGGCATCGCATTCCGGGTGGGCAATGAGTTTGGCCTCGGGATGCTTTGCTTTCAAGGCCGCGATGCGCTTGGCGGTGAACTGCTCATGAACGATGCAGAAACCTGGCCACAACACCATATCCCGCCCAGTCTGCTTCATGACCCACTTGCCCAGGTGCCGGTCCGGCGCGAAAACGATCTGCTTTTCCGGGGCAATGCTATTCACCACACGCACGGCGTTGGAACTGGTGCAGATGACCGTGCTGAGAGCTTTCACGCCCGCGCTGCAATTGATGTAACTCACTACTTCGTGATCCGGGTATTGCTTCAGCCATTCAGCAAATTGGTCTGTCGGGCAACGATCCGCCAAGCTGCATCCAGCGTCCATGTCCGGGATGACCACCTTTTTGGAAGGGCTCAAGATTTTGGCCGTCTCCGCCATGAAATGAACCCCGCAAAAAGCGATGACTTCTGCATCGGTCTTGGCCGCCTGTTGGCTCAGTTGCAGGCTGTCCCCTACGAAATCCGCGAGATCCTGAATTTCTGGTTCCTGATAATAGTGGGCCAGAATTACAGCCTTGCGCGCGCTCCGAAGGCGTTGAATTTCCGCCACTAAATCAAGGCCTGGCTCGATACTTTCCAGGTCTGGGACGTGGAGGGCGCCTGCGGGGGCGGGGGCGAAGGACGCGTTGAGGCTCATAAGAAAATTCTACTTCCCCTTGGAAAGAAAGGCCCGGACCCTTCGGCGGGGTTCATCATCCAGGAAGGCCATGGCGAAGGCCGCACGCTCCCAGGTCAAGGCGGGGCTCCGGGAAAGGCAAGTTTGGAAATCCCGCAGTTCCTTCAATAGAGCGAGGGCCCTGGGATCGGCTTTTCTCGCTGGTTTCTCTGGTTTCTCAAGGGTTTCCCAATTATCCTGGACGTGGCGCTCTGCCGCACACGGGGCGTGGCTCACCGGGCTTTTCGGCTTGGCTTGGGACACGTATTTTTCAACCTTTTTCAGGCAAGGGGAATGCAATGGCCAAGGTTCAGGCTAACAGCGACTTCGATATCGTTCGTTTGGATCAGGTGAAGGTCAGCCAGTACTTCGGTTGCAATACCTTCAGTGAACGCACCATGAAAGAGAGGCTCTCCAAGGATAGTTACAAAGCCTTCAAGTCCGCCCTGAAAAAAGGTGAGCACCTCTCATCGGATGTGGCCCACGCTGTAGCCACCGCCATGAAGGACTGGGCCATGGAGCATGGGGCCACACACTTCACCCACTGGTTCCTGCCCATGACCGGCGCCACTGCCGAAAAGCATGATGCCTTCATTAGCTGGGACGAGCCGGGACAGGTCGTCGAGCGGTTCAGCGGCACCATGCTCATCCAGGGGGAGCCCGATGCGAGTTCCTTCCCCAGCGGCGGGCTGCGTGCGACTTTCGAGGCCCGGGGGTACACGGCCTGGGATCCCACCAGCCCAGCCTTCCTGATGGAAGGCCCACTTGGCATCACGCTCTGCATCCCTACGGCTTTCATTGGTTATCACGGAGAAGCGCTGGACCAGAAAGTCCCGCTCATGCGCTCGATGGATGTGGTGAGCAAAGCAGCGGTCACCGCATTGCAGCTGCTTGGGACCAAAGCGACCCATGTCGTAGCCCAGTGTGGCCCGGAACAGGAATATTTTTTAGTGGATGCAGATCTCGCCAAGCAACGCCCTGACCTGCTTTTTGCCAATCGCACTTTGCAAGGCGCCCGCCCACCGAAAGGCCAGGAACTTGAGGACCACTATTTTGGTTCCATTCAGGCGCGGGTGCTGGGCTTCATGCAGGAATCCGAACTGGAGTGCTTCAAGCTTGGCATTCCTGCTAAAACACGGCACAACGAGGTAGCTCCGAATCAGTTCGAGATCGCGCCCATCTACGAAGCAGCAAATATCGCTTCAGACCACAACCAGTTGCTCATGGAAATTTTAAAATCAGTGGGCGAACGGCATGGTCTGGCAGTACTGCTTCATGAGAAACCATTCGCGGGAGTAAACGGAAGCGGAAAACACGTGAACTGGAGTCTTTCCACAGACGAAGGCCAAAATTTACTGGAACCCGGCCATACACCTGAGCAGAACCTTCAATTTCTTTACTTTTTGGCGGCAACCCTTAAGGGTATCCATCGCCACGGCGATTTGATGCGTGCCACCATCGCTTTCGCAGGTAATGATCATCGGCTTGGGGCCAATGAAGCCCCCCCAGCCATCATGTCGGTCTTCCTGGGCCAGCAGGTGAACCGGGTGTTGGACGCCATCGAAGCAGGCGAAGACATTGTTTCCCGCGCCAAGGAAAGCCTGGGAATCGCCAACTTCATGACCATTGAAAAAGATGCCACCGACCGCAATCGGACTTCACCCTTCGCCTTCACCGGCAACAAGTTCGAGTTTCGGGCAGTGGGTTCCAGCCAAGCCATCGCCATGCCATTGACGGTCATCAATGCCGTGGTGGCTGAAGCCTTGAACGAGCTGAATGAGAAACTCGAGCAGGAGCTGAAGTCCGGCAAGGACTTGAAAGCAGCCGTACAGGAGGTGGTGCGGGCAGCGGTAGTGGAAACCAAGGCCATTCGTTTCGAGGGCAATGGCTACTCTGAGGAGTGGAAGCGGGAAGCTGCCAAACGCGGATTGCCCCATGCCAAGGATACAGTTCAGGCGCTGGCGATTTGGGAACAGGAAAAGGTCCAGGAGGTCTTCACGAAGCCCGGCATCCTCACTGCCGAGGAGTTGGAAGCCCGCACCCATATTCGCCATGAGCAGTATCAAAAGGCATTGGGCATCGAAGCCCAGGTGCTCCGTGAAATGGCCGAGACCCAATTGCTGCCGTCCATCACGGCTGATTTGGGTGCCCGAGCTGGGGCGCTAGCCAAACTGGCTTCTGTAGGCTTGGATGTGCCTGAATCCCTGAAGTCAGCACTGCAAGTCCAAACGCATCTTGCAGGGGTTGCCCAGGACCGCATCGAAGAATTGCGCAAGCAGTTGGCCATCGCGGAATCCGTCGAGTCCCTGCATGCCCGCACGGTCGTATTTGGCCATCAGGTCCGGCAGGCGCAAGACGATTTGCGGGATGTGCTCGACACGCTGGAAGAAAGCTGCGACGCGGATCTTTGGCCCGTGCCCAAATACCGTGAAATGCTTGCCCCGCTTACGTGAGGTCACGCTTAACGGCCAAGCGCCTCTCAGTCATGATACGAAGGGCGCTTGGTGTTTTGAAGGGAAGTGGCGATCCTTGTAGGGGCCGTGCCAAAGTAACTTGTGCAGTCCAGGTTACTTTGCTACGGCCACTAATGTCGGACCGCCATTCGAATCACCGAGTCATTTTGTCGCAACGGCGATATAGATTGAATTGAACCGGAGGGAAGATCGCGGCATTGAATGGCCGTAGGAATCCCATCCTGGAAGCTCACTAAAATCGGAGGCAATGGTATGGCTCGACGGATCACCATGAGCAGAGGCTTGGTTGCTTCGGCTGCACCCGTATTGCTGTGGCTTCTGTCACCGGTTCTCGGGGCCCAGACCCTTGCTATGCCTGCCTCCGACCCAGTGGGGATTGCCCGCAGTGGCGCGGGTGTCGCCTATGGCAAGAGCCTTGAGGCCGCGGCCCTGAATCCCGCCCTGCTCCCTACGTTGGAAGGCCGTTTTCAATTCTTCCTGGCTGCCGGTCAAGAGCTGGAGTCATCGCAAGTCTCTTTGCAAAGTAGCCAGCGGACGGTCTACAGCACGGACCGCAACCGCTTTTTGCCTGCATTCGGGCTGGCCTGGAAATTAGGGAAATCCGTGGGGTTGGGGCTCAAGGTGGACACACCTTTCCTGCGTCACAGCAGGCTCAGTGGCGATACTCCTGTACGTTTTCTTGGGGATGAATTGGACCTAAAGGCACAACGGGTTGAGGTGCAGTTGGGTATTGCATTGCGAAACGATTTTTCCATCGGCCTTGGTGCTGGCTTCGCGAAGATTGATACCGCCGCGGGGACTACCCTTCGGGGTCTTATCCCTGAGGATCCAACCAGTGGCGCCTCGGGAACCAATCCTTCTCAAGGGCTCTTTGAAAAACGGGTCATCCAGAAGGGAAGTGCCACAGCACCTACCTTTTCGGCTGGATTTCGTTGGGCCATTGGACCGCGTTGGACGCTTGCAGGGGCTTATCAGAGCACGATTCGCGGTACCGCTACGCAGACTTCCGGTTTTGCGGCGGATCCATATCGCGTCTATGCCAATGATGGCTTTTCTACTCCACCATTAGGGCTTGATGCCAAAGCTGGAACCGTGTTGGGTCTCAGCCATGTCCTGGCAGGCACCGACAAAATAGCTCTACCTGCTCGAGCAGCCATTGGCCTCCGCCAGCGGGTGAATCAGGTGTTCACCTGGGAAGCCGATATTCGCTACACCCAAGGCACGCAATTTGAATTTCCATCGATGCCTTCCATGACTACGCCCGGTGGGATCATCAGGGTGGCTAATCCCAGCGGCCCATTCGTCAATTCCGTGGGGATCAGCCTTATGGGTGAGCTGAAACTATCGAAAAGCTGGCTGGTGCGTGGAGGCCTGTCGCTGGATCAGTCTTCCCGCAACGAAGAGGACGCGGAACCACTTCTAGGTGGCCAGCGCAACTCTGGCTTCTCGTTCGGATTTGGATGGCTGGTAGCGAGCGGCGAACTGAATTTTGGCTATCAACTTCGTCAGTCCCAGGATCAGGATCCAAGCAATCTTGATGGAGTCTGGAGTAGCAGCGGCTACCGAAGGACTGGGACCACCACTCGTGTGGAAGGGATGGGGCACATCTTCTCCATCGGTTTCAAAAAGATTTTCTGATGCGATTCCTGGGACCCCATGCGTGCGAGGAAGCCCTTGGCCGTGGCGAACTTCATGTACTCCGCATGGCCCCACCCGTATGGGGGCGTTTTTCGAGCCTACGAGAAGCCGCTCGAGAGGCAGGTGTTGTGGTTCACCAGGAGCCCATGGAAAGCTTGGATCGTAGGTCAGAGGGTGGCCGACACCAGGGAGTCCTGGGAGAAGGCGCCGCCCTTCGCTTGCAGGAAATGGACGTTCTGCTGGGCCGTATCCGGGAGCATGGGAATGATGCTCTGGTTCTGGTATTGGATGGCATCACAGACCCTCACAATTTGGGGGCCATTTTACGTTCCGCGGCGGGCGCGGCCGTGGATGGCGTCATCTTTCCTGAGCGCCGTTCGGCTCAAGTGAACGATACGGTGATCAGAGCCAGCGCCGGAACGGCGGGACGGGTTGCTTTGGTGCGTGTGGTGAATCTTGGCAGGGCCCTTGATGAGTTGAGGGCAGCCGGGGTGTGGATCTATGGACTGGCGGCGGGGGCGAAGAGTCATGATTACCGCCATGAATCCTTCAGCGGTCCGACGGCGCTCGTGCTTGGTTCAGAGGGGGAGGGCTTACATCAGAAAATTGCTGAACGCTGCGACCACCTGCTCGAAATCCCCATGCCTGGCGGAATTGAAAGTTTGAATGTTTCCGCGACCGCAGCCATTTGTCTCTTTAGAGTGCTTGCGATGCGTGCGCTCAACTGAGCGAAGGGAGCCTCCTAATCGCCACTTGGCCCCAGGTGGAATTTTTTATTGGAGCGGTCACTTTTTCCGTGCTACATTCGGGGTTCCCTATTCAGGAAAGCCCTGCCTTGCAGAGCGACTTTTCTAAGGCTTGAATGGGGTTTGCTGGATCCTCCGTCAGGAGGTCCGGGCGCTTAGGTTTGACAACGGAATGCCGAGATGGCCGAGTGGTTAATGGCAGCAGACTGTAAATCTGCCACGCAACGCGTTACGAAGGTTCGAATCCTTCTCTCGGCACCAGCGCTTTTCCCTGCGCTGATTCCGTCCCAAACAAAGCGGGAATAGCTCAGTTGGTAGAGCGTCAGCCTTCCAAGCTGAATGTCGCGGGTTCGAGCCCCGTTTCCCGCTCCATCTATTAGCGTCACGCTCAAAAAAGTCAGGCCCACATAGCTCAGTGGTAGAGCACTTCCTTGGTAAGGAAGAGGTCACCGGTTCAAGCCCGGTTGTGGGCTCCACTTTTGCACTCATCCCGTTTTCTTCACTCCAACCAATACACTTCAGGAGGCACCCGTGGCCAAAGAGAAATTTGATCGCTCGAAGCCCCACGTCAACATCGGCACCATCGGTCACGTTGACCACGGCAAAACCACGCTGACCGCGGCCATCGCAACCATTCTGTCCAAAAAGGGCGGCGGCACGGCAAAGACTTATGACCAGATTGACTCCGCGCCTGAAGAAAAGGCCCGTGGGATCACGATCAACACGGCCCATGTGGAGTATTCGACTGCAAAACGCCATTACGCGCATGTGGATTGCCCGGGCCACGCTGACTACGTCAAGAACATGATCACCGGCGCGGCCCAGATGGACGGCGCCATCCTGGTGGTTGCCGCCACGGACGGCCCCATGCCTCAGACCCGCGAGCACATCCTGCTGGCCCGTCAGGTTGGTGTGCCTTATATCGTTGTCTTCATGAACAAGATTGATATCGCCGATCCTGAGCTCGCAGAGCTGGTCGAGATGGAGATCCGCGAGCTGCTGAGCTCCTACAAATTCCCTGGGGACGACATTCCCATCATCAAGGGTTCTGCCAAATTGGCTCTCGACCACGCTGATGATCCCGATCATCCGGATTGCAAATGCGTATTGGAACTGATGGATGCAGTGGATTCGTATATTCCGGATCCTGTCCGCGCCGTTGACAAGCCTTTCCTGATGCCGGTCGAAGATGTATTCACCATTACGGGCCGCGGCACCGTAGTGACCGGTCGTATCGAAGCAGGCGTTGTGAATGTGCAGGACGAAGTTGAAATCGTCGGTATCAAGGACACTGTCAAGAAGGTTGTCACGGGCGTCGAGATGTTCCGCAAGTCGCTTGATCGTGGTCAAGCGGGCGATAACGCTGGCATCCTGCTCCGCGGCGTCGAGCGCAAGGATGTGGAGCGGGGTCAGGTTCTGTGCAAGCCCGGCAGCATCACCCCCCACACCAAGTTCACTGCCCAGGTCTACGTGCTTTCCAAGGATGAAGGTGGCCGTCACACGCCTTTCTTCAACAAGTACCGGCCACAGTTCTACTTCCGTACTACGGATGTGACCGGGTCCATCACCCTTGAAGAAGGTCGTGAAATGGTTATGCCTGGTGACAACGTCACCCTGACGGTCGAGCTGATTCAGCCCATCGCCATGGACAAGGGCCTGAAGTTCGCCATCCGCGAAGGTGGTCGTACGGTAGGTGCTGGAAACGTTGACACGATCATCGCCTAAAGCAATTAGGCGTTCGCGGGTTCGGCCCGCATCTCAATAGGAGGTAAATATGCGCGAAATCGTCCATCTGCAATGCTCTGAGTGCAAGCGCAAGAACTACAGCACCACCAAGAACAAGCGCACCACCACGAGCAAGTTGGAGATGCAGAAATTTTGCCGTTTCGATGGCAAGCGCACCCTCCATCGCGAAGCCAAGTAAAATACAGTTTTTCCCGGACTGCCGTTTCAGTCCTTCCCACCTTTAAGTTCGTGTGGCCCGGGTTTTCTTCGCTAGGGGAGTAGCTCAGCTGGTAGAGTTGCGGACTCCAAATCCGTCGGTCGCAGGTTCGATCCCTGTCTCCCCTGCCACTCTGGTCTGGCCCCAGCAAACCGCTGGGGCCAGGTTTTTCTAGCGAAGACGCTTTTTCCTGGAGCATCCATTGATTTCGAATCTCAAATCACAGGCCCAAGAGCTTTTTGCCGAGCTTAATCGCGTGGATTGGCCTAAAAAGGAAAAGGTGGTGCGTTTCACCTGGTCCGTGGTCATTCTCTCGGTCGTTGTGGGGCTGTTCCTGTGGGGTGCAGATCTTGGGATCGCCCGACTACTTAAGTTTATCATTCCCACTCATTAGTGGCAGTTACACTTTGGTTGGCAGTTTTTTGGCCAAAGCGTTGCAGACCCTGATGCTGGACCGCAATCTGAATGCCCGGCTTATTTTGACGCCACGACCCGATGGAGGCCTAGGATGACCGAAATGGCAGACATGCCTGCGTTACCCGCGACCCAGCCTGCTGGTAGTGCAGATCTTGGAAATACTGAGCGGAGACTCGCTTGGTTCATCATCCATACCTATTCTGGATATGAAGCCAAGGTGATGGCCCATCTGCGTCAGCGCGTCAAGATGGAAGAACGGGATGAACATTTTGGTGACATTCAAATCCCCGAAGAGACCTACGAAGAAATGAAGGTGGACGCCAAGTCCGGTCGCAAAGAACGCGTCATCAAAAAACGCAAGTCCTTTCCCGGCTATCTGCTCGTGCAAATAGCGGTATCCAAAAAGGGAAACAGTTTCGAAATGGAAGACACGGACTGGCATTTGGTTCGTAACACGCCCAAGGTGACGAGTTTCGTGGGTGCGAATAAAAAGCGCCCGGCACCCCTGACGGATGAAGAAGTCCGCCAGATCATGAATCATCAGGAAGAAACTCAAGAGAAGCCCAAACCGAAATACCACTTTGAGAAGGGCGAAAAGGTCCGTATCATAGATGGCCCCTTCGCAAACTTTGAAGGGGATGTTGATGAGGTCCACGAAGAGCGCTCCACCATCAAGGTGATGGTGACGGTGTTTGGCCGCAGTACCCCCGTTGAACTCGATTTTATCCAAGTGGAAAAGCGCTAATCCTGGTGCTCCACGCTTAAAGGCGGCAGTCGCCGGCATATACCGGAATCAGTCGCGGGAAAGGAAAAAAGAAAATGGCAAAGAAAATCACTGGCTACATCAAATTGCAATTGCCCGCTGGCGAAGCCACTCCGGCTCCTCCGGTTGGCCCGGCCCTCGGTCAGCATGGCGTGAACATCATGGAATTCGTGAAGCAGTTCAACGCGAAGTCGGTGACTTCGGTGGAAAAGGGTACGACTCTGCCCGTGGTCATCACTGTTTATGCTGACCGCTCCTTCAGCTTCATCCTGAAAACACCTCCTGCCGCAGTCCTGATCATGAAGAAGCTAGGACTGGAAAAGGGAAGTCCAACTCCGAACAAGGAGAAGGTCGGAAAGATCACCAATAAGCAGATCGAAGAGATCGCCAAGGTGAAGATGCCCGACTTGAATGCAGGTAGCCTGGAGGCCGCCATGCGCTCCATCGCTGGCTCCGCACGCTCAATGGGTGTCGAAGTCATTGATTAGTTTTTCAGTCTTTCAATGGTGATGAGGCATCGTGCCAAGTCCCCGGCCACCGCGACCGTTCTCGCGGGAGATCAAAGATAGGAGCCAACATGGCAAAAACCGGAAAAAAATACCGGGCTGCCGCGGCCAAGATCGAAGATCGCCCCTATGAGCTCAAGGAAGCTCTCACCGTCATGAAGGACGCGGCGTTCGCCAAGTTCGATGAGACGGTCGAGGTTCACATGCGGCTCGGCGTTGACCCCCGTCACGCGGACCAGATGGTTCGCGGAACGATTGTTCTGCCTCACGGTACAGGCAGAACGATGCGGGTGGCGGTCATCGCCCAGGGCGAAAAGATCAAGGATGCGGAAGCTGCGGGTGCAGAAGTGGTCGGCGGCGACGATCTAGTCGAAAAAATCGCAGCAGGGTTTCTGGATTTCGACGCACTGGTTGCAACCCCGGACATGATGAAGGGCGTTGGACGTCTGGGCAAGGTGCTGGGTCCTCGCGGCCTCATGCCCAACCCCAAGACGGGCACCGTCACCTTCGATGTGGCCAAGGCCATTAAGGAAATCAAGGCCGGCAAAGTGGAATACCGAGTGGACAAGACCGGTATCATCCATGCTGGCGTCGGCAAGCTTTCTTTTGGTGTTGAAAAGCTGCAAGAGAATGCCCAGGCCCTGATGGACGCAGTCATGAAGGCTAAGCCTTCTGCGGCCAAAGGGAAGTATGTCAAGGCCATGCATATGGCTTCGACTATGGGTCCCTCCATCACCGTCACAGCCCCTCTGGCTGAGAAGTAAAGGAGGCAGACATGGAAAAGAATAAGAAAATCTCCGAAGTTGCATCCCTCAAAGGCACCTTCTCCTCGGCTACCACTGCGGTGGTCGTTGAATTCAAGGGTCTTTCTGTGGTCAAGGACACAGCGTTCAGGAAGTCCATCCGCGACAGCAAGAGCCAATACCGTGTGTCCAAGAACACCCTGCTGCGCCTGGCAGTAAAAGATACGGCCTTCGAAAGTTTCTCAGAGAAGTTCCAAGGAGCTTCGGCCGTCGCCACCACCAATCACGATGCACTCGCATTGGCCAAGGCCGTGCAGGGTTTTCTCAAAGACAACCCAGCCGTCACCTTCAAGGCCGCCATCATGGACGGCAAGGCTATCACCGCTAAGGAACTTCAGGCCTTAGCTGAGCTTCCAAGCCGCGATGTCCTCATCAGTAAACTGCTTTACCTCATGCAGTACCCGATTTCCGGCCTAGCCATCGTCCTTGATGGCATTCGCAAGCAAAAGGAGAGCGCGGCTTAAGCTCCGTGCCCTCATTTCTCTGAAACCGAACTCATTAATTTTTGAATCATAGGAGAATTTCATGGCTCTCACCGCAGACCAACTGATCCAAGAAATTGAAGGAATGACCGTTCTCGATCTGGCCAACCTCGTAAAGGCCCTTGAGGAGCGCTTCGGCGTTTCCGCAGCGGCAATGGCCGCCCCTGCGGGTGGCGCTGCTGCCGGCCCCGCTGCCGAAGAGCAGACTGAGTTCAACGTGGAGCTTACCGAATGTGGCGCCAACAAGTTGAATGTCATCAAGGCAATCCGCGAAATCGTTGCGGGCTTGGGCCTCAAGGAAGCCAAGGACCTGGTGGATGCCGCCCCCAAAGTTGTCAAGGAAGGCGCCTCCAAGGAAGAAGCAGCCAAGATCAAAGAAAAACTCGAAGCTGCTGGCGCCAAAGTTACAATCAAGTAACCAGTTTAACTGGAAGACTTGCAAGCGTGAGGGGTCAGTTGGACCCTTCACGCTTTGCGTCTTTCCAGTGAAGTGGTATGCTTATTCCTTACGCCCGAACTAGATCCTCCCGTTCGGGCCCATCGGATGCTTTTCGCATTCGACCCACAAAAGTTACCCCGAAAAGGCCCCGGTTGCGACGATCGAAGCAAACCCGAACCATCCCTTTCGAGCCGGTCTTCGACGCAGCGGTGCTGCAAGTCTGAGGCTGGGCTTTGGCGTATCCATAAACATTCAAGCAGCAACCCGTTCAGCTAGAAATTTGAAATTGGCACTTTGATTATTGCAGCTCCCCTGGAGTGACCCATGAGCGTTCAACAGAACATCTACCGCCAGCGACATAATTTCTCCAAGATTCGCTCCCTGGTGCCCATCCCGAATCTCATTGACATCCAGAAGCGGAGTTACGACGAATTCCTTCAGATGAACCTGCTTCACGGCGAGCGGGAAGTGCGAGGCCTCAAGTCGGTTTTTGAATCCATGTTTCCAGTTCAAAACGGAAAAAATGCCGACGGAACCGATGCCACGTTGGAAATCGAATTCCTGGATTACACCGTGGGCCATTGGGCCTGCAAGTGCCAGAAGTTCGTGGGACTGGAGCACCTCCGCACGGTTTGCAAGAATTGCAACCATAGCATCGTCACGGATCACCCAAAGGATCCCTCGGTGGATTGCCCGAAATGCGGCACGCGCAACAAGAACGCCGCGACCATCTGCGACGTGTGCAGTGAGCCGGTGAGCCTGCATTCGAAGATGAGCATGGAAGAGTGCGTGGAGCGTGGCGCAACCATGTCGAGCCCACTCAAGATCCGCGTGCGCTTGAATCAATTCGAAAAGGACGAGAAGGGCAACCGTCGCTATAAGCAGAGCCAGGAGTCTGAAGTCTATTTCGGCGATGTCCCGACCATGACCGATCGGGGAACCTTCATCATCAATGGCACCGAGCGCGTGATCGTGAGCCAGTTGCATCGGAGCCCTGGCGTCTTCTTCTCAATCAGTCCGGACAAGACCCAGTACAGCGCCCAGATCATTCCCTACCGCGGTTCCTGGATCGAATTCGAACTAGACGCCAAAGGACTGCTCTACGCCCGCATCGATCGCAAGCGAAAATTCCTGGGTTCGACTTTCCTACGCGCCTTGGGGCTTTTTGACGAAAACATGGCAGACAACCAAGGTCTGTTGCGGCACTTCTACACCCCCGCCCGGTTTGTCTTGAAAGGCTCGAAGATCAGCATGGTTCCGGGTGATCTGATGCTGGGGCATACCTCCAGTGAGGACGTCAAGGAACCAAAATCCAAGGAAGTGATTGTTGCTGCCGGAAAGAAGATCAGTCGGAGACTTTTGGAGCACATGCTCAAGGCAGGCGTGAAGCAGGTAGCCGTGGAACGCGATGTTCTTGATGGCGCTGTGTTGCTGAATGATGTCGTGAACATGAACACAGGTGAAGTGCTGCTGGAGGCCAATGAGCCGTTCCTGCAAACCCACTTGGAGATGTTCCAGGCCGGTAATGTGGCAGAGTTCGAAGTTTGTTTCCCGGAGATGGATGCGACGGGGAAGGTCTTCAGCGAAACACTGATGAAAGACCACACCGAGGATGCGGAAGAAGCTGCCAAGGAGCTGTTCAAGAAAATTCGGCCGGGTGAACCTGCCACCTTGGAAAGCAGCAAGAAGCTGCTATTCGGCATGTTCTTCGACCCCCAGAAGTACGACCTCAGCAAAGTGGGTCGCCACAAGCTCAACGCCAAGCTGGCCCTGGAAACCGAGTTGGATGCCCGGGCGCTGCGCACGGATGATTTCGTGCACACGGTTCACTACCTTTTGCGCTTGAAGAAATACGACACAACTCGCCAGGAGATGGGCGACATTGCGCCTGTTCGCGCAGACGACATTGATCACTTGGGCAACCGCCGCGTGCGGTCTGTGGGTGAATTGCTGGAGAATTGTTTCCGCGTGGGACTGGTTCGCGTGCAGCGGGCCATCAAGGAGAAGTTCTCCATGGCCCAGGATCCCAACTCTCCGCTTCAGGCACACGATCTCATCAACAGCAAGCCTGTCATCGCGGCCATGAAGGAATTCTTCGGTTCTTCGCAACTTTCACAGTTCATGGATCAGACGAATCCCCTTTCAGAGATCACCCACAAGCGGCGTCTTTCGGCTCTTGGACCAGGGGGCCTAAGCCGTGACCGCGCGGGTTTTGAAGTGCGCGATGTGCACACGTCTCACTACGGCCGCATCTGCCCCATTGAAACGCCTGAAGGACCGAATATCGGTCTGATTTCTTCGCTCTCCTGCTACGCCCGCATCAACGAATACGGATTCATCGAGTCACCCTATTTAAAGGTAGAAGACGGCAAGATCGTTAATTTTGCTAAGGTCACGAGCGTTGGCGATTCCAAATTCGGGTATATGCAGGTCGTCCGCCTGGATGAGTTGGAGAAGGAGAACAAGAAGCTTGAAAAAGAGGGCAAGCGCCCCGCCAAGTTTGAGATGCACGCGTTCTACTTGAGCGCGTGGGAAGAGGACGAGCACATCATCGCCCAGGCCAACGCCACTGTGGATGACAAGGGCAACATCCTTGATGAATACGTCACCTCTCGCCAGGCCGGTGAAACCAAGATCGTCGAGCGCGCCAAGGTAACGCTCATGGACGTTAGCCCCAAGCAGGTGGTTTCCGTCGCGGCTTCGCTCATTCCCTTCCTTGAAAATGATGATGCTAACCGGGCTCTCATGGGCGCGAACATGCAGCGCCAGGCCGTGCCGCTCATCCGTACCGAGGCTCCCATCGTGGGCACGGGCATGGAATACGTCGCCGCCAAGGATTCCGGGGCCTGTGTGATCTGCCGTCGCTCAGGCATCGTCGAAACCGTAGATGCCAACCGTATCGTGGTACGCGTGGAAGATGATCCGGAAACCGAGGGCATTGAAAGCGGTGTGGACATCTACACGCTCACCAAGTTCGCGCGCTCTAACCAGAACACTTGCCTGAACCAGCGCCCCCTCGTGAAAAAGGGTGAGTACGTCACCTCCAATCAGATCCTGGCGGACGGCCCTTGCACCGATCACGGCGAACTGGCCCTGGGCCGGAACCTGGTCGTGGCCTACATGCCCTGGCGCGGTTACAACTTTGAGGATGCCATCCTGATTTCCGAGCGGGTCGTGAAAGAAGATCTCTACACGACCATCCACATCGAAGAATTCGAAGTCCATGCCCGTGACACCAAACTTGGTCCCGAAGAAATCACCCGGGATATCCCCCAGATTCGCGAGGAAATGCTCAAGAACCTTGATGAATCAGGCATCATCCGCATTGGCGCCACCGTCAAGCATGGTGACATTCTCGTGGGCAAGGTCACGCCCAAGGGCGAGACAGTTCTTTCCCCAGAAGAAAAGCTCCTGCGCGCCATTTTTGGCGAGAAGGCGAGTGATGTGAAAGACGCAAGTCTAACGGTTCCTCCGGGTATCGAAGGCACTGTGGTAGACGTCAAAGTATTCACCCGCAAAGGCCAGGAAAAGGATCTTCGTACGCAGGCAATTGAGCGCGAGCAGGTTGTCAAATGGGAGAAGGATCTCGAAGACGAAGAACGTATCATTCGAGCCGAGGCCAAGAAGAAAATCGTCGCTTTGCTGAAGAGCAAGGAACTGAGCGAAATGCTCAAGGATGACAAGGGCAAAGAACTGCTTCCCGCCAAGAAAAAGCTGACCCAGAACATGCTGGAGGCCGTACCCTACCATCGCTTCCGCCAGATCAGCGTGGCCGCAGGCAAGGAACGCCTTGAAGCCCAAGTCCTGGACATCCTGGACAAGACCGAGAGTCAACTGAAAGTTCTACGCGACATTCTCGCGGAGCGCGAAGACCGCCTGAAAAAGGGCGATGAATTGATGCCTGGTGTTCTCAAGACGGTGAAGTGCTATGTGGCCGTCAAGAGAAAACTCCAGGTGGGCGACAAGATGGCCGGACGCCATGGCAACAAGGGCGTGGTGAGCCGTATTCTGCCGGTGGAAGACATGCCCTACCTGCCGAATGGTCAGCAGGTTGACATCGTTTTGAACCCGTTGGGTGTGCCTTCCCGTATGAATATTGGACAGGTGCTCGAGTGCCATTTGGGTTGGGCTGGCAGAACGCTAGGCATGCATTTCTCCACGCCTGTATTCGATGGAGCCCGAGAGGCTGACATCAAGGATTTCTTAAAAAAGGCCTGGGAGAAGAATGGCAAGATCGGTCCCGATGTCACAGGCAAAACGCTACTGTTTGATGGAATGACCGGCGAAGCCTTCGAACAGCCTGTAAACGTCGGCTGTGTATATATGCTTAAGTTGCATCACCTTGTTGACAACAAAATCCATGCCCGGAGCATTGGACCTTACTCCCTCATCACCCAGCAACCCCTTGGGGGCAAGGCCCAGTTCGGTGGCCAGCGTTTTGGTGAGATGGAAGTATGGGCGTTGGAAGCCTACGGGGCGGCTCACGTGCTGCAAGAACTTCTGACCTACAAGTCCGATGACATGCATGGCCGTACCCAGATCTATCAGGCCATCATCAAGGGTGAAACCATCAAGGATCCAGGCTTGCCAGAGAGCTTCAACGTCGTAAAGAAAGAGCTCAACGCGCTCTGTGTTGACGTGGAAATGCTCACCCGTGAGGAACTATCCCCAAGCTTCGAGAGCGAAGACTCAGCTTTCTCCATCGACGCCTAGGCGGGTAATCGCTTCCGCATCAAGCCAGCATCAAGGCCATTCCGATTTCGTTTCAGAGGTCCTCATGTTTCCAGAACCACAAAACATCAATGCCTACGAGTGCATCAGGGTCAGCCTGGCATCGCCAGACAAGATCCGATCCTGGTCCAGGGGCGAGGTCACCAAGCCCGAGACCATCAATTACCGCAGCCTCAAGCCTGAGCGCGATGGCCTTTTCTGTGCCCGTATTTTTGGCCCTGTGAATGACTGGGAGTGCCTGTGTGGTAAATACAAGCGCCAAAAATTCAAAGGCGTCGTCTGTGACAAATGTGGGGTCGAGGTTACTAAAAAGGCCGTGCGACGTGAACGCATGGGTCACATCCAATTAGCTTCTCCAGTCAGTCATGTTTGGTTCTTCAAGGGCGTTCCCAGCCGCATCGGCTACTTGCTCGACATCCCTCTCAAGGATCTAGAGCGGGTGCTGTATTTCGAGGCCTACACTGTCACCGAGGCTGGAAACACAACCTTGAAAGAAGGCGAAATCCTGGGCGAGGACAAGTACCGTGATTACAAGCACCAGTTCGGTGAAGGGTTCAAGGCCCAGATGGGCGCCGAGGGAATCAAGGAACTACTGAAGCACGTGGATATCGACGCCTTGGCCATTGAGCTGCGAGCCGTCATGAAGACTGAGACCTCAGCCCAGAAACGCACCAAGATCGCCAAGCGCCTGAAAGTCACCGAGGCATTCAAGCGCAGCCACAACAAGCCGGAATGGATGATCCTGGATGTGATTCCGGTGCTGCCACCAGAACTGCGTCCGTTGGTGCCATTGGATGGTGGCCGCTTTGCAACTTCCGACCTCAATGATTTGTATCGCCGCGTCATCAACCGCAACAATCGCCTCAAGAAGCTCCTGGAACTTCGCGCCCCGGACGTCATTGTCCGAAATGAAAAGCGGATGCTGCAGGAAGCAGCCGATGCGTTGTTCGAGAATGGCAAACGCGGTCGTTTGTTGCGCGGCGTCTCCAATCGTCCGCTTAAATCACTTTCCGATGCACTCAAGGGCAAGCAGGGGCGTTTCCGCCAGAACTTGCTGGGCAAACGTGTGGACTACTCCGGCCGCTCCGTCATTGTTGTGGGACCGGACCTCAAGCTGCACCAGTGCGGTCTGCCTAAAAAAATGGCGCTGGAACTGTTCAAGCCCTTCATCTTCAATCGACTCGAACATAAAGGCTTTGCAGCCACCATCCGCCAGGCCAAGGAAATGGTTGAGGAAGGCCGCCCGGAAGTGTGGGATGTGCTTGAAGAAGTCATCCAGAACCATCCCGTGATGTTGAATCGTGCCCCAACCTTGCATCGCCTCGGTATCCAGGCTTTCCAGCCTGTGCTGGTGGAAGGCAAGGCAATCAAGTTGCACCCACTGGTCTGCACGGCCTTCAACGCGGACTTCGACGGCGATCAGATGGCCGTCCACGTGCCCTTGAGCCCCATGGCCCAGATCGAGGCCCACGTGCTCATGATGTCCACCCAGAACATCCTGAACCCCGCCAATGGCAAGCCCAATGTGGTACCCAGCCAGGACATCGTGCTAGGCGGTTACTACCTCACTAAAAAACGCCTGGATCGCAAGGGCGAGGGCATGATTTTCGGGAACATGAACGAAGTCGTGGCGGCTCATGACTATGGCATCTTGGATACCCACGCGATCATCCAACTCCGTTACACCGGGACGTTGGTGGATACAGAAGCCTGGCACGCTGCAGACCCCAAGAAGAACAGCGAGCAGGAAGTGTTTGAATGCCACGCCCAGAACGTGGAAAACGCCCTGATCACCACCACTGTTGGCCGCGTGATCTTCAATCTTGCCCTGCCAGAGGAAGTTCCATACATCAACGGTCTCCTCAAGAAGGAAGGTTTGCTCTCCTTGGTGAATCGTTGCTACAAATTGAACGGTCCCGAAGTGACAATCCGTATGCTGGACGCCATGAAGGACGTCGGGTTCCTATGGGCCATGAAAGCCGGCGTCTCAGTGGGCATTGACGATCTCATCGTGCCCGCCACGAAACCAAAGCTCATCAAGGAAGCCACCGAGGAAGTCCGGGCCATTGAAAAGGAGGCCTTTGAAGGCCGCCTGGATAGTGCCACGCGCTACAACCGCATTCTGGAAGTCTGGTCGAAGACCGCCGATCAAGTGGCCAACGATATGATGAAAAACATGGAGAAGCGGAACAACGAAGAAAAATTCCTCAACTCCGTCTACATTATGGCCGACTCCGGCGCCCGTGGTTCCAAGACCCAGATCCGACAGGTTGCTGGCATGCGCGGCCTCATGGCGAAGCCATCAGGCGACATCATCGAGACTCCCATTACCGCGAATTTCAAAGAAGGCTTGAGCGTCCTCCAATACTTCATTTCCACCCACGGCGCCCGCAAAGGCCTCGCGGACACGGCACTGAAGACTGCGGATTCCGGCTACCTCACCCGCAAGCTGGTGGACGTGGCCCAGGACGTGATCATCAACGAGAACGATTGCGGCACTTTGGACGGCATCGAAGTGGCCGCCATCGTCAACAGTGACGGCACCATACGAGCCCGTCTGCGGGACCGCATCATGGGCCGCGTGACTTTGGAAGATGTTTTCGATCCTTACTCCAAGAAGAACATCGCCCCTGCAGGTACGCTTCTCAGTGAAGATTTGGCCTTCAAGGTCGAGACCTCGGGAATCCCCAGTGTTCGCATTCGTTCGGTACTCACCTGTGAAGCCAGGCGCGGGGTTTGTGCTCAGTGCTATGGTCTGAATTTGTCCACCGGCAAGCTTGTGGATCAAGGCGAGGCTGTGGGCGTTATCGCCGCGCAATCCATTGGTGAACCCGGCACGCAGCTCACCATGCGGACCTTCCACGTGGGTGGCGCCGCCAGCCGCGCCTCTGAAAAGAGCACCCACGAAGCTCAAACCAAAGGCTTCGTGAAACTGGATGGTATGAAGACCGTTAAGAACCGAAAAGGCGAATTACTGGCCCTAAGCCGCTCGGGTTATATCCTGGTGGTGGATGGCGATGGCAATGAGCGTGAACGCTATAAGGTTGCGCCGGGTGCCATGATTCGAGTGAAGAATGGCGAAGAGGTGGAGCCCAAGACAGTGCTCGCCGAATGGGACCCTTACAATGACTATGTCATCACTGAAAAGGCCGGACTCGTTGACTTCAAGGAATTCGAGCCCAACGTTTCCTATGTTGAAGAACGCGATCCTATCGCCGGTCGTTTCCGACGCAAGGTGATTGATCCAACTGATGACAAGCTGCATCCACATATCAACATCAAGGGAGAGAACCACAAAGTTCTCGTGCGTTACAACATTCCCACTTCCGCTTACATTGAAGTGGAAGAGGGCCAGGAACTCAGCCCTGGCGATGTGCTGGCCAAGACTCCGAGACAGCAGGCCAAGACCTCTGATATCACAGGCGGTCTGCCTCGCGTGACGGAACTTTTCGAAGGCCGCAAACCTAAAGATCCAGCGATCATTTCAGAATTGACCGGCATTGTTAGCTATGGCAACCGCGTTCGAGGCAATCAGAAAGTGATCGTTGAAAGCGAGACCGGGGAAAAGGGTGAATACCTGATTCCACGTGGCAAACACATTCAGGTTCAGGATGGTGATGAGATCCACTCCGGCGAGAAACTCACCGAAGGCGCCGTTTCCCCCCACGATCTCCTAAAGGTCGAGGGTGACAAGGCTCTCCAGGCTTTCCTGGTGAATGAAGTACAAGAGGTCTATCGCGCTCAGGGCGTGACCATCAACGATAAGCACATCGAAACCATCATCCGCCAGATGATGCGCTGGGTCATGATCACTGACGTAGGCGATACCATGCTCATCGTCGAAGAAAAGGTGGACAAGAACCGCTTTAAGGACATCAATGAACAGGCCATGAAGGACGGTGGCATTCCAGCCACCTGTGAACCCTTGCTACTGGGCATCACCAAGGCGGCGCTCACGTCCGAGAGCTTCATTTCCGCCGCATCGTTCCAGGAGACCACTCGGGTCCTCACTGAAGCCGCACTTGAAGGCCGCGTAGATTATCTTCGTGGGTTGAAAGAGAACGTGATCCTCGGTCGCCTGATCCCTGCAGGCACAGGCATTCCCGCTTATCGGAACATCGAAATCGAGGAAGGCCAGTATCCGGAAATCACTTATACGGAAAACGTGCTGGGCGAGGATTTCGACGACGAATACAGCCGCATGGCCGCCCACGTCGAAGAACTGCAAGGTCTCACCGAGTTCGACGGAGAAGATTAGGTCGGTTCTCAGAGCCGCAAAGAAAAGAAGCCGCGCGAGCGGCTTTTTTTCTTTGATTAAGGAACAGGATAACAAGGAGAGGACGTGGTTTTTCGTTCAAGAGTCAGTGTCAAGGGCTGGTAGAATATAGATTGCCGAACCATCATCTGCTCGCCCTACGGCAGCGACCTCTGCGTGAAACCCACCCTTCGGCTTGGTGGCTTTCATGGAGCGATCGCGAAGGGCGGGCCAGCCAAGTCCCCAGTAGGGGCAGGAGATTTTATGAACGAACTTCAATTCAGTCCAACGACCGTAAGCCTTGATTTGGGAGGCACGCCCATCACCATCGAGACGGGACGCATCGCCAAGCAGGCCGCAGGCGCCGTCATCGTCCGCCAGGGCGATACGATGGTTCTTGTGGCTGTTTGCCGCGCCGCACCACGGGAAGGCATCGACTTCTTCCCACTCACCGTGGACTATCGCGAAGCCGCTTTTTCCGCTGGTAAGATCCCCGGTGGATTCTTCAAGCGCGAGGGACGCGCTACCACCAAGGAGACGCTCATCTGCCGTCTTATTGACCGGCCGTTGCGGCCACTTTTCGAAGAGGGCTACAACGACGACACCATGGTCACGGCCCAGGTCATCAGTTTTGACGGCGAGCATCAGCCGGACACATTGGCGATCGTCGGCGCTTCAGCGGCGCTGATCATTTCGGAAATTCCCTTCACGATTCCCGTGGGTGGTATTCGCGTGGGACGCATCAATGGAAAGTTCGTTGCCAACCCCCGTGTAAGCCAGCGTTTGGAAAGTGATTTGGACCTCATCTTGGCGGGCACGGAAGAAGCCATTGTCATGGTGGAGTGCGGCGCCAAAGAAGTTCAGGAAGCAGACATGGTGGCCGCGTTGAATTTCGGCCACGACCAAATCAAGCAGCTCGTGGAACTGCAGAAAAGCCTGCAGGCCAAGGTTGGCAAAGATAAGCTCACAGCGACCAAACCGCAGACCAACCAAGACATCTACGCCAAGGTTTCAAAGCACGCTGAGAAACTCATGGTGGCCCTCACCATGAAGGTCAAGCTGGACAGTTACAAGGCCATTGACGCACTCAAGAAGGAAGTGGTGTCCGAGCTGACGGCTGATGCTCCGGAAACCAAGAAGGAGGTTGTCGCGAGTTTTGATCTGCTGAAAGAAACACTTTTCCGCAACACGATCCTGAAGCAGAACATCCGTCTTGATGGTCGGGCCTTCGATCAGATCCGGCCTCTTAACATCGAAGTCGGTGTACTCCCTTCCGCGCATGGTTCCTGTCTCTTCACTCGCGGGGAAACCCAAGCTTTGGTCACCGCCACCCTTGGCACCAAGGATGATGTGCAATACATTGACGGAATCGAAGAAGAGTACGAAAAAAAGTTTTATCTCCACTACAATTTCCCCGGTTATAGCGTGGGCGAATGCAAGCCCAATCGCGGCCCCGGACGACGTGAAATTGGCCATGGAATGTTGGCCGAACGCAGCCTCATGGCGGTTCTTCCCAGCCCAGAAGAAAATCCATACACCGTGCGAGTAGTGTCAGACATTACCGAAAGCAACGGCTCCTCTTCAATGGCCACCATCTGCGGTGGAACACTCGCCTTGATGGACGCGGGCATCAAGTTGAAATCCCCGGTCGCGGGCGTGGCAATGGGGCTTGTGAGCGATGGTGAAAAATTCGTGGTGCTGACCGATATCGCCGGTCAGGAAGATCATTACGGCGATATGGATTTCAAGGTCGCAGGCACCACCAAGGGAATTACAGCGCTGCAAATGGATATAAAAATCGGCGGCATTACCACCGAGATACTTACCAAAGCGCTGACACAGGCCAAGAAGGGGCGGTTGCATTTGCTTGCTGCCATGGGTGAAATCCTGGCCGCCCCGCGCACCGAGTTCGCTTCGAATGCGCCCCAGATGCAAAGCATCCAGCTTCCTAAAGAAAAAATTCGTGATGTCATCGGCAAGGGTGGGGCCACCATCCGGAACATTATTGAAGTATCAGGTTGCTCCGTGAACATTGACGACGATGGCATCTGCCAGGTCGCCGGCCCAACCCAAGAAAAGCTTGCCATCGCCATGAAGATGATCGCGGACCTCACCCAGACCGCCGAGGTTGGCAAGACTTACCTCGGCCGCGTCGCAAAAGTGGTTGAGTTCGGCGCTTTCGTCACGATCCTGCCTGGTCTCGATGGCCTGCTGCATGTTTCCGAAATGGCCCATCACCGGGTGAAGAGCCCCGCGGATGAAGTCAGCGAGGGCCAGGAGATCATGGTCAAGGTCATTGGTATTGACGAGAAGAGCGGCAAGATCAAGCTCAGCCG
>JANYBM010000076.1 GCA_025361125.1 Holophagaceae bacterium | reverse complement strand
GGCTGGTACAGCACCATTTTCGCGATCTACGGATTCTCCGGGATGTTCCTCCAGGGCATCGCCATCGTCACCATCAGCGCCATCGTGCTGCGCCGCGTGGGCCTGCTGCCGGAGATCTCCAAGGCGCAAAACCACGACCTGGGCAAACTGCTCTTCGCCTTCAGCTGCTTCTGGGCCTACATCTGGCTAAGCCAATTCCTGTTGATCTGGTACGCGAACATCCCCGAGGAGACCGCGCCAATCCGCCTGATGCTCAACAGCAAATGGACGCCGTTCTTCTACCTGAACATCGTGCTGAATTTCGGCCTGCCCTTCGTGCTGCTGCTCCAGCGCAAGGCCAAGACCAGCGAAACCATATTGATGGTGGCCTGTTTCATCGTGCTGGCGGGCCACTGGCTGGATCTCTATCTCATGGTGCTGCCGCCCGTGTTGAAGAGCGCCGCGCCCGCCTTTGGACTGTCAGAGGCGGGTGGCGTGCTGTTGCAGTTCGGTCTGGGACACATGGCCTGCTGGCCGGTCTTCATGAAGGACGTGAATCCCGCCCAAGAGGTGCCGCAGAGATAAGGCCTGCTTGCGCTCACAATCCTCCGCACAGCGCAACAGCGCATGGGGAACCTACAGAAATTTTTTTAAGACAACCCGTGCCATTCGGGTCTATGGTCAGGGTTCTGTCTAAAATGAGTCCTTATCGCATCCGACTTGAGTTAACCAGCCTTACGCCCGTGCCCTGGTCCACGAACCCCAGATCGGCCACAAATCGCCTTTGGAGAACCTATGAACCCTGATCTTCACGACCGCTCCCCGTTGTCCCCCTGGTGGCGGCAAGCCGTAATCCTGGTGATGATCTTCGGGTTCAGCCTGCTGGGGCTCGTCACCGTCAAGACCTATAGTGGTGCTCCGCCCATTCCGGCTCAGGTGGTGGATGAATCTGGGCAGGTGCTTTTTACGGAAGCCGACGTGAACCACGGCCAGGAAGTCTTCTTCAAATACGGGCTCATGGAGCACGGCACCCTTTGGGGTCATGGCGCCTACCTGGGCCCTGATTACACAGCCGAGTACCTTCACCGAATGGCGGAGATCGGGCGGGATACGGTGGCCACATCCCGCTTTGGCAAGCCCTTCGCTCAACTGGAGGAAGGTCAATCGCTGGAAGTGGGCGAGACCGTAAAGAAGCTCCTTAAACAGAATCGCTATAACTCGGCCACTCATACACTCACTTATTCAGCGGTGGAATCCGCCGCCCTTCAAATCCAGACCCGGGAATGGAAAACCTATTTCGCAGGCGATGTGGCGGCGCCAGGTCTGCCCAAAAACTTCATCAGGAGCGACGAGGAACTGAAGGCGCTGGCCACCTACTTTTCCTGGGCCACCTGGGCCACTGTGGCACCGCGCCCGGGCGTGGACTATTCCTATACCAACAATTGGCCCTATGAGCCCTTGGTGGGCAATCTGCCTTCCTCTTCGGCTTATCTGTGGAGCGCCATGAGCCTGATTACGCTTCTAAGCGGATTGGGGTTGATCCTGTTTGTCTTTGGCAAATTCAATTACCTGGGATGGGGTGCTGCGGGAGCCAATCACCCCCATGAAGGACGCCTGCGTAACTGGGTCATTACGCCCAGTCAAAAGGTGCTGGGTTTGTACTTCGCGGTGGTGGCGCTCCTCTTTCTCGGTCAAGCGGCCATGGGTGGCGTCATTGCGCACTACCGCGTGGAGCCAGGTGCTTTTTACGGGTTCGACCTCGCGCGTATCCTCCCGTACAATCTCGCGCGCACTTGGCATCTTCAGTTGGCTATTTTCTGGATCGCCACAGCCTGGGTCGCGGGGGGGTTATTCCTGGCGCCCTTGGTAGGTGGAAGTGAGCCTAAGGGCCAGAAAATGGGTGTGCTGATCCTGCTAGGCGCGCTGGCCCTCGTGGTTTTCGGCAGCTTGTTCGGAGAATACCTCGGCATCAATGGAAAGTTGGGCTCCCTGTGGTTTTGGCTGGGCCACCAGGGCAGCGAGTATTTGGATCTGGGCCGCTTCTGGCAACTGCTCCTGGCCGCAGGCTTAGTATTTTGGCTATTTCTGATGTTCCGCGGTCTCAGGCCGGCTATGCAAACCAACGACCAGGGGGAGCTCCCTTCCTTGTTCCTGTACGCCGCGGTGGCCATCCCCCTCTTTTACCTGCCTGCGATGTTCTATGGGCCCCACACCAATTTCGCGATCATTGATAACTGGCGCTTCTGGATCATCCATCTGTGGGTCGAGGGCTTTTTCGAACTCTTCGCCACGGTGCTGGTGGCCGTGATCTTCTACCAGATGGGCCTGGTGACGGCGAAATCCGCCACGCGCCTCGTGTACCTCGACGCGATCCTCTACCTGGGCGCAGGCGTGGTGGGCACGGGGCACCACTGGTATTTCACGGGCCAGGGGACCCTGAACATGGGTCTGGCTTCGTGCTTTTCGGCCATGGAAGTGGTGCCGCTGACGCTGCTCACCCTCGATGCCTGGGACTTCATCCGCCTCAAGGACCAGCAGTGCGCAGAGTGCGGAGAGTCCCTGGGCGTGAAACAGAAATGGGTGATCTACTTCCTCATCGCGGTGGGCGTTTGGAATTTCGTGGGAGCCGGCGTCTTCGGCTTCCTCATCAACCTGCCCATCGTGTCCTACTTCGAGATGGGCACCACGCTGACGCCCAACCACGGCCATGCCGCCATGTTCGGCGTGTTCGGGATGCTCGCGCTGGGCGTGATGGTCTTCTGCCTGCAAGCGATCAATACCGACGCGGCCTGGAAGCGTGTGGAGAAATTCATCCGCTTCGGTTTCTGGGGCCTGAACATCGGCTTGGGCCTCATGATGCTGCTGGATCTCTTCCCAGCGGGCGTGCTGCAACTATGGGACGCCATCACCCACGGCTACTGGCACGCGCGTAGGCTCAGCTACCTCATGGGCGGGACCTACCACACCCTGGAATGGATTCGCATCGTCGCCGACATGGTGTTCCTACTGGCGGGCGCGGTCCCGCTGGTTTACGCAGCGCTCAGGCTTTCCTTTGCCCGGGAAGCCAAGGTGGGTTAGGTTTTGCCATCACGAAATATTCTTGCGGTCTTCAATCCCCATGACTTCTTCGCCCCGCCTGGGTCTCTTTGACCCAGGTGTGGGCCGCCACGGCCGTCGGAAGACCCAAGGTTCCCGCTGATAAGGCCACTACTTGTTCCAGCTCTTCAAGGGTGATGCCGATGGCCAGAGCCTTGCGCACGGAGGCATGAACGGCGCCTTCCTTTTGCGCGCCGATGGCGATGGCCAGTTTCACCAGGCGGGCGGTCCGTTCATCCAGCGGGCCTTCTTTCCCCGCTTCGGCCAGAAGGTCCCACCCTTGACCCAACTTGGGAAATCGGGCGACGAAATCGGAATAGGCCGAAGGGGGTTTGGGCAGGCTGTTCTGGTTCGACATATAGGCCTCGGGCGGGTATCCGGGTTTATTCTCGCAGAGTCAGCTTTTTTCAGCACTTCACTTCAGCGTTTTTCCGGGCGTAGTACCACCAATTGAGCGCCAGACAGAGCGCATAGAAGGCCGCAAAACCGTAAAGCGCGAGCTCCACTTTTCCTGCGGCAACCTGGGTCTTGAAGACTGCGGGAATGATGAAGGAACCGTAGGCGGCCGCCGCGGAGGTCCAGCCCAGCACAGGGCCTGCGAGCTTGGGTTCGAAAATGAAGGGAACCATCTGGAAGGTGGATCCGTTGCCCAGGCCCGTTGCAACGAACAGCAAAAGGAAGAGCCCCAGGAAAGGTGCAAAATAGATCTCAGGCGTCATGGAACCCTGGGCCAGCTTCACGTAGTGGGCCACACCCAGTGCGCCAAGAATCATCAGCACCGTGGACCATTGGGTGACGCGGCTGCCCTTGAACTTGTCCGAAAGCATGCCGCCGATGGGCCGCACGAGGCTTCCCACCAAAGGGCCGAGGAAGGCGTAGGCCAGCGGGTTCGGAGAGTTGGGGTTGATGGCGCCCATGGGAAATTTTCCGAAGACTTCTTTGATGAGCAGAGGCAGGGCCGAGCTGAAACCGATGAAGCTGCCGAAGGTCATTAGGTAGAGCACCGTCATGACCCAGGTGTGCTTCTTCGGGAAGATCAGGAACTGGGCGTCGAGCCCCGTCTTGATCTTGCCAGGCAGCAGCTTCATGAGGCCGAGGCAAAGCACGATGGTGAGCACCAGCACGCCCATCTGCGCCAGCAGACCCAGCTTGAAGTTCAGGAGCAGCAGCACGCCGACCGCCGTGGCTGCGAAGCCGATGCCGTGCAAGCCCAGAATCTTGAGGAGGGCGAGGCCCATCGGTTCACTGTCCTGGCCTTCGCGGTTGTCCATGAAGAACCAGGCCAACACCGCGAGCACCGCCAGGATGGGCACCCAGACGAAGGCGCCGTTCTGCACCCACATCTGCTTGCCCGTGGCGGCCACCAAGTGCGGCGCTCCGGCCAGAGAACCGAACATGGTCGCGCCCATGACCGCAGGAACAAGGTACTGCATGATGCTTACGCCCAGGTTGCCCACTCCCGCGTTCAATCCCAGGGCAAGGCCCGCCAGGCGCTTCGGAAAGAAGCCATTGATATTGGACATGGACGAGGCGAAGTTGCCGCCGCCGATACCTGAAAGCGCGGCCATCACGGCGAAAGTGGAAAAGCTGGTGGCCTTGTCCTGGAGCGCGATCCCGGCACCCAGGGCCGGAATGATGAGCAGTGCCGTGGTGAGGGCGATGGTGTTGCGCCCTCCGGCCAGAGATACCAGGAAGGAGCTCGGAATGCGCAGCGTGGCTCCGCTCAGCCCGGCGATGGAAATCAGTGTGAACAGTTGGGCTGGCGTGAAGGGAAAACCAGCCTCTTTCATGCGAACAGTCAATACACTCCAGAACATCCAGATCGCGAATGCACAGAGCAGGCTGGG
>JANYBM010000064.1 GCA_025361125.1 Holophagaceae bacterium | reverse complement strand
GCTGGCGGCGGTTGCCTTCGGGGGCTTTTTCTGGCCCGCCCTCAGCAGCCAGGGCTGGAAGCTGGGAGTCCTCAGGATCTCCCTGGGCCAGGGAGCGGCGGTCCTAGTGATCCTGGTGCAAGCCCTCCTCAACCTCATTCCTGTGCGTCTCATCGGCCGCATCCAGGTAGTGCTGACCTCGGTGAAACTGCTCTCCCTTTTTGGAGTCCTGGCGGCGGGCTTCTTTCTGGTGCCAAAGACCATGGTCCCTGTGCCCCTGCACTCTGCGCCGGGGCCAGGGCCCTTCCTGGCGGGGGTTGGCGCCTCCCTTTGGGCCTACAGCGGCTGGCACACCTTGCTGCGCGTGGGCGGGGAGGTGGAACGGCCGGGCCGGACGATGCCCAGGGCCATCCTGGCGGGGTTTGCCGTGACCGCGCTGCTGTTCATGCTGGTGAACCTGGCCTGCTTCAGGGCTCTCTCTTTCGAGCAGGTGGTCCGCTCCCGGAACGTCGTGTCCGACATGCTCAGCGCCATCGGAGGGCCCACGCTGGCGGGTTGGTTGACGGTGGCCATGATCATCAGTGCCCTGGGCACCATGCATGCCAACCTGTTTGCGGCCTCCCGGATCCCCTACGCGTTGGCGAAGGACAAACTCCTGCCCCGGATTCTTGGGGTGGTGTCACCCCGCACCCGCATCCCGGTGGGGGCGGTGGTCTACAAGTCGCTGTTTGCGTGCCTGCTGGTGCTCACCGGCAGCTTCGAGGAGCTTTCCTCCTTTTACGTCTTTCTGCAGTGGCTGTTCTTTGGGCTGGGAGGGCTGGCCCTGTTCCGCCTTCGCCGCCTGGAGCCGGACCTGCCCCGTCCGGTGAGCGCCCCGGGCTATCCGGTGGTGCCGGGCCTGTTCGTCCTGGGCTCGGTGGTCATGACGATCCAGCTTTATTGCCAGCATCCCCTGCGGTCATCCATTGGCTTGGTGCTGCTACTCATGGGTGTCCCTGTATTCCTGATAGCCAGCCGCAGGGCCAGAGGACCACTTCACCCCGGAGTGGAACCCTCCTAACATCGTGCCATGGGCCGTCGCATCGCCATTCTTCAGCACGCCTCCGAGCGGGGCCAGGACACGGCCGGATACGCAATCCAGCGCATGATCCCCTTCTGGCAGGAGGATGGACACGAGGTGTTCACGCTGTTCGGGCCCGATGAGTACCGACCCGCCGACATCCTGTTCCTCCATGTCGATCTTTCGGAAGTTCCCGAGGCCTACATGGACCTGGCCTCACGTTACCCGGCGGCCGTGAACGCGCGGGTCCGGGATATCCGGAAGGCGGCTTTCTCGGAGCATCTGCTGGGGCCAGGGGATGACTGGGCGGGCCCGGTGATCGTGAAGTCGAACCGTAATTTCGGAGGGCTTCCCGAGGCTGAAAGGGGCATACCGAGGCTCGATGGCAAGGGCTTGAATCCGCCTTTCCGCTCCCCTATGGAATACCGGCTGTTCTCCCGGTTGCAGGACGTCCCACAGGAGGCCTTCGCGATGCCGGATCTGGTGGTGCAAAGATTTCTTCCAGAGATCGAGGACGACCTCTTCCACACCCATAGCTACTTCTTCCTTGGCTCTTGGGGCAAGTGCACAAGGAACGCCTCCCACAATCCCATCGTGAAGGAGGAGACCCGCTGCGCCAGCTATCAAGTGGAAGTGGCTTCCGAAATCCTGGAGCTGAGGCAACGGATGGGGTTTGATTATGGCAAGTTCGATTATGTCCGCCACGAAGGCCGGATAATCCTGCTGGATGTGAACAAGACGATTGGAGTGGGTCGGTTCGTCGCCCGGCGTGATTCCGCTTGGTACAACGCCAATCGGCGGGCACGCGCCGAAGGGCTGTACAGCCTGTTCCCAGCCTCTACTTAGCCGTGACTTAATTCAGAACGAGGAAGGTCACCTGGCCGCCGCCGGTTTCGGGAACCGCGACGAGGTGCCGGGCCCCATCCACGCCGATATCAGCGGGATTCTTGAACCCGTCCTTCACCAGCACCTTGGCGCCGGCGTCGTCCACCAGGAAGAGCTTGCCCCCGCTCCAGTCCGTCACGAGCAGGTGCTTCCCGAAAGCTTCGAGGCCGTCGAGATTGCCCAGGGGTTCCCTGGTCAGGGCACTGACGGCGCGGGTCTTGAGATCGATGCGGTGGAGGCTG
Source organism: Holophagaceae bacterium (assembly GCA_025361125.1). Classification (GTDB taxonomy): domain Bacteria; phylum Acidobacteriota; class Holophagae; order Holophagales; family Holophagaceae; genus JANXPB01. Next base: position 62,409 of record JANYBM010000064.1, on the reverse strand, counting down.
CCTTTGACGCTGGTCTCGAAGGTGGCGGCGTTGCTGATTCGCCCCCAGCCCGCCATCAGCAGCTTCCCATCCCGCATCAGCAAGCCATTGGGCCCATCCATTTGGGGCCCCCTTCCGAATGTTTCGACGGCCTTGGCCCCCTTCCTCAGAACGAAGATCGCGTTGCCCAGTGTGTCGGAGATGTAGATGTCGCCCGCAGGCGATGCCGCCACGTCGTTGAGGAACTTGGCCCCAGCCACGGGGAATCGGGCGACCACGCTCCCTTTCGCCACGTCCACCGCGACCAGCGCGTCGATGTCGGCAACATAGAGCGTGCGGCCCACCAGGCCCATGCCCTTGGGCGCGTTGAGGCCCTTCACCCATTCCAGGGTTGTGATCAGGCCATTCCTGTCCAGCAGGGCAATGAAGCCCCTGCTCGCATGGCTCATCTCCCCATCGGCCATGTTCGTGACGTACCAGACCTTTCCTTCCGCATCCCATAAGGCGCTTTCAGGCTTGCTGAAGCCGGGGACGGTCCATTGGGTCGCGATCGAAGGAGTGATCAGTGGCTCCGCAGGTTTGGTGTCGGTGGCCTTCGCATCCGCGGCCTTGGCCGTGGCGGGTGCATGGGCTGGGGCCTTGGACTTCGCGGGTTTCTTAGTCTGCTGAGCTCCAAGAACGGTGGCGAGGGTCAGGGCGGAAAGCAGCAATAGACGCATGGGCAGGGCTCCTGGAAGGGTCGCTCCATTCTGGCGGCAATCGTGGCCCGCGTCACGCCAATGCCCGATGCCTTGTGATCTACTCTCTATCCTCCATCACCAAGACCAGTCGAGATGCCTGAATGACAATCCATCAGGCCTCTTAAAACGCCAAGGTGCTACCCTTGGCGTATTCCCCAAAAGTGGCATGGATCCCAAACGCGTGAACCAAGAGAACACATTTGATCTGGATGGCGCCACCATGGCGGCCAACTCTGGACTTTTGCGTTCGAATTCCCCGTTTGAGGAGTGGGCGTTGATCCGTTATGTTGGGCAGCCCATCGGCGAAGTCATCACCTTGCGTTCCAATGGCATGATCATCGGTCGTTCCACCGATAACGACATCTGTTTGGAGGAGGCCGAGGTTAGTCGGCGGCATTCACGGTTGGACGTGGTGATGGAAGGCGGGCAAGCCGTATCGGTGACACTCCAGGATTTGGGCTCCACCAATGGCACTTTTGTGAACGGGAAACGACTGGTTCCAGAGGCCGACCCCACCCTGTTGAATAACGGGGATGTGGTGAGGGTTGGAAGCCACGCTTTCAAGCTCAAGCGCCTGGACGACATGGAACGCCATTACCATGAGGTCGTCCTGACGCAGACCACGGTGGACCCTCTCACCGGCGTCGGGAATCGCGCCACGGTATTAGGCCACCTGGAGAAGCATTTTGATTTGGCGCGGAGGTATAAACGCCCGCTCTCAGTGATCCTCGCTGACCTGGATTTTTTCAAAGCTGTCAATGACACCTATGGACATGCTACAGGAGACCTCGTCTTGCAGACCTTTGGCATGATCCTCTTGGGCCGACTGCGGGGAAGCGATCAGGTGGGTCGAATCGGAGGCGAGGAATTTCTGGTGGTGCTTCCGGAAACCCATGGCCACGAAGCGGTGAGTGTCGCTGAAAATCTGCGCAATGCCATCAAATCCGAGCCTGTGAGCCGACCCGACGGCACGCCATTCTACGTGAAAGTCAGCCTGGGCGTGGCGCAAGTCCAGGAAGTGGACGCCAATGCCGGATCCCTGTTGGCACGGGCGGACGTAGCACTTTACCGCGCGAAGAATCTGGGGCGGGATCGTGTGGAATTCGATACAGCCACTTGATCTGACCGTTTCATGAACCCAGTGCTGATCCCGGCGAAAACCGCCCGCCGCCTGTTCATGGGCTCCCAGGGTCTGTTGGACAATCCGAGCGGGCGTGTCACCAAAAGCTCACTTGCAAAGCTCATCCACCGCTTGGGATTCGTGCAGATGGATTCCATCAATGTGTTGCAGCGGGCCCATCACCTGACCTTGCATGCGCGGATGGATGGATTCAAACAAGAGCAATTCACTTCCGCCCTGGAAAAGGACCGGTCCCTATTTGAGCATTGGACTCATGATGCTTCCGCGATTCCAGTGGAATGGTTTCCTCATTGGAAGCCGCGATTCCGAAATGACAAGTCCCGACTCCAAGGCAACGCGTGGTGGCAATACCACTTCCGCGGTATGGATGGAGATAAGGTGGTGGCGCAGGTTCTGGAACGCATAACCAGTGAAGGACCGTTGAAAAGTGCCGACTTTGAGCACCCTGAAAAACGCGGGCCCTGGTGGGGTTGGAAACCCCAAAAAGCGGCGCTGGATTTTCTGTGGCGCACGGGTCAACTGGCCATCGTCAAGCGAATCCATTTCCACAAAGTCTACGACCTGACCGAACGGGTGCTCCCTGAGCATCATTCCGCCTCGGAACCCGATGAGGAAACGCATATCCATTGGGCCTGCTCATCGGCCTTGGAACGGTTGAGCGTGGCTTCACCCAAAGAACTGGCGGATTTCTGGGCTGTGCTGGATGTCCCCCAGGTCAAAGCCTGGTGTGATCGTGAAGCCAAGGCGGGTCATATTCTCCCGGTGCATGCGGAAGGTGCCGATGGTTCCAAACCGCGGGCCGCATTTGCAGTCGCGAATTGGGAGACGCGCCTGCAGCAGCTACCGGATGCGCCGGATCTCACCCGGCTGCTTTGCCCGTTCGATCCTGTACTGCGCGACCGGGCCCGGGCGCTGAGAATTTTTGGATTCAATTACAGATTCGAGGCCTTTGTGCCTGAAGCCAAGCGGACCTATGGCTATTTCGTGCTGCCAATTCTGGAGGGCGAGAACATCGTGGGCCGCCTGGACCCCAAATTTCACCGCGACCAGGGCCTACTGGAAATCAAGGGCCTGTGGTGGGAGCCCGGCGTGAAGGCCACCAAGGCTCGTAAACAGGCCCTGGAAGCTGCCCTTGAGCGATTGGCGAATTTCATCGGGGCAGAAGCCTACGCGATGCCTCTTTGAAGGGGGGAAAGGAAACGGATTTCAAAAATCGGTACTTGTGATCATCAGCCCATACAGCATCGCCGCCAACTTCGCGAAACGGCTGCGTGAATTCGACCAATTCACCTTCTGGATCAGGCGGTCCAGGGGTCCCAAGCGGTAGTCTTTATGCCCCACGAAGTAGCAGATCATGTTGGTCCGGTCATGTCCCACCGGCCTCATGCCCAACCTGGCAAGAATCCGGCGGCTGGCCTCATTCCCCGAGGCCACCAATGCACTGACGCCTTGAACGGCCTCCCGCTCGAACAGGTGGTTCAGCAAAGCTTTGGACGCTTCGATCGCAAAACCACGCCCTCGATGATCCGGGTGGATGGCGTAGAGGATCTGCCCGCACCCCGCCGCGGGTGTGTTGCCCCAATAGACGACCATACCGACGGGCTCATCGCTGCCGTGGGGGGCCACTAGAAAACAGCGGAGCGAGGGATTGGCCTTCAACCGTTCCGCAAATTGCCGTGCGTTGATGAGATGCGGAACCTCGAGACCCATTTTGATGTCGGGGATAGATACCAGTTTGAAGGCCTCGGCAAGGGTGGCTTTATCCCCCACCTGTATCAACTTGATCCGTGGCGTCTGGAGCAAGGAGGGTGTAAGCGTCAGTTCCATCTTTCTGCCTCCTTCTGATATTAGATATCAAAAATCAACATAAGTATCTTGGGAGATAAAGCAGTCGGCATTAGTTGCCGATGTATCCTATGAATATCAAAGAAGGTTTCTCGATTTTCCACCTGGAGCCTCACGCAATAATCACTGCGGATCCCGGAACTACAAGACCATTCCGATCTCCCGCAGCACAGGCTCTGGCGCAGGGTTGCGGGGGAGATGGCGCAGGGCATGGTAGATGAGATCCTGTGGGAGTTTCAAATCGGTCATGGACCCCGCGAGCTTTGTGATACCTGCCTTCCACGGTGCCAGGGAAGGCTCTCCACCGCTGCGGGTACGGGCCGCATCCTTGAGCAAGGCCAACAGCAATTCCAGGGGTTGGCGCAGTTGTTCGCTCACGGCTAATTCGGAATTCCGATCAGGTAGCAAGGGCCCTGCGGCATCGCGAAAAGATGCGCCTGAACTCAAGAGCAGCCAGGCCTCGACCTGGGCGGACGCGCGTTCGAAGGCATCGCGTTCGAGGAACCGCAGTGATCCAGCCGATAGCGCTATCCATGCTTCACGCTCTGCCTCGCCCCATCCGTTGGCGCAAGCCACTCTCCATGCATCATCGTGTGAAAGCGGCGCGAAGGCGATCCGCTCACAGCGCGATCGGATGGTTTGCAGCATGGCTTCTGGACGGTGGGTGATCAGGACCACGTGGGTGCCCAGGGGCGGTTCTTCCAACGTTTTCAGCAGCATGTTGGCTGCGGCGCCGTGGAGCCGGTGCGCATCCTCAATCAGAATCCATCTATGGCACCTGGGCGGCGGGGCCATGGAAGCCCACGCGATGACGCCGCCCTCCACCAAGTCTGAATCGCGGATGGCACCCACTTTGATGATCCCTGCTTTGCCTTCCGGTGCGATCCGCAGCAGGTTCGGTAATTCCGTCGGCAGCGGATCCGACCAGAAGGCTTTGCAGCCTTGGCAGAGCCCGCAAGCAGTGCCTTTGAAACAGAGTTCCCGTTGGGCTAGTTCCAGTGCGATGCGGCGCTTGCCAATGCCATCCAGCCCAGCAAATATCAATGACCCCGCAAGCTTGCCCGCTTGCAAACGGGATAGCAGTTTTTCTCGGATGGCCCGGTGGCCGATCAAGCGATCGTCGAACATCATTCCACCGTGAAACCCGCACTGCGCAGCAGAGGCGCAACGCGACGCCAGATGGTTTCTTCCACCAAGGTGGGAGCATCCCTGGCGGGGATAACGGCCACGCGGAGGGGTTCACTTTGCGCGATGGCCAGGAATCTCGCGCGGACTGAAGCGTGGAATTCGATGCGTTTTTCATCGAACAAGGTCTCTTTGAATTCATCGCCCATGGAGAGATTGCGTACTTCCACGCGCTGCAGGCTCAAGGCAGGGTCCATGTCCAGGAGTAAGGTCACATGGGGCTTCAGGCGCCCCACCACCAGCTCATGGAGCCGGTCCAGCATGTGCTCCGAAACGCCTGCGGCTCCCTGGTAGGCACGAGTGCTGTCCTCAAAACGGTCAATGAGTACAATTTTTCCGGCCTCCAGCCCAGGTCGGATGACTTGGGCCAGGTGCTGGGCGCGATCGGCATAGAAAAGCATCAGTTCGGCTTCCGCGCACCAGGTTTCACCGCTGGGATGGTGGGTCAACAGCAGGGTTCGCAGATCCCGGCCCAGGGCGGTGCCACCCGGCTCCTTGGAGACCACGATGGGCAGGCCAAGACGCCGTAGATGCTCAGAGAGCCGCAGGAGTTGAGTGGATTTCCCCGACCCCTCCACCCCTTCCATGGTGATGAGCACCCCTGTCACACCTTCCTCCTCGCAATCAATAATTCAGGATACCGGGAGCCAAAGGATGGAGTCTGGTCGGGATTGGGCCTAAGATTAGCCGTATCTGTCCTAAGATTCGCCGTTTCCAGCCTAAGATTGGCCTTGATCATTCGGAGTGCGCCGTGCTTGAATCCGTTCACTGCCCGAAATGCGCGACCCATTACGCGCTTCGTTCACCGCGCGTGCAGCACCGGCACCGGCGGGCCAAATGTTTCACCTGCGATCACATCTTTTCCATTTCCGAAGAAGTCCAACGCTTAGTGGGCGAACTTCCGCCCCCTGCTGACGCAAGCGTCTCTTTCGACCATTTCGACCAACCTGATTCAGACACCGTTGCCGTGGATGCTTGGGATCTGAGGGCACAAACCGCGTCTACCACAGGCATCTCCGAGGAAGCTCTCCGAGCAACTTTGGCGGGCGAGGCGACCACCACGGCCGAGGGGCGCCTAGTGCTGCCGGATGCCACTGAAACCTTTTCAGAGGGTCCGCTGACCTACCTTCCCCCGCTGACGCTTCATGACCTCGAAGAACCTGATGGCGCCATGGAAAAGACCCTTGTTTTACATCCTGCGGAACATCCAGAACAACGGCCATTTCCCAAGCTGTCTGCATTCCCAACCCATTCTGCCGATGAATTGGAAGCTCTTGGAATGGGAGGGCCGCCATCTATGCCGGAGAGCCTTGCTGAACACGCCTCAGCCATGGAAGCGGACACGTCCACTGAAGGGACGTCCACCTACAGTTCCGCCCGAGATGCCATTGACAAACTCATGGCCGGGATGCCCTCCGTGCAACGTGCGAGACCCCAATCCATGGGTATGCGGGGAGGTGCGCCCATGGATGTTGAAACAACCCTGGACGCGCTTGAATTGACCTTGGGTGGCATACCGGCGCCGCAATTTGATGCTTCGGTGGAACCTGCTTCCACCTCGGTACTGTCGCCCATGGAACTGGACCGGGCCATGACTGCTCAAACCGCCGAACCAGAGCCCTCAGCATCCACCCGGCTCATGCATCGCGAGGACCTGCCAGATGAGGAACTGTCACCCCAGGCAAGGACCATGATGATGCCCATGCCGACCCTGACTCCGCCACCATTGGCACCCACGGTGACCTTGCCCATGCCGATGCCGCCCCCCATGGCGCACCACGAGGAGGCAGTCAAGGATCCCAACCTGCTGAAGATCCAATTGGAAACCGAGACCCTGTCGAATGTGGCCATGGATCAGTTGATTCATTTGGTGGAACAGGGCCGCGTGAAGGAATACCATCTGGTAGCCCGGCAATTCAGCGAGAACTGGCTGGAGGCCAACAAGGTGCCGGCCTTGCGTCCCGTCTTCGAGCGACTGCGCCGCGCCACCCAAATTGGGCCTGTGCCAACCCTTTCCAATGAAACCGCCCCTGTGAAAAAGAGTCTCTTTGGCGGGCTGTTCGGAAGGAATTGATTCCCCTCAATTCGTGCTGGAACCTTATTCACCGCAGCCTGCACGCAAGGTTGCGGCCAATGTATATGTATTCGGAGTTTCCATGACCCTCCTATCCCTCGTCCTCCTGCTTGTGCTGCAAGACAATCCCACGCAAGAAGCGAAACCCTCCGAGCCTCCAAAAGTCGAGACCGGAATACTGGAGCAATCAACACCGACACAACCCCAGTCCTTGAGTTTCTTCAGCGGGTCTTTCCCTTTCCATTGGAACCAATTGCAGGCTCTTGACATCAATGTGGATGGATTAAAGGTCACTTCCCTCGCCATTGGCAAGCGGGAACCCAAGTCCAAGCTCTTTCAAGGACCGAACTATGGTAGCCGTGCCCTCATTCACGTGACCAACACCTCCAAGAAATCCCGCACGCCAGGATTCGCCATCGCGGTCTTCGACAAAGAGGGTCGGTTGTTGGGCGCCGCCAACGGAGGCACCAAGATCGGCACCGTGAAACCCGGCACGACTGAAACCTTCGACCTGGCTTTCTTCCAGGTGAAAGATCGCTTGCCTAAGGGCGACCACTACGTGCTGAGCGTCGAACTTCGGGACTGATGGGGTGTGAGGCTGTTCAGCGATGGGCGGCTGGCGATAGGCAATCAGCTATCAGTAAATTGGGATGCGCTTTCGGCGCGGCTTTTTTAGCTTGTGGCTCAGAGCTGTTGGCTCATCGCTCATCGCTCATCGCCCACGTCACACTGCTTCCTGCTCGTGATAATGCGCCAGCAGTTCTGTTGCGGTGACGGTGGCGGTGCCCATCTTGGCAACCACAGCGCCAGCGGCGGCGTTGGCGAGCATGGCGGCATCCTTCCAGTCCGCACCAGCGGCCACGGCGACGCTGAACGCCGCGATGACCGTGTCTCCGGCGCCGCTCACGTCGAACACTTCCTGCGCCATGGTGGGAATCATCCAGGGAGCGGAATGCTCCGCGTCCGGAGTGAACAGGGCCATGCCTTTTTCGCTTCGGGTGATGAGAAGGCCCGAAAGGCCAAGGTTATCCAATAGCATTTTGCCTGCCGCCGCGACTTCGGTATCGCTGTCAGCGGGCAGCCCACTTAGCTCAGCGGTTTCCTTGCGGTTTGGCGTCATCAAGGTCGCGCCTTGATAGAGCGCGCGATGGGCGGGCTTGGGGTCCACGACCCAAGGAATTTGGTGGCGCCTGCAAAGCTCGCGCACTTCCTCCATCACCTGAGGCCCGATGATGCCCTTGGCATAGTCTGAAACGATGAGTGCGCCAACATCGGGAAGGCAACCCCTGAGTTGCCCCACAAGTTCAAGCACGGCCTGTTCATCCAGTTCCCGAGGCTCTTCCCGGTCAATGCGCAGCATTTGTTGGGTCTGACCGATGACGCGGGTTTTGATGATGGTGGGCCGCGATGGATCCACCACCAGCCCTTCACTGGAGATCCCGGTACGCGCCAACAATTCCATGAGTCGCGTGCCCGCTGCATCTTTTTGCAGCGTGCCGATGAGCAGGGGCTCAGCGCCCAGGGCTTGCAGGTTAGCGGCCACATTCGCAGCGCCACCCAGCACGGCCTTTTCGCGTACGATCCGCACGATGGGTACCGGCGCTTCGGGCGAGATGCGGCTCACCTCGCCGAACAAATACTCGTCCAACATCAAATCGCCCAGCACCGCCACCTTGAGCCCGCGGATACGGGCCAATAGCGATTCCGCGTGGCTCTGGTCGAGCTTCACTCGGAAACCTTTTTGGCGTGGTCGGCCAGCATCACGGGGATGCCATCCTCAATGGGATAAAGCAGTCTGCATTTTGTGCAAAGCAGTCCGTCCGGTGTTTCCTTCAAATCGCCATGGCAGGACTCACCGTTCAATTCGGCGGGACAGCAGAGGATTTCCAAAAGCCGGGGATCAAGCATGATTCATCATACTTCAGCGGGCTTCAGTGCTTTGGCTGCGAGTTCCAGCACATCCTGGGTGTGAACGGTTTCGTGACCCGTTTCCCCTGCGGCGTTGTTCATCATCACGTTACAGAAGGGGCAGGCCACTGCCACCGTGGTGGCTTGGGTCTCCAGGGCCTGCTCGAAGCGCGCGTGATTGACCCGGGAGCCCAATTTTTCCTCCAGCCACATACGACCGCCCCCGGCGCCGCAGCATTGGGTGGCTTCGCCGTGCTTTTCCATCTCCGTGAGCTTGATGCCGGGGATCGCGTCGAGGATGGCGCGTGGGGCGTCCACCTGGCCGTTGTAGCGGCTCAGGTAACAGGGATCGTGATAGGTGAGGTCGGCCTGCACGGTCTCCTCGAATTTTATCTTGCCCTTCGCCACCAACTCCGACACCAACTCGGTGCCGTGGATGACTTCAAAATGACCGCCGAAATCCGGATACTCGTTCTTCAGCGTATTGAGACAGTGCGGGCAGTTGGTGATGATTTTCTTAACGCCATGGCCCTTCAGGACCCCCACGTTCGCTTCGGTGGCGGACTGGAAAAGATACTCGTTGCCCAGCCTCCGTGCGGATTCACAAGTACAGGATTCCTCGGTGCCCAGGATGGCGAAGGAAACATCGGCGGCCTTCAGCAACTTCACCAGTGACTTGGATACCCGTTGGCCTGCGGCATCATAGGAGCCAGCGCAGCCGACCCAGAATAAATATTCCGCATCGGGTTTCTCAGCCACTGTGGGCACTTCCAGGCCTTCGGACCACTTCGCGCGATCGGCCTGCGCAAAGTTCCATGGATTGCCCTGGCGCTCCATGCCCTTGAATGCGACTTGAGCTTCTGCTGGGAAATCGCTTTCCTCCAAGGTGAGGTTGCGCCGCATCTCCACGAGCTTGTCCACGAAGGTGATGTGGAGCGGACAGGCCCATTCGCAGTAGCCACAGGTGGTGCAGGCCCAGATGGTGTCCGTGCTGATGGCGCCGCCCAGTTGCTCCGCATTCCACGGAGAATGGTCCTGCTTCAGGTCCCATACGGAACCTTCGGGCACAGGGCCGCCGATGAGCTTGCGGCCCTCGGGCACAGGCTTGTCCTGGGCCATGTCCGCCAAGGGTGTGTCATACAGATAATTCCGCAGATCATTGCCGAAATTCTTCGGGCGGAGCGGCTTGCCCGTCATCGTCGTGGGGCAGGCCTCCAAGCAGCGCCCGCACTCGGTGCAGGTGTAGAAGTCCAGCATCTGCTTCCAGGTGAAATCCTGGATGCGGTTGGCACCGAAATGCTCCGCTTCCAGGTCCATGGGCTTCAGGTTATTGGTGGGCTCAAGCGACTGGAAATAGAGGTTGAACAGCGAGGTAAGCACATGGAAATGCTTGGAGTAGGGCAGGAAATTGAGGAAGCCGAAAAGCAGGACCAGGTGCGCCCACCACATGCTCTTGTAGAGCACGATGAGGTCTCCAGCGCTCATGCCCGTGAGCGCTCCCGCCATGGCATTGCTGGCCGGGGCCCAGGAGGCCCAGGCGGGATGATTCATGACGATGAAGGCGCCATCCGCCAGGATGTCGGTCACCATCAGGCCGCCGATGAAGCTCAGTGTGCCCCAGGCATCAATGGAATTCTCGACCCGCCATGGCTTGGCCAGGGCCCGGCGGCCCATTGCGAGGCCGATGCCGACGATGACCAGGACTTCGAAGATGTCCTTGGTCGTCTGGTAGACCAGTCCGAACCGGCCCATGGCTTCGGTCATGTGGAAGGCGGGGAACAATCCCTCCATGACGAGTCCCAGGGAACGCAGCGCCAGGGCGCAGAAACCCCAGAAGATGAGCAGGTGATAAAAGCCCGCGTAATGGTCGCGAACCATTCGCCTCTGGATGAACGCATCCAGGAAGACGCGTTTCAGCCGCTCGCCAGGGCGGTCGAAGCGGTTGTCTGTCCTGCCGGCGAGCAAGGCCCCGATCCGTTTGCGCACTGTATAGGCGAAGAAGCCGACGGCGCCGAGGACAAACAGCCAAAACAGTCCAAGCTCTAGGGGCTTCATGGTGCCTCCATATATGTCCAGCTGAAGGGCGTGGACCCAAGTTTCCAACGAGTATGACCCCCTCCTCGAAAATTTGGGCGGCTTACCCGAGGTGAGGCAGGAAAGGCGCTAGTGGGAAAGGGCTGTCAGAATCAGGGGATGGATTCCCCTACTGCAATGAAACTCTCCTTCGAAGCCGCTGTGGAACGGCCATTGTCGGTGGTTTTTCAGACTCCCGATGGAGCCTGGGAAGGCCACGATTACAAAGTGGAAGTCATCACTTCGCGTCAGGGGCTGGATGACTTTGACGTAGTGATGGACTTCCGCGAGCTGGAAGCGGTGATGGACCGGATCCTTGGGCCGCTGCAAGGCCGCCTGCTTTCGGAGTTGGGCCTGGCTGGGCCATTGGAACTTGCACGGAAGTTGGCTGATGAGCTAGCTTCCCATGTGCCCGCCCCGGCCCACCTTTCCGAAGTCGCACTCACCGATGGCCGTGGGCGCAGGCTCGCTGTTAGAGCCAAATGACACGCTTCAAGCCAGGGCTGGAGATTCCCGCCTACCTTGCGCTGGCCTTGGGCTGCGCGTGGCTCTCCAACGCCCTGGCGGGTCCAACACGGCGCCTTTCCTGGCACCTTAAGGAACCCACGCGGACTGCCCTAGCAGGCCTTCCTGCGACCACGTCCATGGCCCCGGTGGCCATACCTGATTCCGTCCTATCCACATCGGACCATCCTTCAGAAAAGGCCGCCCGTCCGCTGCAGCTACTTAAAACCGTCGCACCCAGTTCCGTGACTCCAGTGGCTGCCAAGGCCGAATTGACGACCCGCTTTCCGCCCCTCGTGAAGGAAGCACAGGCAGCCATCCGAGGCGACGAGGCCGTATGGCTGCATGCCCATGGCGCGGTCTTTTTGGACGCACGGCGCACGGCCATGTACGCCGAGGGCCACATCCCTGGCGCCAAAACCTTTTCTGCTTGGGAAGACGGCCTGACGGAAAAGGTGGATCAGCTATCCCTCTTCACTGCGGATCTCAAGTTGCCCATCGTGATCTACTGCTCCGGCGGAGACTGCCGCGACAGCCATCTCGTAGCGCAGAAACTCTGGCTGGCGGGCTTCCGCAACTTGCGCATCTACACCGATGGCTACCCGGATTGGGAAGCCCGAAAGCAGGCCGTGGCCAAGGGGGAGCAACCATGAATTGGTTGGTTCACCCTCTGGTGCTTCGCCTTTCTCGTTGGCTGCTTGCCGCGGTGATGCTCTTCGCAGCAGTTCCGAAACTCCTTGATCCACCGGGTTTCGCGCAGGCCGTTTTCGCCTATGGCCTGCTTCCCATGGCGCTGGTGGCGCCATTGGCGCTCGTCTTGCCCTGGCTGGAACTGCTCACAGCGCTTGGCCTGGTGTTTGGCGTAGCCCGACGTAGCGCGGCGGCTTTGATCCTGGTCCTGATGGTGGTTTTCACGGCCGGCCTCGGGTTCAATCTCGCTAAGGGCAACCCTGTGGACTGCGGCTGCTTTGGCACGGCGAAGGTGCAGAAGACCAAGGATCAGCGGCTGTTCGATATGAAGATGGCTCTGCTCCGTGACCTGGGCCTTGCGCTGTTGGCGCTTCATGGGGCGCTGGCACAGACGAGCAAACCGGAATGAAGCCATGGGTTCCCATCGCCGCGCTGCTCTTGGCCTTGAGTCCCCTCTTGGTAATCCATCCCGTGCAAATTTCGGGTCACAGCATGGAGCCTGCCCTGCACGATGGTGAGCTGGTTTGGACCCTTTGGGCCTGGTGCGTCGGCCCACCGAAACGAGGGGAGGTCTGGTTGGTAAAGGGGCCCGAAGGCATCTCCGTGAAACGAACCGTGGGCCTGCCTACCGAACAGATCGAAGCCAAAGATGGCGAGATCTTCCGCAACGGATCGCGCCTCCATGAGCCCTACGTTCGCAGTAGCGATCATCTCAGCGGCGCATGGGCCTGTGGTGACGGCTATCTGATGCTTGGCGATAATCGCCCCCAGAGCCACGACGGAAGAGCCTGGGGCCCCCTGCCGAAATCAGCATTAAAAAGCAGGGTGGCGGGCTTCGAATCGCGCCAGCAGAAAAATTGACTCGTTGGTTCACAGCTCCACCAACTCTACGGCTTCCAGTGATTCGCCAAGAAAGCGAGAGCCCACTTCTTTTAGACGCGTGCCGGCATCGGTGAAGAGGACGCGCAGGGGACCTGCTGAGCTTTCAGTACGATAGCCGAGTGAATTTTCCAGCAAGGCATCCACGGCGCGTGCGGTGACATCACCGCTATCAATCCAGGTGGTGCCAGGCCGGGCACGATCCAGGGAGGGGCGCAGCACGGGATAGTGGGTGCAACCCAGTACGATGGTTTTGACGGCGTCGGGCAATTGCTTCAGGTAGCGCTGGCATATTTCCGTGGTGATGGGATCGTCAAGCCAGCCTTCTTCAGCGAGGCTCACCAGCAGGGGGCACGCCAGGCTGTGTATTTCGGCGCCGGGCATGCGGCGTCGGATGGCAGTTTCATAGGCGCCGCTTTGGACCGTGGCCAAGGTCCCCATCACGCCCACGGGACCTTGCACTTTCGCGGCCAGTTCGGCGCCGGGCTCGATGACGCCAAGCACGGGACAGGTGGCAGCGGCTTGCAGGGCAGGCAGACCATGAGCCGATGCGGTGTTGCAGGCAATGACCAGCAGTTTCGGGTCATAGCGTTGGAGGATGGCTCCGGCCTGCAAGGTGTAGCGTTCGATGGTGGCGTGACTCTTGGTGCCGTAGGGCACACGTGCCGTATCGCCCAGGTACACCAGCGATTCCCCCGGCAGCAATCGGCGTAACGCGTGGACCACCGTGAGGCCGCCGATGCCGGAATCGAAAACACCAATGGGGCGGTTTGAGTTCATCGGCCCTTCTCAGAAGCGAGCTTCCAATCGGTAAACAGAAATCGAAAATCGAAAAATCCCCTCACACCCGCTCCGCCAGAATGGCCACCCAGGCACCTTCGGTACACATCTTCAGAGGTTTGAATCCGTGAGTCGCAAGGCTCACCAGGGCTTCATCCTGGCACTCTGCAAGAATGCCTGAGGCGATGAGCCAGCTGCCGGGTTCGGTGATTTCAGCCATGCGGGGCAACAGGTCTTGAATAGTCAGCAAGAGAATGTTCGCCAACAGTCCGCGGTAAGGGGGGTGAATTTTTTCATCTTCCAGATCACCCACGAAATAGTCGAAGGGAGCGGGCCCTCCCGGTCCTTCATTCATGGTGATAAACTCATTCATGGCGGGGCCGCAATCGGGATCAATGTCGAAGGTGGTGATGCCGCGCGCGCCCAGCAGATACGCGGTCAGTGAGAGAATCCCGGTGCCGGCGCCGATATCCAGGATGGGGCTGTTGAGCCTGCCTTCCATGGCGAGTTGCTCGAGGAATTCCATGCAAAGTCGCGTGGTCTCGTGCCCACCGGTCCCGAAGGCGAGGCCAGGATTCACGGTGATGGCGAAACGGTCCAATGGCAGGGGTCCTTGATCCCACAAGGGGCGGATGAAAAAGCGTGAGCCCACGTTGAAGGAACCAAACCCTTCCCGGCTTTTGGTGATCCAATCCTCATCGCCAAAACGTTCAGCGGATTCCAGAACCACGCCCGGGAATGCCACCAAATCCGATGGATCAGCGCCTTCCGAGCCTGGTTTGAAGTAGGCGTAAAAATAATTTGGTGGGTCCGCATCCCGGTAGGTGGCTGTGGCGCCAAACCCCAGAAGCCAATCGCTGAGACCATCTTCCATGGCCTCGGGCACCGAAAGGCACCAGCGCAGATGCAGTCCTGTTGGGCTCATCCATTACTCCGCAGGCACAGCAAAGGGCTTGAAACCCGCTGCCTTCATTTTGGTAGCCGTGGCATCCACTTCGGGTTTGGCCCCCGCGTGATTCCAGCGCACTTTGTAGATGCCATTTTCTTTCACGACTTGGGCAAGGTACCCCGCAGTCTTGGCCTTGCTAGCTGTCCGATCCGCTTCCGCCTTGTCCGGGGTTGAAAGCAGTTGCAAAGTCCATCTGCCAGAAGGCGCCACCACTGGAGTCGAAGCGGTTTGCTTGGATTTTGTTTCCGGCTTCGCCTCTGGTTGTGGTTCCGATTTGGGAGCTGTCTTCTCGTCTTTTTTAGGATCCAATTTTGCTGTCATGTTTTCTGGGTCGCCATCAAAGGAATGGAGTTGGTCCAGGATCGGCGCCGGCAATGCTTTCAGATCTTCACCGCTGCCTTTGGAAGTAGGTCGCTGCAAAGCCGCGCTTTGCTTACCTACCTGGACGCCCAGCACGTAGCTCAAGGTGAGCAAGGCAACTCCCACGCTGGTCACCACAAGGATGCTGGAGCGGTTGAGCAGGATGGCGTGGGGATCGCGGAAGCCCATCGCTAGATCCTAACCCGCCGGATCACTGCCGCGCACTGGGGTCCTAGGGAGCCGGGCCCCGAAATGAGTATCGGGCCATCCAGATCTTCCAACATGGCTGCGGCCATCATTTGGCCACCTGAGCCGCAGAATTCCCCCCAGCTGAGTTTGGGGAACCTGGGCCCAGGCCAGTGGGGATGAAGCTTCTGAAGCGCCGTTTCCAGTTCGTCCAATCGCCGGGAACCATTGCTGCCGCCGATCCATGCCGATGGAACCAAGTCCCTCAACGCTTCTGCAACAGCTAGGGAGAGAGCTCTCGCGCGGGCCTCAAAATTTTCCTGGTCGGGTGAGACACAAGCGACCGACACCACCTCGGCGCGAATCTTGGCGCCGCGGGACTCAGCATGGTCGCGGGTTTCGAGTAAAAAGGCTTGCGCTCCTTCGCCTGGAAGATAGCCTGTGGCGGCATTCGCCCTGGGGTCGCCCTGGATCGTCAAGCGCCCGGCGTGCCGCAGCAACTCCATCTGAAGGGGAAAGATCCCATCGGTTCCGATGACCAGCACGGCTTCCGCCACTTCCCGCCGCAACCAGCGCACGGCCTGATCCAGACCCATGAAAGTCGCATTCTCCCGTGCCACCTGGGTGATGCTTGGTCCCTTGATGCCAAAGGCCAGGGCCACATGACCCGAGGCTGCATTGGCCACACAATTGGGAAACACCATGGGTGATGCGCCTTCGGGGCCCCGCTCAAAGTAGGGCAGCATGAAAACTTCCCCGGCTTCGCTGCCGCCGGTGACCGTACCCACTGTCATGGCCACCCGTTCTCCTAACGGGTCACCTTTCCAATTCATCCGACCATCCACCAAGGCCTGGTGGGCCGCGCTCCAGGCAAATCGGGAGGGCCTGTCCAATCGCCGCAGTTGCATTGGGGGGATGATGCCTGAGGGATTAAAGGCAGAGCAATAGGCCGCGCGCCCCTTGCCAAGGTTGGGCGGCAAGTCGGCAAAGCAGGGCTCCCCTGAACTCCAGGATTGGCGGGCGGCTTCAATCCCATCGCCGCAGGGCAGCACCAGGCCCATGCCAGTGATGACAATAGTTTTATCGCTGGTTGGAAGACTCATCGTCCCTCCCAGCGCCGAAGGGCCACGCAGGCATTGTTGCCCCCGAAGGCGAAGGCATTCACTAGGGCCGCGCGCACGCTGCGTTGCCTGGCCTGGAGTGGGGTGTAATCCAGATCACAGGCGGGGTCCGGGTCATCCAACCGCAAGGTGGGGCTCACGATGCCGGTTTTTAACGACATCACCGCGGCGAAGGTGCCCACGGCGCCTGAGGCGCCTAACGTATGGCCGAACTGGGATTTGGTGGAGGTCACGGAGACCCGCGCCGCGGCTTCACCCAGGGCGGACTTGATGGCGATCGTCTCAGAGCTGTCATTGGCCGGCGTGGCGGTTCCGTGGGCGCTGACGAAATCAACATCATCGGGATTGAAGCCCGCGCAATTCATGGCCATGCGAATGGCCCTCGCCGCGCCATCACCTTCAGGGTGGGGTGCCGTGGAATGATGCGCGTCCAGGCTGGCTCCATAGCCTCGCAATTCGGCAACTATTTCCGCGCCGCGCGCCAGGGCCTGTTCCAAAGGTTCCAGGATGAATTGTGCGGAGCCCTCGCCCAAATTCAACCCTGCGCGGTCCCTGCTGAAGGGGCGGCAAAGGCCTGGATCCATGGCCTTGAGGCTGGCAAATCCGGCGTAGGTGGTCATGCACAAGGTTTCGGCGCCACCCGCCACGGCGAGATCCAATTCGCCAAACGCGATGCGCTCCCAAGCCTGCCCGAGGGCCAACAGGGATGATGAACAAGCCGTCATGACGGTACTGCGGGGACCGGTGGCGCCCAATTCCCTGCCGAGCGCATCCGTGACCGTCGTTGGGCTTTGATAGATCGCATCCGTCGCGCCGGGTTTTCGCCCAGCCATGCGGCCCTGGGCGTAGGCCTCGGCTGAAGGCAAGCCGGACGTCCCGGCACCCTGGAACGCCCCCATGCGACGGGGGTCCAACCCTTTTGGCCCCGGCGTCGTTCGCAGGGCTTCCCGCAGCGCCATGAGGGCGATGTGCTCACCCAGGGTGGCTCTCCGGTTGATCAGTTCGCCCTCTGCCAGATGGACCTCTGCTGCCATCTGCGCGGGTTCCCCCGGCATCTTCAATTGGGTAAGGGGCCCGATGGCACAGTCGCCCTCCAGCATGCGCGCCCAAGTGGAGGGGGCGTCCAAGGCAAGACTCGAAACAAATCCAACCCCCGTGATGACCACGCGCCGGGTCATGCGGAGCCCTTTGGACCCACGCTGTTCTTCAGCAGCAACTTGGCCGTGCAAAGCACCCGTCCGTCGCAACTGACGATTCCCTTGATGCGCATCAAGCCGCCAAAACTCGCGTCGGGGCTCACTTCCAATCGAAGCTTGTCGCCTGGGAAGGCGGCGCCCTTGAAACGGGCGTCAAGTACCTGGGCGAGAAAAATGGGCTTGCCCAGGAGCGGTTCAGATTCCAGAAAGCCACCGGCCTGGGCCAGCATCTCCAACATCAATACGCCAGGCAGGAGTGGCCGCTCGGCAAAATGACCTTGAAAGTATGGCTCGTTGATCGTGAGCAGTTTTTCCGCCACCACCCGAACGCCTGGCTCCCGCTCCAGCAACCGATCCACCAATAGAAAAGGATAGCGATGCGGTATTTGGGCCGTGATGGCTTCCCCATTCATTGGCTTCAAGTCCCAGCGTTGACAGCGACGATGGCGATGGAGGCGACGACAGGTCGGCTCATGCAGTCCGATGCTCGGCGATGAAGGCAGTTAGGGATTCCACGTTCTTGAAGGCTTGCAGCCCTGCGGCTTCGTCTTCGATCTTCACGCCGAAGTGCTGCTCGATACCCAGCACCAATTCCAGCGCGTCAATAGAATCCAGACCCAGCCCTTCGCCAAACAGCGGAGCCTTGTCATCAATCTGGTCCGGCGTCATGCCCTCCAGTTTGAGACGCTCGATGATCATGGTTTTCAGTTCGGTCTTCAAATCGCTCATGCAGCCCTCGTTTGAATGATTCTAACGTGAAAGTGCCTTGGGTCACCGCCAGAGGCGCGGTTAGGGGCCGTGCCAAAGTAACCCGTACAGTTCAGGTTATTTGCTACGGCCCCTCCAGCTATCGGACGCAGTGCGCCCCCCACCTATCGCACGCAGTGCGTGCTCCCACTCGCTGCGCTTTTGGACGCGGAGCCTCCATGCTGGCTGCGTTCGCGGAGCTGGAGCCTCTGGGCCGGACTGTTATCGAGCCGACTAGTTTATTTTGGCCCAACGACTTAGGATGAAGGTTCTGGGAATCCACTATGCAAAGCCCCCTTACTCCCTTTCTTGGCGTCCTGATCCTCCTGTTGGTGGCTATCGTCGTCGCTGCCATCGTGCTGGTGCTATCCGGCGTCATCCTGCCGCGCTTCAAACCCAACAATCCCGACGCCAACAAGCTGGCGCCGTTTGAATGTGGGGCACCGCCCCTGCAGGTTGGCGCCCGGCATCGGTATTCAGTGAAGTTCTACCTTACGGCCATGCTCTTCATCCTGTTCGATGTGGAAGTCGCCTTTATGCTGCCTTGGGCTGCGCAATATAAAACCCATCTGGAAACCTTTGTCCCCATGCTGACTTTCTTCGCCACCCTGCTGGTGGGTTTCATTTACGCCTGGGGCAAGGGTGCGTTTGAGTGGGAGCGCTGATGGCGGCAGAGTTGAATCTCAACGAGGCGGTGCTCACCACCCGACTCGACACTGTGGTGAACTGGGCCCGAAAAAACAGTCTCTGGCCCATGCCTTTTGGCACCGCCTGCTGCGCCATCGAGTTCATGAGCGTTATGGCTTCGAAATATGACATGTCCCGCTTCGGCGCCGAGGCCATGCGCTTCAGCCCGCGCCAGAGCGACATGATGCTGGTGCTGGGCACTGTCACGAACAAGCTGGCGCCGGTGCTCCGCACCATCTACGCCCAGATGGCCGAACCCAAGTGGGTCATCAGTGTGGGGGTCTGCGCTTCCAGCGGTGGCATGTACCGCACCTACGCCACGCTCCAGGGCATTGACCGGGTGGTGCCCGTGGATGTCTATGTACCCGGCTGCCCCCCCCGGCCTGAGAGCATGTTGTATGGCCTGATGAAGCTGCAGGAGAAGATCGAGAAGGAATCCCTCACCATGCGCAAGGATCACATCGCACGTTTCTACGAAAGCCTGAACCGCCAAAAGGAATTGGAAGCCAGCCGTGGCCTCAGTCCTCAGCAGGCCGTTCGCGAAATGCTGCTGGACGCAGGGGATCGCGGTCTGGCAACGATCTTCTAATCCTAGTGGTGAACTAAATGATTGAACGCATTGAAGAGCAATTCCCGGGCGCCATCACGGATCGCCACGCCTTCCGGGGTGACGTGACCATTGTCGTAGCAAGGGAAAGTTTTCTTGAGGTAGTGGATCTCATTTTCAAGGATGGCTATCAGCTTCTGGTGGACATCACGGCGGTGGACTGGCCTGAGCGGCAGATAGGAGATCGCTTGGTGCGGTTCGATGTGGTCTATCACTGGCTTAATATGACCAGCCAGGAACGCCTGCGCATCAAGGTCCGCGTCGGCGCGGGTGAATCAGTGCCAAGCCTTGTGGACCCAGCTCTCCCACCTCGATTCAAGACAGCCAATTGGTTCGAACGAGAGGTCTTTGATCTTTTTGGCATTCCCTTTGAAAACCACCCCAACATGGTGCGCCTCCTTACCTGGCAGGATTTCCCCGGCCACGCGCTGCGTAAGGATTTTCCCCTCGATGGCGGCGACCCCTTTTGCATGGCCGACAGCACCGCGCCCTACGCACAATTCATTCCTACGACGAATCCGTGAGCAGACCCATGGCAACTATGGAATCCATCGCCCTCGCAACTCAAGCGCTCGACGGCGATAAAATGATCGTGAACATGGGGCCGACCCACCCGGCTACCCATGGCACCCTGCGAATCGTTTTGGAACTGGAAGGTGAGTTCATCACTCGCGCCACACCAGAAATCGGCTACCTGCATCGCGGGGTGGAAAAACTCGGCGAGAATTTGAGCTACAACCAATTCGTGACGCTGACGGATCGCCTTAACTACTGCTCCTCCATCATGAACAACGTCGGGTACACGGGAGCCGTCGAAAAACTGCTCGACCTTGAAATCCCCGAGCGGGCGAAGATCATCCGCGTACTGGTCTCGGAGTTGGCTCGCCTCGCGGATCATGTGGTCTGCATTGGCATCAACGCCGTGGACATCGGCGCTTTCACTGCCTTCCTCTATCTTTTCAAGCAGCGCGAAACGGTCTACGACTTATTCGAAATGGCTGCGGGCCAACGCCTGCACACGAGCTTCACTCGCGTGGGCGGGTTGTTCCGCGACCTGCCTGACGACTTTTTTCCGTTGGCCGAGCGCTTCCTTGAAGAGTGCCCCTTGGCCATTGACGAGTTGGAAGGGCTGCTGACACGCAATCCCATTTGGCATGACCGCACCAAGGGCATAGGTGCACTTTCTCCAGAAGAGGCTATATCCTGGGGCTACACCGGTCCCTGCCTGCGAGCCTGTGGCGTGCCACAGGATCTGCGCAAATCCCAACCCTATCTCGGGTATGACCAATATGACTTCGACATTCCGGTGGGCACCACCGGCGATGTATTCGATCGCTATCTGGTGCGCGTCGAAGAAATGCGCCAGTCGCTGCGCATCATTCGGCAGGCCTTGGACAAGCTGCGGGAACTCGGCCCTGGTCCCATCATCGTGGATGATTACAAGGTGGCCCTTCCTCCCAAGGAAAAGGTCTACTCGCGGATGGAAAGCCTCATCCATCACTTCAAGCTCATCATGCATGGCATCGAGATGCCGGTGGGCGAGGTCTACAGCTCTACTGAGGCTGCGAATGGCGAGCTGGGCTTCTACATCGTCAGCGATGGCGGCAAGAGCCCCTATCGCATCCGGGTCCGTCCGCCCTGCCTACCGATCTTCAGCAGCTTTGACCAGAAAGTCCGTGGCCTCCTGATCGCCGATGCCGTCGCCGAGTTGGGAGCAATGAACATTATTGCCGGTGAGCTGGACCGCTGAGTGACAGCTGCACCTTGAGGGCGCGATTTTTATTCCGCCCCGGCTGACAGCATCAACCGGTAGTGATCCCGCAATCGCTCCAACAGAACCAATAGGTGGTTGCGCTCCGCATCGCTGAGACAGCCGTCAATGGCTTCACAAACGGTGCCATGGATGGGGCGGACCTGGTTCTGGAAAGCGTCCCCATCAGCTGTCAGGCGGATACGGCTGCCTCGCCGGTCGCGGGGGTTTTCATAGCGCTTCACCAGGCCTTGATCCGTCAAACGGTTGACCAGTCGCGGGACATCAGCATTGCGAAAGATCATGCGGCATTTGATTTCGCCGATGAGGTAGCCCTTGGTGGGGCCACCTTTTAGAATGCGCAACACATTGAATTGCTGGTCGGTGATGCCGGCCTTCTTGAAGACCTGCTCATCGAGAACGCGTGACACATACTCCCGCGTCAGTAGCAACGCCAAAGCCACCTCGTGTCCGGGCTCGATGGGTTTGCCGATCTTGAGTTCTTCGCGCAGGTGCATGGCTCCTTCAGGGTATCTGAAGAGTGCGGTAAAATAATAGATGTTACAACATCTAATTATGCTCTAGACTGATATTGGCCACTTGGCCTTCCTGAGGTGTTCCCATGAGTCGTACCAGCCTTCCCTTCCGTTTCCTGCTTCCCGCGATCATGCTGGCGGCCCCTGCCTTCGCCGCTGACGCCTATAAAATTGACGCGGTTCACTCCGAAGTGGGATTCAAGGTTCGCCACTTGGTTTCCCGTACTTCGGGACGCTTTACGAAGTTTGAGGGAACCATTCAATTGGATGAGAAGAACATGGCCAATTCCAGCGTGGTCGTGAGCATTGCTGTCGCCAGCATCAACACAGACAACGCCAGCCGTGATAACCACCTGAAGTCCCCCGACTTTTTTGATGCCGAGAAATTTCCCACCATCACTTTCAAGAGCACGGAAGTTAAAGAGGTCTCCAAGGGCCAGTTACTGGTCACGGGCGATTTCACCATGCACGGCGTAACCAAGCGAATCACGCTGCCCATCGCTAGTCTTGGAGGTATAGCCACACCCTTCAAGGATTTTCGCGCCGGCTTTGAAGGAAGTCTCAAGGTCAATCGCCAGGACTACGGCGTGAAATGGAACAAGACGCTGGAAGCCGGGGGTGCCATGCTCAGCGACGATGTGGACATCAGCCTAGCCATCGAGGCCGTCAAGCAAGTGCCGGAAGCAAAAAAGTAAGGGCCGAGAACAATCAGTCGGTGTCCGCTTTTGAGGGACAATAATCCAATCGGCCTGTGGCCGGAACTGGAGCACCATGCTTTTTGCAATTCTGTCCCGCCTGGAACCTCTTTCCAAGTGGCTTGAACGAACGGGATGGGCCAAACTCCAGCGACTGAGCTTGGTAGTACTCACCGGCGCGCTCATCCTGTTGGCGGTGCATCTTGTGGCGCGTGCGGTGCGCCACGCGGTGGACGACGGCGACGACAACACGACTTCCGAAGCCGAGCGCCGTGCCGAAACACTTTCGGCGGTGTTGAACAACGCCGCGCGTGTGCTGGTCCTGGTTTTTCTTGGGCTCATGGTGCTCCAGGAATTCGGCATCAATATCGCGCCCCTCGTCGCCGGCGCTGGCATCGCTGGTGTGGCCTTGGGCTTCGGGGCCCAGTCGTTGGTGAAGGATGTGATCTCGGGCTTCTTCCTGCTTATGGAGGATCAGTTTGGTGTCGGCGACCTCATCAGCATCGAGGAGAAACACGTGGGCACCGTCGAGCGCATGACGCTTCGCATCACCCAACTGCGCGATGTGGAAGGACGCACCCATTACATTCCCAACGGTTCCATCAACCGTGTGATCGTGCTCAGCAAGGAATACTCCAAGGCCTTGGTGGATGTGGAAGTGGGCTACGACGCAGACCTTGACCGCATCTTCGCGCTGATCGACACCATCGGCGTGGAGTTGCGCAAGGCCAAGCCAGAGCTGGTTCTTGAGCCCACTGACGTGCGGGGCGTAGAGGCATTTGGCAAGGATGGCTGCACCATCCGCACCCTTACCAAGTGCGCACCAGGAAAACAATTCGAAGTGGCCCGCCTGCTGCGCAAACGCATTATCGAGAACTTCCGCGAAGAAGGCATCGCCAGCCCCATTCCCCAGCGTATCGTGCATACAAAGACGGTGGGCGATGATGGCATTGCACCCGCCTCCGTGGACTGATCAGCACCGCAATCGTTGCCCGATCAATCGCCAGGCTTCCGCCATGTTCTCGCTACGGACGGCCAGGGCGATGGCTTCTTCCAGATCCTGTGCGCCTTCCGGATCGCCGGTTTTCCTTGGCATGGTTGCTAGATCGGGCAGTTCAGCTGTGTTGGCAAGCCGGCCCAGATCGTTGCCGCTGAGAATGCGGCTGTGCTTCAGCACTTCGGGTAAACGGTCGTAGCCGAGAGGCATTCCGGCGGGCTTGGCGATTTCAAACAAGGAATCTCCAAAAGCGCGGGTATAGAAGGCGCCGCCGTTGCGGGCCACATGATCGAGCTTCCGCGGATCGGGAAGATCATGGGTGAGCATTTCCTCGTTCGCGTGGAAGCAAAGAATCTCGCCAATGAGCATAAGGCCGGACCCCGGCCCAGTTCCCAACTCCACCACCTGATGCAACCGGCATTCCATCTGTACAGGTGCTTCCGCCACCAGCGCCGCTTTCACGAAGGAGGCGGGCAGCGGCGTGAATCCCGACTTCGTGAATTCATCTACGCCGTCGGGATATTCGGCCGAGGCCACGTTCATCTGCTGCACCATGGCGTGGCTTACGGTGGCGATGACGAATTCATGGGTTGCGACCACATTTTGGTAGGTGTGCTTGGTGGTACCATCGCGGCCTCGGCGATTGGGTGCGAAAGCCAGCATGGGAGGGTTGGAGCCGAAGGCGTTGAAGAATGAAAACGGTGAAAGATTGCGCACTCCCGCCGCATTCACCGTCGAGGCGAACGCAATGGGCCGTGGCGCGATGCTTCCTGTCAGCCAGCCATTGGTTTGGATGGGATTCAGGTCGGCAGCCAGGACGGTACGAAGGCTCATACTTTAGAGGTTCGTTCAAAAATTTTGGCTTCGATGAAGAGTTCCAGCAACACCCGATCCACGTTGCCATCATTGGCTTCTTCATGAAGGATGTTGAGGCTCTTGGTTAATGGCACCGCCAACTTGTAGGGACGATCCTGGGCGGTGAGCGCGTCGAAAATATCACTGATGGTCATGGCGCGGCTCTGCACAGGGATGGCGAGGGCCTGAAGGCCGCGCGGATATCCACTGCCACCCAGTTTTTCGTGATGGGCGTAGGCGATATCGGGCACACCTTGAAGATCGCGGGTCCATGGAATTTGCTTCAGAAAGCGAAAGGTGTGGGTGACGTGACTCTCGATTTCCAGCCGTTCCGAATCTGAAAGGGAGCCTTTCCGGATGCGCAGGCAATTCAGATCAGCGCGCTCCACCAAATGTCGTCGCTCTCCAGTCCAATGGGTAAATTCCAGGTCACCCACAAGCCCTAGTCCATCCGCAATATCCTGGGGCAGCACGGTGGGCATATCGCTTTGCCGCACCAAGGCGATGAGGCGATCAGTCTCTATCTGACGATCCTGAATAATGGATTCCCAAGTGGCCGGGTCAAAATGATCCCCACCCTTCCATGACTCTGAAAGCATGGCCAATGCCTGTTCCAGGTCCCTTTGCCGCAGCCGCTGAAGAATCAACTCCAGTTTCATGGGATCGAGTTTTTTGGCTTTTACCAGCACTTGCTCCCGCACACCCACTTTGCCGAAATCGTGAAGCAGACTGGCGTAACGGATCTCACGCAGTTGCCGTTCCGTAAAGAAAGTTTCACCGTAGGGCCCATTGGGCGTGGCGTTGATAGCCTCCGCAAGGCCCACGGTCAAGTTGGCCACGCGGCTTGAATGACCGGATGTCACGGGGTCCCGGCTCTCAATGGCGGTCACTGAGGCGTTGACGAAGCCTTCAAAAAGCAGTTCGATTTCCTGCCGTAGCGCTGCGTTCTTCACCGCGACGCCCGCCTGTCCCGCTAGGCTTTGCGCCAGATTCTGGTGTTCCAGCTGGAAGGGCACGACACCATGCTGCCCGTCTTCTTCCCAGACGCGATTGATGAATTGCAGGACGCCGAGGACCTTGCCTTCGTTATCCGTCATGGGCACCACCAACATGCTTTGCGTGTGGTAGCCGCTTTGGCGATCAAAGGAATCCGAAAAACTGTAGGGTGCGTCTGCCGGAATACCGTAGACATCGGAGATGTTCAGGGATTCTCCGGTGGACGCGACGAAGCCCGCAAGGGTCGTGGTCGTGATGGGCATTCGGAACCGATGATAGGGCAAGTCCAACTTGGCGTTTTGGGTGTGGGCGAAAATCAGTTCATTGCCAGCGTCATCCACCAGGTAAAGCGACCCCGCTTCGGCGCGAAGCAATTCACGACCTTGGGTCAGGATCAAATCCAGCAGCTTGTCCAAGTGCTGTTCTGAAACCAGGGCGCGTCCCACTTCGTTCAGACGGCCCATGCGGGACCGATCCCGGATGCGCTCGTAGCCTGCCTGGATGAGCGCCAGGGCACCAGCCTCGCCGGGCCATTGGGTGCATTGGGCCAGGGCGCCTGAACCCTCCACTCCCACGACCACATCCGCGGGTCCCTGATCTTTCCATTCCATTGAAGCGCGCAACTCCCTGCCCAAGCGATCCTGGAGGGTGTTACGGTGCTCTGAAGGCAGGGCAACAGTGAAACGCACGAGGCACGGGTCCGGTAAAGGACTCCCAGAATACCGGAAGCCCAGGAACCCTGGCGAAATTTGGCGCGGGACGATTGAAAGATTGGCCTGGGGCGGCAAGGGCTTGGCCCGTTCCGAGGATGGCCGCCTGCTGCTTTTGAGCGCGCCCATGGCTCTGTTCCCTGGTGAAGAGGTCGAAGCCGAAGTCCACTGGAAAGCCCGTCATGGCGAAGGGAATGTCCTCCGCTGGAGCAAGAAGGATCCCCGGAGAGTGCCCGCCGGATGTCCCCTGGCGGCCACGTGTGGAGGGTGTGACCTCTGGGAAGCTGGAGCAGCGGTCGCGGAATTAAAACAATCCATGACGGCGGACCTGCTGCATCGGCAGTTGCCGGAAGGCACCAACTGGAGTTATTTACCAGCCCCTGCGGACGCCCGTCGCCACCGCATCCAACTCCATTGGGATGGCACGTCTCTGGGCTACCATCGCCGAAGCAGTCATCAAATCGTTCCCGTCAATGGCTGCCCCGCCGCCGCCGATTCCCTTTCCAAAGCGATACCCCGCCTGTTGGAAGCGATCCAGGCAAAGCTGCTGCCTCAGCGTCCCCAGCGCTGGGAACTGGCCACGGGCACCCCCGAAGGCCGGGTGGTCGCCATCGCAGAGATTGGCGAGAAGAGGCACATCTGGCTCCTGGAACCGGATGGCTGGCATCGCGACGATTCTGAGCTGAGCGAGGCCTTTGATGACTTCACGTTGTGGCATCGTGCCGGGGGCTTCTTTCAGGTGAGCCCACCCTGGGCCGTGAAGGCCTTTGGCTCAGTGCTCGAAAACTGGGATCTGAAGGGCGGAACACTCTTTGATCTCTACGGTGGCGTGGGCCTTTTTTCGGCACTTTTGGGCAAGCGTTTTCAGCATCGCGTGTTGGTGGAATTTGACATTGCAGCGGTGGAATGGGCGAAGAAGAATCTCGATCAGTTGGAACTGCCCTCGCAGTGCATCGCAGCTGACGTAGGGAAATGGTTGCCGGAAAATCTAGGTGGTCCAGAGGACCTTATTCTGTTGGATCCACCCCGCTCCGGTTTGGAGCCGGAGGTCGCTGCGAGGTTGCTGTCCGCCAAGGCGGAGACTATGGTTCTGGTGGGTTGCGACGGTGCCGCCTTCTGCCGTGATATCCAGCGCATGAGCCCCTGCTGGAAACTCATGGAACTCGTGGTGCTGGATCTGTTTCCGCTGACCCATCATGTGGAATGCGTGGGGTTGTTGAAAAGGGGATGATGTCGGTTGCACCAGCTTTTCCCGTAAAAACCCTAGAGGTCTCTTCAGGACTGTCGAATGACACCGAGCAAGCGCATCAGCACGCTGAAAATCCGCCTCTATGCTGGCGCTGAAATCGCGATGGGTCCTGGGAAAGCCGACCTGCTGGAGGCGATCCAGGAAACAGGGTCCATCACCAACGCTGGGAAGGCTCTGGGCATGAGTTACCGGCGCACGTGGATGCTCGTGGACACCATGAACCGCTGTTACCGGAAGCCACTGGTCATCACAGCGAAAGGCGGGGCTCAGGGTGGTGGCGCGAAGGTCACCGAACTAGGAGCCCAAGTCTTGGCGGCCTATCGAAAACTCCAGGCGAAGGCGGCCACGGCGGCGCGCAAAGAGTTGGCTTTCCTCGAATCCAAGCTGGCCAGGATCGGCTCGAAAAAGTAGCGCGCAGGACAATATCCGACACTGTGCTCCTGTTCACCGATGTATCCATGCAAATATATCGGTTCACGTAGACAGGAGCCACATGCACCGTCTTGCTCTGCTTTCCTTTGCCGCCATGTCATCCATGCTTGTGGCTCAAGCCACTGTGTCGGAGACGCTCCAGAACGGGAAAACCTCGCTCGATACCCGGACCCGATATGAGAATGATGACGATGCCGCCTTCACGGCTCCCGCAGACCACAAGACCGCCAATGCCCTCACGAACCAGACTCGACTCGGGTACACCACCGGGCCCTTCCACGGCATCAAGGCCAAACTGGAGTTCCTGAATGTCTCCGCCCTGGGGGAGGAGCGTTTCAACAGCACTTTGGATGGCCGCGCTCAATTCGCGGTGGTGCAGAATCCAGGGCTCACCCAGGTGAACCAGGCCTACCTGGAGTTCAAAGGGCTCAAAGTGGGCCGCCAAGCGCTCTCTGTGGACAACCAGCGCTTCATCGGCCCCGGAGCCTGGAACCAAACCCCAAAGGGATTCACCGGGGCCGTGTTCCAGAACAGCACTTGGGTTCCCGCCACTGACCTCATGGTGGGCCACCTCATCCGCATCCACACGAGCCTGGGGATCAACCGGGATCTCAAGGCGGACTTCGCCCGGTTCCGTTACACACCCTGGAAGATGCTCAACGTAACCCACTTCTGGTTCGGAGTGGAAGAAACGACCGCCCCGAAGACCTCCTACCAACACGATGGCCTGCGCATTGACGGGAAGGACGGCAGTTTCCTGTATGAGGCGAGCTACGCCCAGCAGCGAGGTTACAAGGCCTCCACTACCACGCCCGCTCGCCAATACCGCATGGGCATGGTGGGCTTCAGCCACTGGGGCGTGACGTTCAAAGCAGTGGACGAGGAGCTGGAAGGGGGCTTCGATACACCGCTTTCCTCGCTGCACGGTTTCTACGGATGGTCCGACCGCATCGGCAGGACCCCCGCCAAGGGGCTCGTGGACCGCTACCTGCTGGCGGAAACGAAGCAGTGGGAAATCACTTTCGAAGGGCAGATCCACCGCTTCACCACCCAGCAGGATGGCCAGGACTATGGGAAGGAGTGGGATCTCCAGGTCTACCGGTCCTTCAAGAAGAATCTGACCCTCACCCTGAAATGGGCCAGCTATCAAGCGGATTCGACCGCTCCCTCCACCAACAGCTTGAATAAGGATCTGAAAAAATTCTGGGTGATGACCACTTTGAAATTCTGATCATGCCGTACCTTCCGATATATCCCAGTGTATATTTCCAAAGCACGGAGAATTTCATGCACCATCTGTTTCGGACCCTTTTCCTGGCTCTCGGTTTTTTCGTTTTACTCCCCGCCCAGGAGAGCACAGCAAACGCCCATGCCCTCAAAATCACCATCGCGGCCGCGGCCGATCTGAAATTTGCCATGGACGAGATCGTCACCAGGTTCAAAAAAGCCAATCCCGGCAATGCTGTGGACGTGGTCTATGGCTCCTCGGGCAAGTTTCAGACCCAGATTCAGCAGGGTGCGCCCTTTGACCTGTACTTTTCTGCCGATATTGGCTTCCCGCGTGAGTTGGCCAAATCCGGGTTTGCCGCCTCTGAAGTGAAGCCCTATGCCTTGGGCCGCATCGTGCTGTGGAGCGCAAGCCTGGATGCCAGCAAAATGACCTTGACCAGCCTGACCGACCCCAAGATCATCCGCATCGCCATCGCCAATCCGAAGCACGCGCCCTACGGCAAACGCGCTGAAGAAGCACTGCGGGCATCGGGCCTGTGGGAACAGCTCGAACCGAAGCTGGTCTATGGTGAAAACATCGCCCACACCGCGCAGTTCGTGCAGACCGGGAATGCCCAAATAGGCATTATTGCCCTGTCGTTGGCAATCAATTCTGAATTGGCGAGCAAGGGTGGCTATGGGTTGATCCCGGACCAGCTTCATTCGCCGCTGGAGCAGGGTTTCATCATCACCAAACATGCGGCGGGCAATGCGCTTGCCAAGCAGTTTGCCGACTTCATGGGCAGCAAGACCGCGCGCGCCGTGATGATGAAATATGGTTTCGTGCTGCCTGGCGAAGTGGCCAGCAGGTAAGGGAAGGGACGCGGATGTACCTGACAGATAGTGATCTCAAGGCCATTTGGCTGACGGTGCGGCTTGCGGGCATTGTGACGCTGATCCTGCTATTGGTGGGTACGCCCATCGCATGGTGGCTGGCTCGCACCAGAGCGTGGTGGAAAGGGCCGATTGGTGCGGTGGTGGGTCTGCCGCTGGTTTTGCCGCCATCAGTATTGGGGTTTTACCTGCTCTTGGCGATGGGGCCGAAGGGCCCCGTGGGACGACTCACCCAGGCGCTCGGCATCGGGCCGTTGCCGTTCACCTTTTGGGGCCTGGTCATCGCCTCGGTGTTCTACTCGCTGCCCTTCATGGTGCAGCCGCTGCAAACAGCGTTTGAGGCCGTGGGCGAGCGACCGCTGGAGGTTGCCGCCACCTTGCGGGCGTCACCGCTGGACGCCTTCTTCACAGTGGCGGTGCCGTTGGCGTTGCCGGGCTTTCTGACCGCCTCGATCCTGACCTTCACCCACACCGTGGGCGAGTTCGGCGTAGTGCTGATGATCGGTGGCAATCTGCCTGGCGTGACCCGCGTGGCCTCGGTACAGATTTACGACCATGTGGAAGCCATGGAATACCTGCAGGCGCATCGCCTCGCTGCCGTGATGCTGATCTTCTCCTTCCTCGTGCTTTTGGTCCTCTACACCTGGCGACCCGGCACGAAGAAAGGGGTCTGACATGACGGGAATTCAAGCGCGCTTCCAGCTCAACTGGCCCGGCTTCAACCTCGATGTGGATCTGGAGCTGCCAGGCCGTGGCGTTACCGCGGTGTTCGGTCATTCGGGTTCCGGCAAGACCACCCTGCTGCGCTGCATGGCTGGGTTGGAGCGAACGCCCACAGGGCGACTCATCGTGAATGGCGAAGTCTGGCAGGATGAGCGCCACTGGTTGCCCACCCACAAGCGGCCGCTCGGCTATGTATTTCAGGAAGCGAGTTTGTTCACACACCTCACGGTGATGGGCAATTTGCGCTATGGCCGGAGCCGCCTATCGAACGGGCACAAGGTGAGCTTGGAACAGGCGATTGAGCTATTGGGCATCGCCCACCTGCTTGACCGCAAACCTGAACGCCTATCCGGTGGCGAGCGCAGCCGCGTCGGCATTGCTCGTGCCCTGGCGGTCAGCCCCCGGCTCCTGTTGATGGATGAGCCTTTGGCTTCATTGGATGTGAAGCGCAAACAAGAAATTCTTCCCTACCTTGAACGCTTGCATGACGAATTGGACATCCCGGTGCTCTATGTCAGCCACTCATCCGACGAGGTGGCCCGGCTGGCGGACCATCTGGTGGCGATGGAGGACGGGCGTGTGCTGGCCAGCGGCCCCTTGGCTGAAATCCTGGCCCGCCTCGACCTGCCCATCTGCTTGGGAGAGGACATCGGGGCGATCCTCGATACCACCGTTGCCGAGGTGGATAACACGTGGCATTTGGCCCGGATGGAGTTTGCGGGGGGTAGTCTCTGGGCCAGGGATCAGGGACTTTCTGTGGGTCGCCGGGTGAGAGTGCGGGTGCTGGCCAGGGATGTGAGTCTGGCTGTTGAGCCACCGGGGAATAGCAGCATCCAAAATGCATTGCGAGGGCGTGTGGATGCCATGGCCGATGACGATCACCCAGGCCTGGCCTTGGTGCGCGTGCAGGTTGGCGATGTCATGTTCTTGTCCCGCCTGACCAAGCGAGCTGCGGCATCGCTTCAGGTGGTTCCCGGTCAGGCCGTATGGGTGCAGGTCAAATCCGTAGCACTCATGGAATAGCAGGGTCAGTTGCTGTGACCGAAAGGGTCCCAAGGCGACCCCCCATACCAGCCAAAACTCATTCCTCGTTATGCACGGTGATCTGCTCTTCAGCCAGAATTTCCCAAAGGGCTTCCAAGCGCTTACGACGGAAGCGCGGATTGGGGATGGCTCGTTCCAGGGCCTCCCGGGTTGTGGGTGGATGTTGGATGCGCGCCAGGATCCAGCGCATGCCCATTTCCATCACCGCAGCCACATCACCTTCATTGCCCCATTTGTGGCGAAGGTCCAACAGCTTCTTGGCCTTGTCTTCCGCACGCTGACCCAGGCCCATCCCCTGGATTTTTTCAACCAGGTTGTCTATGCGCGGCGGCTTGTAGGCATGGATACGTTGAAAAATCCCACGCATCTCAATGGGCAGATGGGCGAGCCTTTGGGCCACGGCGGGTTCGTCGCGCCGCGCTTCCACTTCCAGCGCCAAGGTGCGCAGCAATGGCAGCATCAGCGCGGCGTCCCGGGCCCCGTAAAGCAGTTGGGTTTCGCGCAAGGGCCGCAGCATCCAATTGGAATCTTGTTCCTCTTTGGGGATGCTCAATCCGAGTTTCAGTTTGGCCATGGTCTTGAGGCCCGGAAGCGGGTAGCCCAGGGCTTTTGAGAGCAGCATGGTGTCCAATACCGAATCTGGCACCACGTCGTAGATGCGTTTGAAGACGATGCCATCGCCACTGAAATCGTGGACGATCCAGGGGATTTCTTTCAATGCTTCAAGGGTAGGCTTCATGAGGTCTGACAAAGGCAGTGGGTCCACCAGCCAAACCTGATCGTGGGTGGCGATCTGAAGCAGGGCCAACACGCAATGATGGTTGCCTGTCAAGCTGCACTCGATGTCCACACCCAGTATTCCAGCAGCGAACCAGACCGGCAGAGCTTCCGCCAATAGCTCGGGGGTGTCTACATAGGTGAAGGGAAGATCAAGTGCATCGGCGGTCATGCTTCCATTGTGACGCAATCAGCCTGTGAGCTTGTAGCCTGGAGAGTTCTGGGGGCAGGGTCAAGGGTCGAGAATTTAAAATCGAGAGTCTGGAGTCCGTCATCATTGTTGGTTCGCCTGCTTCAATCGCACATCGAAAAACGCCAGTTGAATTATTTTTGTCCCCACTGCAAAACGGAAACAGGAAATTAAAAATGCTGTCAAAAATTCTCGCTCCCATCGTCGCCTGGATGACTTCTGTCATGGGGGCCATGGGGCCTTTCGGCGTGATGCTGCTTATGGCCATTGAAAGCGCCTGCATTCCCATTCCTTCTGAAGTGATCATGCCCTTTGCGGGCTATCTCGCTTATCAGGACAAACTGACCCTATTCGGCTTCGGCGCGGGCAGCCCTGTCACACAAATAGCCATCGCGGCGGTGTTTGGCGCACTGGGTTGCAACCTGGGTTCAATTCCCCCATTTGAAATCGGGGCCAGGGGCGGTCACGTGGCGGTGGCGCGCTACGGGAAGTACATTTTCCTGAACCAGGGCCACCTTGACATGGCGCATCGTTTTTTTGAGCGGCACGGCGGCGCGGCGGTCTTCATCGGCCGATTGTTGCCGATGGTGCGGACCTTCATCGCGCTGCCCGCCGGCATCGCTGAAATGGACCGCCGGAAATTCCACATCTACACATTTGCCGGGTCACTGCCCTGGTGCCTGGGACTTGCGATACTGGGCTACAAGTTGGGCGAGCATTGGACGACCCTCGGCGCCTATTTCCATCGCTTTGATCTGGTCATCGGAAGCGCGCTGCTCGCGGGCGTGGTCTGGTTCCTTATCAGCCATTGGCGGCAGCGAAGCCGGTCTTAAGGCCGATCTCTGCACCAACAAGGTTCTTCCATTGAAAATCAGGGTTGTTCAAATCCCCTTGGCTCGGATCCTAGGCGCAGGCGAAGTCCCAAAATTTTGCTTTTTATTTTATTCGTTATTTATGCTTCCTTCGGACCTCGGTGGTTCCAATCACGGCAATTCCAGGATCATCTCCTGACCCATGTGAGCCTTAACGCCAAATACACGTTGGATAAGATCTGCATTCAGCACTGCGTCGGGTTTGCCGCTGGCGGCCAGGCGACCGCGGTCCAGCACCAGCACCTGATCGAAGCACAATGCGGCGCGGAGGTCGTGCAGAGAGATGAGCACCGCGCGGCCCTCATCCCGTAGCTTCGCTGCGAGCTGAAGAACATCCAAGCCATGACGAACATCCAGGTTGGCAGTGGGCTCATCCCAGAGCTGAATCTTCGCATCCGTTGCCAGAGCCCGTGCCAGAAAAGTTCGCCGACGCTCTCCCCCGGAAAGCCGCGTCACAGCTCGATCAGCGAGATGGGCAATATCCATGGCTTGCATCGCGCCAGCCACAAATGCCCCATCATCCCCGAAGGCATGGCGCCCTTGGGCCACCACCTCCCGCACCGGGAACGCGAACTCCGCGCTTAAATCCTGACCCACCCAGGCCAGCCTTCTTCCCCGTTCTGGAAAGGTGATGTGATTCAAATCTTCGCCCATCCAGGCGATGGAGCCTTGGGCTTTGAGTAGGCCCGCGAGCACCAGCAGCAGCGTGGATTTGCCCGCGCCATTGGGACCCACCACCGCGGTGAGGCTGCCTTTGGGCAGATGCAATGACACGTCAAGCAGCCGCGTACCCAGCGTGATGTTTTCCGCGCGGATCATGAGGGCCTCCGCAACATCCACAGGAAAAAGGGGCCGCCGAGCAGCGCCGTGACTACGCCCAGGCGCAGTTCCCCCGGCAGGAAGCGCGTGATGAGATCGCAGGCCAGTATGAAGGCCGCACCGCCGAGCATGGAGAGCGGCAACAGGCGGCGGTGATCGGGCCCGAACCCCAGGCGAAGGATGTGGGGCACCACTAGGCCGACGAAGCCGATGACGCCGCCCACCGCTGTGGCCAGAGCCGTGAGGATCGTCGAAAGCGCGATGATCTCCCATTGCAGCCGCCGCACATTCACACCCAGGCTCTGGGCGCCCTGCTCGCCGAGCGAGAGCAGATTCAGCGCGCGGCCATAGGGCAGCAGCATCAGGCACCCCACGATTGTGCCGGGCAGGACCATCCAGACGTGAGCCCAGGTTCGGTTTTCCAGCCCGCCCAGCATCCAGAAGACAATCTGGCCGGTGACCTCGAATTGGCCTGCGGTGAGATTCAAGATGAAGCTCGTGGCCGCGCCAAAGAGCGCATTGAGCGCCACGCCCGCGAGCAGTAAATGTTCGGCGCTGGCTTCCCGTTTGGCGAGCGCCATGACGGCGAAAGTTGCCAGAAAGGCGCCAGCAATAGAGGCGGCAGGAAGGGCGAAAACTGAGTTGGAAGCCCAACCCAAGGCGAGCGCTGTCACAGCGCCCAGGGCTCCGCCCGTACTCACGCCCAGCAACCCGGGACTGGCCAGTGGATTGCGGAAAAAAGATTGCATCAAGACACCTGAAGCCGCCAGCCCCGCACCCACCGCCATACCCACCAGGGCCCGAGGCAGGCGGAAATCCAGCACCACCGTGCGGGCCAAGCCTTCACCACGCCCCATCAAAACAGCCAGGACTTCAGAGGGTGGCACACGAACTTCGCCGAGGGCCAAGGACCCCATGAACGACAGCACCAGCACCAGCGTCATCAGCGCCAGGAGCCAAGAGGGAGCCCAAGCTCGCCTCATCTGAATCGCTCCGGATGCAGGGCACGGGCGAGTTCCTCATAGGCATCCAACCGCGCCTGGGCGGTGGAAGCCATGCAAGGCCCTGACACCAGCACCACGCGGCCCGCTCTCATCGCTGGTAGAAATGTGTAGGAGGGCAATTCCCGAAGTCGTTCAATAACACGGGTGCCCTCTTCACCGCTGGCCACCAGGACTTCAATCTTCCAGGTGAGCAGTTTTTCGGTTGGCGTGGGCTGGTGCCCTTTCAATCCTGCTTCGGCAGCCACATTAAGGGCACCGGAATGTTCACAGACATCCTGAAAGGTTGTGTCAGCTCCCGCAGTGAAGGGAAACGTGCTGGCGGGCAAAACCCGCACGGGCCGCACACCTTTGAGCTTGCTTTGCAATGCTGACACGCGCTGCTGCCATTTCAGGATCGCGGTTTCCGCGCGATCTGGGTGGCCCAGAGCCCGGCCGATAAGGCGAGCGTTGGCGTAGAGATCCTCCAGGTTTTCAAACTTTTCAAGAACCAGCAGCTTTACACCAGTCCGCAGCAACAGGGCCTTCGTCTCGGCGCGGGTATAGCTCGCGATGAGCACCAAATCCGGATGAAATTTTAGAATGCTTTCCGCATCGCTGGTGCGAAGGCAGGAATAGCCCTCGGCTGCTTTAGCCACGGGGCTGAAGGCTGGATCCTTCGCCAGATGGCTCAGGGCCGCGATTTGCGAAGGATCGGCCAGGGCCAGCAGCAACTCGTCGGTGCCGACGGTCTGGGAGACGACCCGCGAGGGCATCCCCTGCGGCGGCACCGCGGAGAGCGCGGCGCCCAGGAGCAGGACAACCCAATACCGGAGCGTGAGCATTTCAATAACGGTAGCGCAAGGCCACGGTCAGCGTGGGGCCTGGCGCCGGGAACGTGGGTATGAGGTAGGCGTCGTTTTCGCGGAAGCGTTTGCCGCTAAGCCAGTCCATTTGGGTCCATCGCGGCTGCAGCAGATGTTCGCCCCGGATCTCCAGATTGAGCCCTCCTGCCAGTTTCCAGATGGCCCCCAAGCCCAGATCATTGAAGTGCGAATGGGCTCCGCTCACGCCGTTCAGGTCGTCGAAATACTGGTAGCTCGACCCCACCCAGGACCATCTTGCGAAAAGATCCCAGTCGCCGAAAGCAGCCGAGCCCCTAATGCCGCCCGTGAAGAAAGGGCGCCCGATGGCGCCGCCGGTGGTGAACTGGGCTTCCGTAGGCTGGCTCAAATTGCGGGCTTCCTGGCTGCGGGCGAAAGCTTGGACCATCCAGCTGCTCCGTTTGAAGGCCACTGACCCTTCGATGCCCTGTACCCGTAGGTTTGCCCCGTTGTCGTAGCGGTAGGTGAATCCCGGTAGAGGTACGAAAAAGACCACCGCGTCGTAGCTGGTGCGGGAGGCTTCCAGCTTCGCGGACCAGAGCCCTTGTTCAATTGCAGCGCCTGCCTGGAGGGTCTTGCTTTTTTCATTTCGCAGGTCGCCAAACCCGTTGCTCAAGTTATGGGTGAGCGAAAAGAGGTCCGGCGTGTTGTAGCTGGTGCCGTAGGACGCATACACCCGCGAGCCAGGGGCCAAGGACCAGTTGACGCCCAGCTTGCCCACGACGGCGTTGCTGGATCGCTCGGGCACCGCGCTGCCATCGCCGAAGCGGTAGGCGATGCGGTCGTCCTGGTTCCGCACGCTCGCCACGATCCTGAAAGCTTCGGCGAGGTCGAAAGCGCCCTCGAGGCCCAGCGACAGATGCCTGCCCTCGGCCCGGTCGCTGCCGGGTGTGGCAGAACCGGGAATAGTGGAGACTTCGTCATTTGCATCCAGCATTCCGCTGAAACGGAGACTGGTGGAATGCGTCCAGGTCAACGTCGCGACGCCTTGGTTGCGTCGGCTGTGGTAGCGGTCCGGCGCGCTTCCAAAGCCAGGTTCCACACGGTCCTGCAAGCTCTGGCCCACGCTGAATTCCGCCAGCAGTGCCTCGCCGAAGCTCTGCCGGTAATTGCCGATGAGCTGCTCATTGCGCAAGGTGGATTCGCGGTCCGGGTTGTAGAGCCTGGCGAATGTGAAATCCGGCGGCGGGTAGCTGGAATCGTAAGGTATCGGCGTGCCCTGGAAATGGTTGCGGTAGGTGAGGGCCGCCACGCCGTTGGATCCAATCTGCTGGCCGAGATTTAATGCCGCCCCGGTGCTGCGGAACGGGTTCGTCGTTTCGGTGCTCTGGTCCTCGCGTCCGCCCCGCAGATCCAACCGGGCCCAACCGCTCCCCCATCCGAAAGCCGGGCTCAACTGGCCCTGTTGCACACCCCGGTTGCCGAGGCCCACGAGGGCCTCGCCGCTCAGCCCCGGCTTGGTCGGGCCTGCGGAATAGAGCGCCACGACACCGCCATGGGTGTCGCTGCCATAGCGTGTCGAAGCGGGCCCGGACAGGATTTCCACCCGCTCGATGCCTTCGAGGCCGAAGGTGCCGAAGTCGGCATTCAAGTTCGAAATGTCCGTGATGCGGATGCCATCCAGCAGCACGACCACATCCCGCGCCCGCGTGCCACCCAGATACAGGCTTGCGGTGGTGCCGGGGCCGCCGTAGGCCTGGATCTGGCCAGGAAAGACCTGGGCTAGTAGATCCCCAAGCGTCCTCGCGCCGCTCCGCCGGATAGCCTCGGAATCCAGCACCTGCACCGGAGCAGGTGTTCTGGCCAGCTCCACAGGAGCGGATTCTGCCGTGACGGTCACCGTGGCGGCCGCGTCGGCCTTGGGTTTGGGGCGTTCGGCGGTTTCAGTGGTTTCAGCCGAAAGGCTGGCTCCTAGTGCCAGGATGAAAAAAAGCCGGGTAGTAGTCATTCACGCCTCCACGCATGAATCGCGGAGGAAAGGGAGGGCTACGCCAAAAGGCGTGATCCCTCCGCTCCCTCGGCGGTGGTCTTGGTACCGAATCGGTCTCCGGGCTCGCACGCGGCAGGGGTCGGATGACCTCCCTGGAGTCTTCCCAGCGCGTCGCGCCAGTGGCTCCTGCCGGTCTCCAGAAGATCGCTTCCGGGCCGGGCCTCCCACGGAACTTGTTCTTCCGTGGGGTGCATACCGTTGCGGGGCAGCGCCGGAATCTAACCGGCTTCCCGTGCATCCAGCACACGTTGTCGGAATTCAGAGTTTCAGGGATGCACCCGATTGGCAAGCCAAAGTGGCGAGGGGCGGTTGGCTGTGCAATAGACCCAGGTGCAGCCCCTCGGGCCTATTTCAAACGCCAACAGCCTGCCGACTACAATCTGGTTGGCATGGGTCGGTTGTGATAGCGCAGCACCGCGCGGTTGGAGCTATGAATTTCCAATTTTGAAATCCCGTAGGGTTGCCAAGCAAGATCCAACGCCCGATGCAATGGAAGACCCATGAAATGCGAAAGGATCGCCCTCAAGGGACCGCCATGGGTGAACACCAAGGTGGGTGCGTCGCCGCCCATGGCACCCTGGAACGCCAGCAAGGCACGGCTGGCACAGTGGGCGAAGCTTTCGCCACCGGGCGGTGTGCCCAGTACAGGATTGGCAAAGAAGGGTTCAGCCCCCTTGATCTCCTGCCAGGGGATTCCCTCCCAGGAACCGAAATCCTGTTCGCCGAGGTCTGGCAACACAAGGGTGGGCAGACCCAGATCCAAGGCATGGACTCTCGCTCTCGCCAAATCCGAGGTAAGTACCCGCTGAATACCTGAGGCCAGCAATTCGTGCTTGATGGCGGGCCAAGCCTCCAGCCCCACTAGACTCACAGGGGAATCCATCCGGCCCAGCGGTGCGCCAAGGCTGGAAGCCTCCGTGGGGCCATGTCTCATCAGGAATAGGGGGATCACCAGACCATGATGGCCGGGTAGGCCTGACCTTTGTTGACGAATCATTCAACCAGTTCGTGACATTCTAAGGTTGATGGCTACCCGGCAACCCCTTCAACCCAGTCCCAAGCTGCTTGCGCTGCAAAAGGATTTCCAACAGATCGCCAGCATGGCGGGCTTCATGAATTCGAGCATCGAGCCGCCCCAGATGCGCCTCTTTTTCACGATGTATGGGCGCGTGACGGCCGAGTCCGAAGAGGCTGCGGGGCAGCTGGTGGAGCCGCTTCAGGCCTGGTCCGAAAAAATCTCACTGGATCTGCGGGAGGGTAGCTCCTCGGCGATCCTCCCACCCAAGATCCAGATCAGCGCGCCGCAACAATTGCCTGCCGGTGGTTGGTACGTGGTCTCCACCTTGAGCTTCGCGTCCAAGGTCACCGATACAAGTTACCTGCGCGTGCGCACCGCGGTTCTCCTCGCTTTCCAGCGGGCCATCGCCCTGCGGGAAGGGGGCTTCAGTGTCCCGCTGCCAGAGTTGCCAGAGCTTCCCGCAGAGCCCGAGCTGCCTTTGCTCGATGGCTGAGCCGGGCCTTCACAGCATCCGATAGCTCGCCAAAAGTCTGGTCAAAGCCTGCAGGCATGAAGATGGGATCGTAGCCGAAACCCTGCTGACCATGTGGTTCCATGGCCAACGAACCCTCGACGCTGGCTTCAAAGAAACGCAGGTCACCTTCAGGCATTGGCGCCAGAGCCAGCACGCATACGAAGCGGGCAGTCCGCGTGGCATCCGGCGGTAACATCGCGAGCAAGGTACGATTCTTATCGTCGTTGGGAAGGCCACTGGCGAATCGCGCCGATAACACACCGGGTCCGCCCCAGAGCGCGTCCACGCACAGCCCTGAATCATCGGCTAAAACAGCGTCCACGGATACGGTGCCGTGCAGTCGCCACCAGTCTCTTGCGAAAGCTGCCTTGTGACTCGCATTGTCTCGGAAGAAAGCGCCATCCTCGGGGATCTCAGGTGCTTCAATGGGCCAGGGCATGAGCGTGATTCCCTGCAGCAGTCCCGCCAATTCGCGGAGTTTACCTGGGTTGCGGGAAGCCATGAGAAGGTGCATCAGCAGCCCACCACTTCGGTATACCAACTCCTTGCCCGCTCTGGCGTCGCGGGTCCGTGGATCATCGCACGCCCGTCTTGGAACAGGGTGATATCCCATCCCCCATCGCACCCCTTGAGGGTCATGCCCCGCTGGCTCCAGGGGCTTCCGCTGCGGATCTCCAGGCGCACTTGGAGGGCATCGAAATCGAGTTTTCCGGGTGGGTTCACGCGAATCTGCACTCCCTCCAAGCCGCAGAGCTCAGAGGCCTTCATGGTCCAACGCGCGTCCAGGAATTCGGTGATTTTCTCTGTGCAATAGCGGCAGCGGGTTTTGGGAGGATGGAGGAACTGCCGCTCATCATCCCAGAGGTTGAAACGGACCAATTCACGGCTCGGGAGCTTGCCCGTGAGTATTTTCAGAGCCTCCAGCGAAGCCCAGGAGCCGATGACGCCCGCGGTGGGACCCAGTACGCCAGCCGTGTCGCAGGTATCCACATCGCCAAAAGCTGGCGGCTCTTCAATGAGACAGCGCAGGCAGGGTGTGTGGGGTACTTGAATCGGCCAAACCACTCCTTCCGCACCGATGGCGCCGGCATAGATCCACGGTGTGCCAGTGAGAATTGCCACATCGTTGATGAGGAACCGGGCTTCGAAATTGTCGGTTCCATCACAGATCAGGTCGAAGCCCGAAAGCAGTTCCCGCGCATTGCCTGATGTGAGATCCGCCACGATGGGCCGCAATTCGATTTCAGTATTGGCCCTGGAAAGCCTTGCTGCCGCCACTTCCGCCTTGGGCTGACCAAGATCATCTTCCGTGTAAAGCAGTTGCCGTTGTAGGTTGCTGCGTTCCACGAGATCGCGGTCTAGCAACGTAAGGTGTCCCACGCCGGCCCGCGCCAGCCAGGGCGCGATCACCGATCCCAACGCACCAAGACCTACGACCACCACACGCTTCGTGCGCAGGAGCGCGTCGGCTTCAGCGCCTAGAAAGGTGCGCTGTTTTGAGTACCGGCTCATGGCTCAAGGCTCATAGCCTATTTGATGTACAGCTTCAGCCGGATTTCCACGGGTGAATCCCCGCTGAACAGGCTACGGTCCAACACCACAGGGACTTCCACGGTGCTCACATTGGGGGTGTGGGGCACGTGGATGGGCGCCGCGTCGCCTTGCATGCCGCCGCCCATGGTGGCAAGGGGAGCATCTTCCAGCTCTTCAATCATTTCACCTGCGGAAAGCTCCTCCACCTCTAAAGGCTTGGACTCTTCCTTGGGAGGGGCTGGGGCCTCGGGCATGGGTGTGTGGGCCGGTGCTGTCAGAGCAGCCATGGCAGCCAGGGCAGGAGCCTCGACCACGCCGCCACCGTATTTATCTGCAAGGTGTTTCAGTACCAGCTTGGCCACGCCGGAAAGGGTCTCCCGCACGCCATCGCCCTTCATGGCACAAGCCTCGAAAGTCGGCGCATGGAAGCGGTTGATCTCTTTGTCGAGGGTCTCCACGGGCAGCGCGTTGGGTGTGTCTCGCTTGTTCCATTGGATGACGTGCGGGATTTTCTCCAGATCAGTTCCCTGGTCTTTCAGATTCTCGATGAGATTCTGAAAGCTCTCCTTGTTCGTCAGCAGCGCGGGAGCTTGAGAGTCCGCCACAAACACAACGGCATCGGCGCCGCGCAACACCAGTTTCCGCGTGGCGTCGTAAAAGACCTGCCCTGGGACTGTGTAAAGCTGGATGCGGGTTTTCATGCCACGGATGGTGCCCAGTTCGATGGGCAGGAAATCGAAAAACAAGGTGCGGTCTGTTTGGGTGGCGAGACTCAGCATCTTTCCGCGGCCGTCGCCGGGAAGGGAATCATAGATCTTTTGGAGATTCGTGGTTTTTCCGCAGAGTCCAGGGCCGTAGTAGACGATTTTGGCGGTGAGCTCTTTGGTGGCCGCATTGAAGAGGACCATGCTGCCTCCGGGGTCAGGGGGTTCGTTTCCGCAAGATTGGTGCAGGATATGGCCCCAGGTCAAGCTTTTGAGACAAGACCAGGACCAGGGCTATTGAAACATGTTTGGAAAAGTTTCCTTCTTCTTTGCATCCCGACCACAGCCCAACTACACTTCAGCATCAAACCAATGCTTTTTTGAGGACATCATGGCGAAACTTCTGGTGCACGAGAGTGTGGGGGTTCGTGAATTCGAGATGGTGGACAACGAAGTCCATATAGGACGGGAGTTGGACAACACCCTGCGCTTGGCGGACCCAAGCATCTCCCGCCACCATGCGGTGATCCGCCAAACAGGCAGTGGCTATGAGGTCCAGGATCTGCAAAGCAGCAATGGCGTGCTGCTAAACGGTAGCCGCGTGCAGACTTCGCCCCT
This sequence comes from Holophagaceae bacterium, assembly GCA_025361125.1. Lineage (GTDB taxonomy): Bacteria > Acidobacteriota > Holophagae > Holophagales > Holophagaceae > JANXPB01. The sequence continues at coordinate 19,769 of JANYBM010000064.1, read as the reverse complement.
GAGAGATGGCGACCGGGTGACCCTGGGCCAAATTCAGATCACCTTCATGGATCCCGCCCAGGAAAACGCCACGGTGGCCGTGCAGCGGATGGGCACCCCGGAACCCGCGGCGACCGGCACCGTCCGCATGAGCCCAGAACAGATGGCCCAGGTTCATGGGACCGTCGGCGTTCCATCGGGTCCCCCCGCCATTCCACACTCCGCGCCGCCACCGCCAATACCTTCAATGATGTCGCAGCCCCCCCCCTCCCCCACTGACACCTCGCCGGCACCCATGCAGCACATGCCTGAATCCAGGGCTCCAGAATTCGGCCATTTCACCGATCCCGGCGCTGTGCCCCAACCCGGTTCCATGCCCCCGCCGGCTTCCACGCCCGCACGGCCTTATGGTGCACCAGCGCCCATCGTGTCGGTCGCACCAGTCGCGCCAGTCACGCCAGTCACTCCAGTCACTCATAGTGGATTCCCTGCCGCCCCGGCGGCTCAATCCTCGGGGTTTCTTGGCAAGTTCCTTCCGCCTATACCTGACGATGCCCAGCCCACGGGCGAGCGCGGGGATTTCATCACCCGGCTCATCGCGGCGGTCATCGATAGCGTACCGATCATGGTCGCGATGATCGCAATGATGGTCATTGGCTTCATCCTGGCCAAGATCTCAATCATCCTTGGCTGCATCTGGTCCGTGGCCGAACTCGCGGTAGGTCTTGGATACTTCGTTTTCTTGATCAAGTGCATCTCCAAGTACGGGGCTACACCTGGCAAGAAAATGATGAAACTGCGCATCGTACCGGAGGATGATCCCCATGGCCGTCTGACCTTTGGCCAGGCCCTTATCCGTCAGATCTGCCACATCGCTAATTTCGGCGTTGGCTATCTGCTGGTTTTTGGCGCTGAACGCAAAGCTGTTCATGACATGATCACTAAAACAATCGTCATCAAGGTAGACCGATAGCCCGCTAGCCCGTTTGTAACCTTGGGCCCTTGCGCCCATTTCTCGGAGGCCCCAGTGAGCCAGAACACCATCACCAAACCCGATGCGAACCCCGTAGTTGCAGCGCTTTTGTGCCTGGTCTTCGGAATCGGGCACCTGGTCGTCAATGGCCAGCAGCGGAAATGGCTCTTCACCCTCTTGGCAACATTCATTGGCGAGATCCTTTGCATCCTACCGGGCTTGATTATTGGCATCATGAGCATCATTGATGCCTATCAGACAGCCGAACGCCTGAAAGCCGGAGAAACCATTCCCGAGAACGAATACTCCATGCCCATGCTTTTCAAGATCATCAGCATGGTGGACAAAACCGCCACCTGCTCCAGGGCCTGATACACATACCTTTGAATTCCTGCGCCTTCCATTCCCTACCCATTTCCCGGAGCCGCCATGCTGGATGCCTACCTGCCCCTGATTCCTGATGATGCCGTTCCCACGGGTCAACGTGGGGAATTGGGAGAACGATTAGTAGCCACGATCATTGATTGGGTGCCCTCCCTCATCCTCACGATTCCTCAATTCATCCCCATCGTTGGGTGCTTCTGGGTCTTTATCAATTTTCCCCTTCAGTTGGTCTACTACTTCTATTTCATCCCTTACTGCGTATCCAAACATGGTGCAAGCATTGGGAAAAAGATGCAGAAACTCAGGGTGGTGCCCCTTGGGAATCCCACGGGTCGCTTGGAGCTGGTGCCCGCGATCCTTCGCCAGTTTGGTAATTTTTTCGCGCTCAATCTCATTGTTTTGGCAATCAAAGGCGATGAACGTATCAGCCTTAGCGACATGATCGCCAAATCTGAGGTCATCAAAGTGGATCGGTAGTATCCGAGGGGGAAGCCCATGAACTACGAACCTGATGGCAACCGCGCTGCGGCCATAGAGCAACTCAAGGGGCCAGCCATTGGCTTGTTGGTCACCGCCGGCATCGGGGCGGCATGGCAGGTGCTGAGCTTAATTTTGAATCTCATGGGCGCTGGCATGGGCGCCATGATGCGCGGTACCCGTGGCATGCCCAGCATGCTCTCGGGCGGCATCGGTGTCATGTTCAGTGTCATCGGTATCGTCATGGCTGTGGTGGTGTTCATGGGCGCCTCCAAGATGAAAAATGCCGAGAGCTATGGGTTCGCCATGGCCGCCGCTATCATCGCCATGATCCCGTGCGTCTCCCCGTGCTGCTTATTTGGCCTCCCCCTAGGAATCTGGGCACTCATCGTGCTCCTCAAACCTGAGGTCAAGGCCGCTTTCCAGGGGTGATATGTCTTCATGGGTCAACCACCGCGCCGACGGGAAACTCCGCTTCCCCGAAAGCGCGGTTCTGTTATCGGTAGCCAGCCTTGGCGTTCTGTTGGTCAGCCTGGTACTCCCAGCCGGGGGTTTTTCTGGGATTGATACTTGTGCGTTTCATTCCCTCACGGGCCTGTCCTGCCCGGGCTGTGGGCTTACGCGGGCCTTTTGCGCCATCTCCCATGGCCAATACCGGGATGCCTGGAGCCTTCATCCCTTTTCGTTTCCACTCTATGCTGCAGTGCTGGTAGGCCTAGGGGCGCCCTGGTTGAGTCACTGTTTTTCCGCCGTGACTGGAAGGAAAACCACCGTGGCTTTGCGCCTAGGTTTCTTTACTCTGGCGGTCGCCATGCTTATTTATGGTGGATGGCGGGCAAAGGCTCAGTTTGATGCCTCCCGCGTTCAACCAAGCTCCAAAATGCTTTCTGGCCAGGACTTACAGTTCGACGGCACCAGGTGGCAACTCACAGAACCCACTCCTCATAACGCTTAAAGCAGGTCTTCCCGTCCAGCTTGCTTCAGACGATCCACGATCTGTTTCACGGATTGGGCTTTATCGCGGTGGCAGATGAGCAGGGCATCAGGCTCGTCCACGATGATGAGATCGCTGATGCCGCTGGCGGCGATGAGCCGAGTGCTTCCGAAAATGGCGGAATTGTTCACATCCAGCAAGATGGCTTGGCCCTGCACTACGTTGCCATTCGCATCAGGGTCCTGGAATTCAATGGCGGCAGGCCAGGAGCCCACATCTGACCAGCGGAAATGGGTTGAAACCAGAGCCACGTTTTGGGCCTTCTCCATGAGTGCGACATCAATGGCGACTTGCGGTAATAGCCCATAAATTACAGGCAGGGCGACCTCGTCGGCGCCCTGGTCCGCCCATGCATCCAAGGGCGTGAGCACGTCCGGACAATGTTGTAGTAGCGCCTTGCGAAAGTCTTGAAGGGTCCAGACGAACATGCCCGCATTCCAGTAATGACAACCTGATTCAAGGTATTTCAGCGCCATGTCCATGGGCGGTTTTTCGCGGAAGGCGAAGACCTTCTGCACGAGATCATGCCCACTGTCATTCACCTCGATATAGCCATAGCCTGTTTCGGGATAGGTGGGCTTGATGCCGAAAACCACCAATTCCCCGGTGGTCGCCGCATGCTTCACCGCCGTTTCAACGTCCTCGATGAAGGCTTCGGTATCTCCGATCCAATGATCTGCACTAAGCACCACCATCACGCCTTTGGGAATGCGCCGCTCTATTTCTACCAGGCTCAAGGCTAGGCAGGGTGCGGTGTTGCGGCCTTCCGGCTCCACCAGGATATTTTCTGGGGGTAGTTCCGGCAGCATCCTCCTGGTTTCATCGGCCAATTCGCGGGTGGTGACGATGAAAATATGCTGTGGCTCAAAGGCTCGGTCGAGTCTATGCACGGTCTGGTGCAAAAGTGTTTCCTTTCCGGCGATGGCCAGGAATTGTTTGGGGCGCCGTGAGCGCGAGCGCGGCCAAAAACGCGTCCCTTTGCCCCCGGCCATGACCACTGCGATTTTCTGATGTGTGTTTTCCATGATGAAACCTTATCCGATGGAAGGGTGTGCCAAGGCTATATTGCGTGCTCTGAAAGTGTGATGGTGCTATCGAAAAAAAATACTCCTGGAGGTTCGCAGGGGGGGAGAGGTGCGCAGAGGCTTTTCGAGCAGCCTATTTTTCTTTGCGAACCTCGGTCTTCTCTGGGAACCTCTGCGCGTGTAGTTCTGATCGAGGGATTCAAGCATTGCAAATGGCCTAAACTTGTCAGGCACCGGAGAAGGGCTCACCGGGCGAGTACACGCACCATGGCGCTCAGTTCCTTGGGTGGTTCCGGCCGGGGCCCCAGCACGTAGGAGAGAGGTCTCGCCACCATCTCCCCCGCATGGGTGCCCAAATAAAAAGCGTCTTCTCCAGCCTGAAGTCGGATCACCGCCTCGCAGCCCCAGCGGCTGCCCCAAATCCTGTCCAGGGCGGAAGGACTGCCTCCCCGCTGGATGTGACCTAGCACCACCACCCGCAGATCGAGGTTGTATTCCCGCTTGAGCCGCTCACCGATGCGGAAGGCCGCTCCGCCGCCGATGAGGTGGGATGCACCAACGGATTGATCACCCTCGGCCACCACCACGATGGAACTGAGTTTGCCTCGGGCCCAATTGGATTTGAGCTGCTGGACCAGGGTCTCGTAATTGTCTTCTTCACTTTCGGGATACAACACGGCTTCCGCCCCACAGGCGATGGCCGTGTGTACCGCCAACATGCCACTGCGGCGCCCCATGACTTCCACGAGAAAAAGGCGTTCGTGGCTAGACGCGGTGTCACGGATGCGGTCAATGGCTTCTACGGCGGTGTTGAGCGCCGTATCGAATCCAAGCGTTCGCTCGGTGCCAGGCAAATCGTTGTCAATGGTGCCTGGAATGCCCGCGCACTTGATTCCATTGCTGCGATTGAGCAGTTCTGCGCCGGTAAAAGAGCCGTCACCACCGATGATGACCAAGGCTTCTATGCCTGCATCCTGCAACCCCGCCGCTGCTACCGCACGCACGGCCGGATCGTAGAAAGCCTCGCATCGGGCCGTGTGCAGAACCGTCCCGCCCCGCTGCAGAATGTTGGCGCAAGCCCGTGAGGGCAGGGGTTCCCAGTCCTGATTCACCAAGCCCTGAAAGCCCTGGCGAATACCAATGACTTCGATTTCCAAAGCATCTGCCTGCCTTACGACAGCGCGGATTGCTGCATTCATTCCGGGGGCGTCGCCGCCCGAGGTCAGGAGCCCAATTCGCATCATCAGTAGACTTGGATCATCAGGGTCATCAGGTTCATCAGAGTCATCAGAGTCATCAATGCTGCGTCTTGACCCGACGTTTTACTGTGGCATGAACCCTGTGTTTGGTGGCTCGCTGGCCTTTCTTGGCCCGTGTTGACCGACTGGCGCGTACCGACCTGCCCTTGCGGGTGTCTTTGTAATTTGTTTCAGGGGCGGGAAGGGGGGGTGGTTCGGCGATAGCCCTGGGGACCGGGGGCAGGTCGCCATCGGAGATGCCTTGGGCCTGAGCGCGCTGGGTCCGGGCCTTCAGCACAGGATCCTCGGGGATCTGAAAGGCAAAGGCCAACTCACCCACCAGAAACGTGATCGCCACTGCCTTGAGAATTTGCATGGATACTCCAATTCATAATTGTAGCGCTACCCCTGCAAGATGCGACCAAACCAGAACAGGTTCGGTCCATCAGCGATCTTGGAGGGTGGCGGTCTGACCTTCGCCACAATGGGCAGATGAACCATAGACCTCATGCGAGGGTCCCCGCCAAGAGGTGGGGGGTCCCTGGGGGACGTAGTGAGCGAAGCGAGTTGGCGGTTCCCCCCACGATACATATTAGGGGCGGTTACGCACTGGCCCGCACCCTTCTGACCAGTGCGTTACGGCCCTTCCACCTATCGGGTGCAGGGCGCCCTCCTGCGCACTATCATTCGCAGAGTTGGAGCCTCTATGCCGAATTGCCAATCGAATGACTAAGGTGTTTTGCCGCGACGGCTTAAACTGGTCTTGTTTGGTCCTTGGAGTCCCTATGTCGCCCTCCGATAAAAGCCCTGTCGCTGATTCCACCCTGGAAACTTGCCTGCGGCCCTTCCCGGCCTCTAAAAAAATATTCGTCGGGGGAATTCGGCCTGGTGTCAAAGTGCCCATGCGGGAAATCACTTGCCAGTCCACGCGGGATTACGACGGGAAGCTCATTGAAAATGAAGCCGTGGTGGTCTATGACACCTCTGGCCCCTATACCGACGGCAGCGCAGCCATAGACATCGCCAAAGGCCTTCCAGCCCTGCGGCAGGATTGGATCCTGGGTCGCGGTGACGTGGAAGAATTGCCCGGAGCCACGAGCCTGTATCGTAAATTGCGGGAACGCGACGCGGATCTGGACGCTATCCGCTTCCACGCAGAACGCAGGCCCCTGCGCGCCAAGTCCGGGAAGAATGTGAGCCAGATGCACTATGCCCGCCAAGGCATCGTCACACCGGAGATGGAATACATTGCCATCAGGGAAAACCTGGGGTTGGACGCGGCCAGCATCAAGAGCCCCATCACCCCTGAGTTTGTTCGGGACGAAGTGGCACGCGGCCGCGCCATCATCCCCGCCAACATCAACCACCCGGAAAGCGAGCCCATGATCATCGGCCGGAATTTCCTGGTGAAGATCAATGCCAACATCGGCAATTCAGCGGTGGCATCAAGCATCGAGGAAGAGGTTGAAAAAATGGCCTGGGCCACCCGCTGGGGCGCCGATACGGTCATGGATCTTTCCACTGGAAAAAACATCCATGAGACTCGCGAATGGATCCTGCGCAACAGCCCCGTGCCCATTGGCACCGTGCCCATCTACCAGGCGCTGGAAAAGGTCAATGGCAAGGCCGAGGATCTGACCTGGGAACTGTTCAGGGATACGCTTATCGAGCAGGCGGAGCAGGGCGTGGACTATTTCACGATCCACGCGGGCGTACGCCTGCGCTACGTTCCGCTCACCGCCAAGCGGGTGACGGGCATCGTGAGCCGTGGCGGTTCGATCCTCGCGAAATGGTGCCTGGCGCACCATCAGGAGAACTTCCTCTACACGCATTTCGAAGACATCTGCGACATCATGAAGGCCTACGATGTGAGTTTTTCCCTGGGCGATGGCCTGCGGCCCGGTTGCATCGCCGACGCCAACGATGAGGCGCAGTTCGGTGAATTGGAGACCCTTGGCGAACTCACGAAGATCGCCTGGAAGCACGATGTACAGACGATGATCGAGGGCCCCGGCCACGTGCCCATGCACCTGATCCAGGAGAACATGACCAAGCAGTTGGAAGTCTGCGACGAGGCACCGTTTTACACGCTGGGACCGCTTACCACGGACATCGCACCAGGCTACGACCACATCACGTCAGGCATCGGCGCCGCCATGATCGGATGGTTCGGCTGCGCCATGCTTTGCTACGTGACCCCGAAGGAACACCTCGGGCTTCCGAACAAGAAGGACGTGAAGGATGGCGTGATCACCTATAAGATCGCCGCCCACGCCGCGGATCTCGCCAAGGGGCATCCAGGCGCCCAGGTGCGCGACAACGCGCTCTCGAAGGCCCGCTTCGAGTTCCGCTGGGAGGACCAGTTCAATCTCAGTTTGGATCCTGATACCGCGCGGGAATTCCATGATGAAACCCTCCCTGCCGAGGGCGCGAAAAATGCCCATTTCTGTTCCATGTGCGGCCCGCATTTCTGCTCCATGAGCATCACCGATGACGTCCGCCGCTATGCTGCGGAACAAGGCTTGAGTGAACAAGATGCCGTGGCCAAGGGCATGGAAGAGATGGCCAAAGAGTTTGTGGAAAAGGGCGCGGAGGTCTATCTCCAGTCTTGATCAACTCCCTATCACCTTCCGGATCAGATCCACCATATCTGCTGTGCGGTAGGGCTTTTGCAGGAAAGCATCAGCGGCTGCGATTGAATTATTCGGAGCAGCATTCACAATACCGGACTCGCTATAGCCACTGCATAGAACGACGCGAAGCTCTGGCTTCATGGCCCGCATGGCTTGCATCAATTCGGCGCCGCTCATGCCAGGCATGACTTCGTCAATCAACGCACACCGGATGATTTCCGAGTTGGAGGCAAATTGTTTCAAAGCATCCAGGCCATTAGCTGCGGTAAGTACTTCAAAGCCGGCCTTTGACAGGGCCAAGGCGGTGATGGTCAGGATGGCTTCTTCATCGTCCGCCAACAGAACGGTGCCTTCACTTTCATAACCACCGCTGGCATTCTTCCTGGATAGTGCAGGCATGGCCTCGGCGGCGGGGAAGAGCAGGTTGAAGGTCGTCCCAGCTTCAGGCTTGCTGTTCACCCAGAGGCCACCATGATGGGCCTTCAGAATACCCTGCAAGGTTGCTAGCCCGAGGCCTCTACCGGTGGCTTTGGTGGTGAAGAATGGATCAAAAATTCGAATGAGGGTTGCTTCCTCCATGCCACACCCGCTGTCTTTCACTCGCAGCGAAACGTAGGGACCAGGAAGCAGGTCCTGACCCGCAAAGGCCGTTTCCAATTCAACGTCGGAATACACGCGATGAGAGGTCGTGAGGGTAATGATGCATTCTGGAGTGCCAATTATTCTTGAACCTTCGAATGCCTCCGTGGCATTGAGGATCAAGTTCATCACCACCTGTTGCATTTGTATGGGGTCGGCCTGGATGAAGGGCAGATCCGGCGCGAGCTGCAATCGAAGTGTGATGCCTGGTGGGCGCGAGATCGCCAGCAATTCCGTCATTTCTTCTACTACATGGTTGAGCAGCACTTCCTTGGTGGTGAAGGCACCTTTGCCACTGTAGACAAGAATTTGGGTGGAAAGATCCCCGGCCCGTTCGGCGCTGGTGATGGCTTTGAGGAGATGTTCCATGGCCGGTGATCGCTCGTCGGTGGCCTCCACCGCGGCGTCCAGATTCCCCAAAAGCGCCGTCAGGATGTTGTTGAAGTCGTGGGCTATGCCGCCGGCCAGAAGGCCCAGACTCTCAAGCTTCTGGCCCTGGCGAAGCGCTTCCTCCCGCTGTCTTGCGGAGGTGAGATCTTCGATGAGCGTGGTTGCCCCCAGGAATTCTCCGTCCTCTCCCAGGAGGGGCGCGCTGTACCAGCCACAAATGATTGTGTGGCCATTTTTCGCGCGGCATTCCAAGGAGCTGTGGGTTCCAGCCTTTGACCATGCAATGTTTTCCAGTGTTGTCGCCAGGCTGCCAGGCCCTTCCGTCAGCGCAAGCAGTTCAACGACGCCGCGGCCCAGGGCTTCTGCTTCGGTGTAGCCAAAAATGCGGCTAGCTGCTGGATTCCAGGTACGCACCTTGCCTTCCGGGTCCCATTCCATCACTGCCAGGGGGGTGTTTTCCACATGGCTTTCATGGCGACGGAGGGCTTCTTCCAGGGCGCGGGTCATGCTTTTTGACATTGCCACGGCCCTTGCCCGAGTGGAGATCAGGGACCAGGTCAAACCTGCCAACAGAAGGGAGATGACGGAGCCTGTGATAAGCGCCCAGGTAGGCCAGCGATAATCCGCGGTCTGATCAAAACTGGGCAAGGGCGTTACCCGCCCGACCCAGGCCCGGTCGCCCCATTTGAAATCCAATTGACGGGGTGGCGTGATGCTGCGGTGGCCTTTCAGCGCCCCCGTATTGTGCTGATAAGCCAGATTGCCATGCACCGGATGGTTGCCACCGAAGATCTGGGTCCCGAAATCCGGGTCCATCTCCCGCATGACCTCGTCCATCATGGTGTCCAGATAAATCGCCGCAGAAATCCAACCCAGGTGCGCCGCTCTTCGGGCTGCAGGTGTGAAGGCCATGGTGCCCGGCATGTAGACTGGCAAGAGCAGGCCAAATGCGGGGCGTTCCCGCCCAGAGTCTTTGAAGTAAATCGGCGCAGTAATCGCGCTCTGACCTGATTCCATGGCACGAATCGCCGCCCCACGCTGTTCCGGATCAAGCCCGATGTCATAGCCGACGGCATTGGGATTCAGCAGCACTGGTTCCGAATATCGGATCAGGAATCGTTCACCTTTATCGCCGGGAACGGGTTCGATATAGGCGAGCCCCTTGACCGACGGATACCGGTGTGGAAGGTCCAATTCCTCCACGAAACGGCGCCAATCATCCTCCGCAATTTTCGTGCGCACTTCGAAGAGCCCACGCCCTCCTCGCAGTAGACCCTCATAGGTGAACAGGTGCTCCTGCATGGAAAGATAGGTCCGCTGCACCTGACGGTCCACGCGAGCCTGGATGCGTTCACTGGCATGTCGCTGGCCTATCACGCTGATGGTGACGGATAGGCCAAGACCAAAGAAGAGTATCCCCAATGCCGTGAGGAAGGGGTGTTCCCGCATGACAGGCGGAGATTTTGAAAACCAGGGCAGGCGCATGGGCTCACAACGGAAGGATCGGGAGGATCACTGCATTATAGGGCTTGGGGCTTGGTGATGGACGGTTCCTTCGATCGGAGCGATCCTTAGGGCCGTCTCACATCCTGGAGCTGCCGTTGGACCCGAACACGCTCGCCCTTCAAGATTTTCTGGCTGCAAGTCGAGGCTCCGTGCGCCACCCGGCGGATCGCCAGCGGTTGGAGGGCTTGCTGAACAAATGGGTCTCGGCCTGGAAAAGCAAGGAACGCGTGTTGGACTTGACCCAATCGACCCACGGAGTATTCCTGCACTTCAACCAATTCATCGCCGATCACTGGTGCCAGGTTTGTTATTTTCACGCTTCACCCAAACATGGCGTAAGCATGCGGGGGCCAGATCCGGACCGGGTTCGAAAATCCCATAAATACCGTCGAGATAAAATGGATACCACCAAGCTGGACGCTCTTTTCGAGGCTTGGTCTGCTCACGAAGAAGCCCACCCCGCTGGCCTTGCGGTTGAATTCTATTTAGAGGAGACCTCTGATGACGTATGGGTGTCCTGCCTGAAGTCAGTGAAGGAAATTTTGGGATGAGCCGTATGGAGTTGCGGCCCTTCGGTGTCGCTACGGCCCACACCGCCGCCGTGATCCGAGCCGTGCCCGAGGCAGAGTTGCGATTGTGGGATTTACATCCGGTACTTCATCTCATGACCCTGCGCGAGCAGCTCACTCACATCGCTCTCATCCGGGAAAGCATCGTTTGTACCCTGACGGGTCGTGATCCGGAAGCGCTAAAGGCAATCTTTGCAACTGAACCCTGGTCTGCGATCGGTGGTACCTCTGATCTGCTGCAAGCCTGGGACCTCCACACCCGCCGTTGCCAGATCATGCTGGCGGATCTCCACACTGCGGATCTTCAAAAGCCCTTCCAGACCGAATTCGGGAATGTGTCCACGCCCGAAAACTATTTACGTCTGATGCTATTGGAAGAAACCCACCACCGCGCCCAAATGATCCTTTTGCTGCGGATGTTCCACCTTGAGACACCCGATTTTCCTGGAAGAGCTTGGGCGGAATTGAACATGTAAGCCGTGAATCAGCTTGCCTATCCACCAATGTGAAACATTTCCACTTTCCGCGTGGGTGGGGTGTTGGAGCTGCGCAGCTCGGAATAGTGGTCATCGCGCCGCTTCCATGAGCTCACAATGAGGGCACGAAGGTCGGAGTCGCTGGACCCATTTCTGAGCGCTGTTTTCAGGTTGACGCCAGACCCGGCGAACAGGCAGGTATAGAGGGCTCCTTCGGCGCTGAGGCGCGCCCGGTCGCAGCCTCCGCAAAATGCTTTCGTGACCGAGGCGATGACACCGAATTCTCCCGAGCCATCGCGATAGCGCCAGCGTTCCGCCACGCGCCCGGTCTTGGAATCTTCGATGGGCTCGATCTCCCCTAAAGCTGTTATTTTGGCCAGGACTTCGTCTATGGGCACGACCGCATCCAGTTTCCAGCCGTTCTGGGTGCCCACATCCATGAATTCGATGAAACGCAGGATGTGCCCGCCCTCCCGCGCGAAGGTTGCAAGATTCAGGATTTCATCCTCATTGATGCCGCGTTGCAGCACGCAATTGAGCTTGATGGGGGCGAATCCTGCGCTGCGAGCGGCTGCAAGACCTGAGAGCACACGCGTAAGCGGAATTTCCGAATCGCTTAGTTTTCTGAATCTGTCGGCATTCAATGTGTCGAGGCTCACGGTCAATCGTTTAAGCCCTGCATCCTTCAAAGCCTGAGCAAATTCCGGCAAGAGCACCCCATTCGTCGTGAGGGCCAGATCATCAACGCCCGGAATTCGTACGATACGCGCCACGAGATCCGGGAGGCTTTTTCTCAACAAGGGTTCCCCACCCGTGAGCCTCACCTTGCGCACGCCCAAGCCCACAAAAAGGCCAACCAACCTTTCGATTTCCTCGAATCTGAGGATATCCAACCGGTCCATGAACGGATAATCCGCGCCAAAGACTTCCCGGGGCATGCAATAGGGACAGCGGAAGTTGCAGCGGTCCGTCACCGAGATGCGCAAGGCCCCCAAGGGGCGGGAAAAGGTATCCAACAGCTTCATAGCTTCCAGAATAGACGCTGACAGCAGCCCCTTTTCGCGCAAACATGGAAGATTCGGATGAGATGCTGCCATGGCCTTGTTTTCCAGGTTCTTTAAACACACTGACGAAGTCCCCCGCCCGGAGCTGGGCGCCCTGCTGTCGGAGCGGTCGCTGCCTCCAGATCTGCCTGGGTTGGACGAACTCACCAAAGATTTCGTTCACTTCAGCACCCTGGAGCGCGTGACGTACCTGGACGCAGTGGCCGACTTGCACCAGGCTGGCATCGCTTTACCGGAACCCTGGAAGTTCGCCCAGTACGAAGTGTTGCCCGAATTGGTTCCGCATTGGGTTGGGGAGCGCGATGGCGTTTTTCATCGCCCATTCTGCGAAGGGCTGACGCTTCGGGTACGCATTGGTGAACACAGGCTCACCAAAGCCTGGGCGGTGTTGTTTGAAACGAGCCTGGAAGAAGTGGTGGACCAGGCCTTGTACAACCTTCACGAGAAGGCGAAAGAGGCGAGTTTCGAACGTTTGCCCAGTGGCATCTACCAAAGCACGTTTCATGACCCCTTTGTGGGGTCTTCGGCCCTGTTGCTGTTGCCGGAATTATGGGACCACCTTTTCCCTGGCCAGAATCACTTCCTGGCTATTCCGACCGCGGACACACTGCTGGTGGCACCGCAGGTGCTTTTGCCGAAACTCCTGGAAGCCGCCACGAAGGTCATCGGCACTACCGATCAAGTATTGCTGGCGACGATCATGACCCAGGTGGAAAAAAAGCTGGTGCCGGCCAATATGCAGGACCCCCACCCCATCGCCCAACCCCAACGAGAACTACGCCAGTTGGACCTGTTGCAAGCGCTACGGGCTCAAGATCGCGCTCTGGATCCTGCCATGGATGGCATGGCGTGGCCTATGCCTTTAGGCACACTGCGCAATAGCCAGGGCCGTACTTTGACCTACGCCACTTGGAATGAGGGCAATCCCATTGCCCTGCCCGAAGTGGATCTCATTGCATTCGTGAGGGCCGATGGCGAATCGCTTGGCATCTATTTCCGCCCAAGTCTGCCGCGCATCCAAGAGCTCCGGGGTAAAACCATTCCCCTTTGGGGTCCGCGCCGCAGTCGCTTTGATGGATTTCCCACCGCCGAGCAACTGGAGCGGCTCGAAGTTTTCGCGACCGCTGAGCAAATGAAGGCGATGGGCCAAGACACAGCCCCCAAACCAGCACCCAGACCCACGACTCCCGCAGCGGCCAACGCCCTCAACACGCCAGGTGCCCCTCTGAACACCGTCCAGACCGCCACACCCTTGCCCAATAACCTGCGTGAAGCCGTACTTGGCGTTCAGGGTGAAGATTAGGGGCTGTTGCGTCTTGGCCACCGCTTTTCTGGCCAAGGCGTAACGGCCCCTTCAACTATCGGGGGCAGTGCACCCTCCCGCTTACTTCGTTTGCGGAGTTGGAGCCTCTATGTCGGCCAAAACGGCCGAAGCGATTGGTTATGCTCTGAGCTAGATCGAAGCCCTTGTGGCCCCCGATACCGATCATAGGCCGACGCGATGGGTGCTGCTCCGGAGTTGGCCGGAGGGCGTAGGCAGGCCTCATATCGAATACAGGCCAGCGCATTTCTGACCAGGGCGCTACTGCATCTCCAGCTATCTGGGGCAGTCTGCGCTCCCACTGGCTATGCTTGTGGATGCGGAGTCTTCCCGCCCACTATGTTCGCCAGTGCTGGAGCCTTTATGTCGAATGTAGGACCCCGCGATGGGTGGTCTGAACTGCGGGTTGAGGGTGCGTTGCAGCCCCCTCTCCAACTTTTGTCTTCAGGGTCCAAACTATTATGAAGCAATGGTTTAGCAGCAAACGAATTGTTGCCCTCTTCTGCTTTTGGGGTGCGCTTTCGGTTGCCCAGGAACCTCATCCCCCGACCCTGAGCGTTGTGAAGGTGCTGGCCAATCAGGGCCAGGGATCCATCCGTCAAGGAAGTGGCGTGGTGGTTGGTCCTGGTCTGGTGGCCACCAACGCCCACGTGACTTCGGGAGCCCTCAGTGTGAGCGTTTCCTCAGGCTCGCAGATCTGGCAGGTTTTATCCCGGAAGGATGACCTGCGCCGAGATTTGAGTGTGCTGGTCGTACCGGGATTGTCGTTGCCAGTGGTGCCGATAGTGGCGACCACACCCACTGTCGGTCAGACCGTTATTGCCATTGGGTTCCCAGCCGGGCAAGGGCCGCAACCTTCGGCAGGGAAGATCACTGGCCTTTGGGCTTACCTCGGATCCGAAGTATTGCAAAGCAACACCATTACAGCCCCCGGGTCCAGTGGTGGTGGGCTTTTCGACGAGTCTGGCCACTTGCTGGGCCTGACCACCTTCATCTTCACGAATAGCTCGGCCATCCATTTCTCGGTGCCAGCGCGATGGATCCTCGATTTGATCGACGACCCCAGTGCCAAATCAGCAGATGAATTCCTCGCGACTGACTTTCAAATGCCAGGTTTTATTGACACCCTCGCCTCCAACCCAGCCAACCAACCGGCCTGGGATGCCTTCACCCGAGCTTGGTTAAAAAGTGCCCCGGGAGATCCTGATGCATGGTTCGCCTATGCCAATTCTCTGGAGCCAGCCCTTGAACCGGAGCGAATCCAGGAACGCATTGAGGCTTACGACCGTTCCCTGGCCCTGCGTAAAGATTCACCCAAAGTCTGGAACAATCTGGGTGCCAGCTTGCAGTTGGTCAATCGCTTCCAAGAATCTGAAGCGGCGTATCGTCGAGCCCTGGCCCTAAGTCCTCGATATGGAATTGCCTGGCTTAATCTGGGTGCCCTGTTGCTGGAAACCCGACGAGCAGAGGAAGCCACCGAAGCCCTAACCCGGGGGCTGGATCTCGTGCCAGACAATGCGGAAGGTTGGGAGCACTTGGGCGAGGCGCAGATGAATCTGCACCAGTTTGCAGTGGCAGTCCGATACTACCGAACGGCTCTTGGCCTATCTCCCTTTCGGACCGATTGGTGGGCGGACCTGATCCGTGCCTGCGCTAAGGCTCGAGACGAGTCCGGGATGCAGGATGCTCTGGTCAGGCTAGCAAAGCTGGACGCATCGCAGGCTAAGGCCCTAGCCAACGAATTGAAGCAAAGTACTACTCGTTTAAGGTAATGGAAACGGCCCGTGATTTGATGGAGGCGATTTAGCTTCCGCTGACCTTCAGCCCCAGCTTCTCGCGGATCTGAGTCTCGACTTCGTCGGCGAGTTCGGGGTTGTCGATGAATAGCTTCTTCACGTTCTCGGCTCCCTGGCCGAGACGTGACTCCTTGTAGCTGTACCAGGAGCCGCTCTTCTGGATGATCTCCAGCTGAGTGCCAAGTTCCACCAGTTCCGAGGTACGGCTGATACCCTCGCCGTACATGATGTCGAAGGTGGCGACCTTGAGGGGCGGCGCCACCTTGTTCTTGACGACCTTCACTTTGGTCTTCTTACCGATGACGGAGCTGTCTTCGTCTTTGGCGGACACGAGGGGATCGCCGGTATTGCCTTTGATGCTTTGAACGCTGCGCACATCCAACCGCACAGAGGCGTAGAACTTCAGCGCATTGCCGCCGGTTGTGGTCTCGGGGCTGCCGAACATCACACCAATCTTCATTCGGATCTGGTTGATGAAGACCACGCAAGTATTCGTCTTCGAAATGGTGGCGGTCATCTTGCGCAGCGCTTGGCTCATAAGCCGTGCCTGCAGTCCCATATGGCTTTCGCCCATCTCGCCATCTATTTCGGCTTTCGGCACCAGCGCCGCCACTGAATCAATGACGATGATGTCGAGGGCACCGCTGCGAACCAGCTGGTCGCAGATTTCCAGGGCCTGCTCGCCGCTATCGGGTTGGCTGATGAAGAGGTTGTCCACGTCCACCCCAAGCCTCCGGGCGTATTCGGGATCCAGCGCATGTTCGGCGTCAATGATCGCGGCCAAGCCACCTTTCTTTTGGGCCTGGGCCACTATGTGGAGGGCAAGGGTGGTCTTGCCGCTGGCTTCGGGGCCATAGATCTCGATCACGCGGCCCTTGGGAACGCCCCCGACACCGAGCGCAGAATCGAGGCTGATGGAACCCGTAGAGATGACTTCAATGCCTTCAGCGTTGCTCATACGATCGCCGAGTTTCATGATGGAGCCCTTGCCGAAAGCCCGATCTATGTCGGCCAGGGTGCGGTTCAGGACTTTAAGTCGCTCTTCTTGTTCTGTGCTGGCGGCCATGGGCGCTCCTGCGGGAAAACTGAAAATATGATGACCCGGTTCCGCTCGGAACCGCTGCGTGGGGTGGGATGAAGGCCCTGCGGATGCCGCTTGAGGACTTCTATTGAGGCGATAGGACAAGGATGAGTCAAAAAGCGAAAAAAACAAGAAATATTTTCATCCAAGGATTGTTTCTTTAAATGGGGTGCTCAGCTCAACCCAACCTTGCGCCCACGCCAAGTGTTCACCCCCCAAGCACGGTCCCAGAAGGCCCAAAGCATCCCGGCGCCCAGGATCAAGCCATTCACAGGCCAGAAGACCCAGATCCAGTCCATGGGTTTCCCTGTGATGCGCTGGGAGGCATCCCCAGCGATGGCCGGGGTCAGAATCCAAACCAGGAAGCCCAGAATGGGATGCCCCACCCATGGCAGCCAAAGGGGCGACAGGTAACTCACCAGCAGCAATGGGACTGCTACAGGAATGGCCCACCAACCTGGCAGACTCGCCGTATTCTTGCGCATTCCCCGCACGAGATCCAACAGGCCCCGATACATGCGCAAATGCAACATGGGTCCACCACAAGCCAGGCGATTGATATAACCCGCCTTCTTGATCCGGTACGCCAGCATCATGTCGTCCACGGCTTCAAGTGGCGCACAGGCATGGCCACCTATGGCGTCATAAACACTCCGTTTAACCAGTGTGAAAGCCCCGATGCCCGCAAAGGCTGGGTGGCGGGGATTCGGCACCTGGTGGGGCGGTACCAATGCCAGAAACCCCGGCACTGCCAGAGGCACCGCCACACGTTCCACGAGACCCACCGCATCCACCGCGAACAGCAAGGCCAGGATGTCCGCAGGTTTGTCATCCAGATAGGCGAAGACCCGGCGCATCAGATCAGGTGTTGAATAAACGTCGGCGTCCACAAAAAGCAGCCAGTCAGCGACAAGGGCCTCAGGCTGCTGCACGGCGAGATTCAACGCATGATTTTTACCCAACCAGCCGACGGGAAGCGAATCATTGCGGAGCACCCGAAGTCGGTTGGGATGCAGTCTGGATTTCTCTTCTAGGATAGTGGTGGTGGCATCGGTGGAGCCATCATCCACTACCCAAAGGAAGAAGCCTGGGTAGTCCTGGGCCAGCCATGAGTCTAAAGCTCCACCCACGGCAGCGGCCTCATTCCTGGCGGGCATGCAGAGACATACACGGCCATGGTAGCTGGGTGTTGGCGGGGCTTCGGGAAGCTGATCGAGCTTGGTTGAGTTGCGGTGCAGCATGCCCAGCATGACCAGCCATGCCCCGCCAATGACCCAAGCTGCCCAATCCACAGAATGCATGCTCTTAGCATGACTGGAGGATCGCTATGCTGGAGTTTTCTAAAGATGGAAACCTGATGCTCAAAAATCTGCTGCCCTCCCGACGCGACTTCCCCGCCGACGATCCCATTTTCGCCCTGAACACAGAGGCTCGAATTCGCGCCGCGAAGGGCGAGACCGTCATCAATGCCACCGTAGGCGCGCTTCTGGATGACAACGGCCAATTGGTGATCCTCGATACGGTCATGGAGCTGTGGCGAGAATTGACGCCCATGGAAATCGCCCCCTACGCGCCCATTGCCGGGGATCCGGCGTATTTGACGGCCATGGTGCAGCGCTACTGGCCGGACCTTTCCCACTTCGGCACGGGCTGCGCCACCCCTGGCGGCAGTGGCGCCTTGGCTTTATCCATCCGTAATTTTCTGGAGCCAGGACAAGCGGTCCTGACCCTCGCGCCCTATTGGGGTCCCTACGACACCCTTGCCCAAGAAAATGGGGCCCGTGTCGAAACGTTTCCCATTCCGGAACCCGGTCGCGCCATTGATGCTCTTGCCTTGATGGAAAAGGCCAAGAGCATCTTAGTGAAACAGGGGCGCCTGCTCGTTTGGCTCAACGACCCCTGCCACAATCCGACGGGCCGCAGCACGAGTCCCGCGGGTCGCGCGGCCATCCTGGAAGTGCTTCGAGAGCTTTGCCACTTGGGGCCCATCACCCTGCTTTTGGATTTGGCCTACCTGGAATACGCCGCGGATCCTGCAGGGGTGATGGAGGCCTTGCAGGATTACGCGCGGTTCGCGCTTGAAGGGCGGGTACTTGTGGGTGCATCGCTATCGGTTTCCAAAACCCTCACCCTTTACGGGGCCCGGGTCGGGGCCCTGGTGTTTCCCTGGACGCGGGATGCCTCGCTTCAGGCCGCATTGGCCATGTCCTGCCGGGGGATTTTCTCCAACGCGCCAAAGGCTCCCCAATCCCTGGTGGTGCGCTTGGCAAAGGATGGAAAGGCCCAGGCCAGGCTGGCGGATGAACACCGGCATTGGTCGGAAAAACTCAATGCGCGAGCGCATTCGCTGAGTGCTGCGCTCCGGATGGAAAAATTGCCTGGAGTTCCCTGGCAGGGCGGGTTTTTCGTCACGCTTCCGGCTGAAGATCCGCTTGCAACGGCTGGCAAACTCAAAGACCGCGGTGTTTTCGTTGTTCCCATACCCAAGGGGCTACGGATAGGCCTTTGTGGCCTAAGGGCCCAGGACACGCCGATTTTCGCCTTAGCTTACAAGGAATCGCTGTAGACAACACGGGTGGATTCGCTATTCTAGAGGGCCTCAGGGCGTATAACTCAGCGGTAGAGTGCTACCTTCACACGGTAGAAGTCCCAGGTTCGAATCCTGGTACGCCCACCATCCAAAAGCACCTTGTCGTCCTTTATCCGACATAGTGGCTCCAGCTCTGCGAACATAGTGAGCAGGAGGGCGCAATGCGTCCGATAGCTGGAGGCGCCGTTGTGGTCTGACCCAACTAGCGCTGGACACACCCTAGCGCCCCTGATCTGGGCCTTTTACGCCTTTGCTTCATGAATGAGGAACCCATGGCTTTCATCAATGCGAACCAGCTCCGCGCAGGCATGATCGTTAATTTTGAGAATGAGCTCTGCCGCGTGATTTCCGTGGAGCATCAGACCCCTGGCAACCTGCCGGCCCGTGTGCAGACCAAGATGAAGCGCCTGAAGGACGGCATCAATCGTGAAAATCGCTTTGGGTCCGCGGAAAAAGTGGATAGAGCATCGCTTGAGCAGCACGTCATGGAATTTCTTTATGACGATGGACACCACCTGGTCTTCATGAACAATGAAACCTATGAACAGATGGAAGTGAACAAAGATGTTCTGGGCGACGACCTGGATTTCCTCACTCCCAACATGCAGGTGGAGCTCGAATTCTACGAGAACGA
>JANYBM010000166.1 GCA_025361125.1 Holophagaceae bacterium | reverse complement strand
CTTATGACGACGCCATAAACGCCCCAAACGCGCTTTCCCGGGGAAGGGGGCTCTCTAATACACACTGGTCATTTGAAGATGAACTTGGGGTTGGTGATGAGCGAGAACCCTTCCTTCTTTGCGGCCTTCGCCAAATCTTGGTCGTAAACGGCGAAATGGGTGGTGCTTGGAGCTCCCAGGTCCCTTGCGGCGGCAAGATGCACTGCATCAAATCCACGGAGCCGATGGGCGCGGGCGAGAATGCCAGCTGATTCCAGGACGGCGTCGGTGGAAACAGCCTTGAACCGATGCCAGGAACCAAGAAATTCTCGGGTGGCAGCCAACCGCTCCTCCTCGGACAGTTCTGCCTTCCGGGCGAGTGCAGAAAGGGTCTCAACGAAGGCGATGGAAACGGTGTGGACGGAATGCCCGCCAACCGCTTTCCTGATCTCGTCAGAAAACTCCTCTTTCACGAGCAGTTTCACGAGGGCGGTCGTATCAAGGTAGATCACCTGCGCCCCTCAGAAACAAGTTGGGCCAAGGTCTTCCCGCCCCGCCGCTTGGGCACAACCATGGTGGGGAGAACAAACTCATCCGTCGATTGGGCAGCGGTTTCCAGGATGGATCGTACCTCTCCCTCGAGGGAGGTGTGATGCTCGACGGCTTGCCGCCGCAGGGCATTGTGGGCGCGCTCTGAGAGATTGCGGACCAGGATCTGTGGCATGGACTGCCTCCATGCTATCAATGATAGTCAGTGCTACCACTCCGTCAATGACGTCGTGAAACATACCCTGGAACAACAGGGCCGTCGTGGCTCATTGCTGTTGGACACTGCCTGTTGAACCATAAGGCACAAAACAAAAGCGGCCCCGAAGGGCCGCGATCATTGCTCATACCTCATAACCTCGAACTTGCCTCACCCCATGCCGTGCTTCTTCATGATGTTGGCGCGCTGGGCGTCGAACTCGGCCTGGCTCAGGAGTTGGCTGTCGAAGAGATCTTTCAGCTCGGTCAATTCATCCTTGAGCGATTTGGCCGGAGCGGCAGGGGCCGCCGCAGGAGCGCCGCCGCCGGGCATCGGCTGCTGGCCCATGCTGGCCTGGGCCATCTGGCCGGCCATCATGCCGCCCATGCCGAAGCCAAGGCCGGCGCCCATGCCGAGGCCTGCCACGCCGCCTTCGTTGCCGGCGGCGATGTGAATGCTGTCGGCCACCTGCATCTGCGTGTAGGCGCCCATGACGGGTGCCATCATGCCCACCGAGGTGCGCTTGTCCATCATGGCTTCGACTTCTTCCGGCAGCGTGAAGGGCTCGACGATGAGCTTGGCAAGGGACACGCCGTAGGTCAGGAATTCGGCGGTGAGCTTTTGTTTCACCGCATCGGCGACTTCGTCGATCTGGGCATTCACGTCCAGCACGCCGATCTTCATTTCGGCCAGCGTGTCGGCTCATAATCGGTTGCACAGAGAGCGGCTCTGTCGCTACTTGCTGCGACCCACGTTGGCGAACGGCCGTCTTCACGAAACCCTGGATGGCAAGTATGCTTTCGAACTGAAAACGCCATGGTCCGATGGCACCCGAATGATCTTCTTCTCGGGTGAAGAATTTGTAGCGCGTTTAACAGCGCTGGTGCCACCACCGCTAATGCACATGGTGCATTATTTCGGCGTGCTGGCGCCAAATGCCAAGATGCGCAAGTTTGTTGTCCCTGAAGCTCCAGGGGAAGAAGATGCCGATCCCTGCGGCCACAGCATCGCTTACGAGCAGATCACCACGGGCAAGACCATCCTGCGGCGATGGATCCCGTGGGCGACCATGCTGTTGAAGGTGTTCGCCGTGGATGTGCTGGCCTGCCCCAAGTGCGACTCGGGCATGCAGCCCAGCGCGTGGATTACTCAGCCGAGAGTCATCAAGGCGATTCTCGCCTGCGTCGAGGCGATGCCACAGCCGCCTTAGCGGCCTTGGATGAATCAGAAAACCAGGGGGAAAAATCACCCCGATCATAGAGGGTGGCGGAAGCTCCGCCTTTTCCTTGACCTGGGCCAGCACTGGGCGTATCAACAAGCAGGAACTCACCCATGCCAAGCCCGTGGAACGCGAAATTCGCCCGTCAAGCACTCACTTTTTCATCCAACCCAGGCTCAAGACC
>JANYBM010000150.1 GCA_025361125.1 Holophagaceae bacterium | reverse complement strand
GAGATCCTCGCCGCCATCGGCGCGGGCGGCATGGGCGAAGTCTACAAGGCGAAGGACACGCGGCTGGATCGCTTCGTAGCCATCAAGGTGCTGCCAGAGGACGTCGCAAAGAATCCAGATTCCCTGGCTCGCTTCGAGCGGGAAGCCAAGGCCGTGGCGGCGCTGAACCATCCGAATATCGTGGGCATTCACGATTTTGCAGTTCACGAAGCGACACCGTACGTCGTCATGGAATTGCTCGAAGGCGGGTCCATGAGCCAGCGTCTGTTGCAAGGACCCTTCACGCCGCGCAAGGCCATCGAGCTCGCCGTGCAGATGGCCCACGGGCTTGCCGCGGCCCATGACAAGGGCGTCATCCACCGGGATCTCAAGCCAGACAATCTATGGATCACCACCGAGGGCAGGCTGAAGATCCTGGACTTCGGGCTGGCCAAGCAGACCGCGCTCCGAATCAGCGGGTCCGGCTCCGACCAGGAGACCATTCCGCTGCCCAAGGGCCACGCGACCAGGGAAGGGGTGATCCTCGGCACGGTGGGCTACATGAGCCCGGAACAGGTTCGCGGAGAGCCTGTGGATGCCCGTAGCGATATCTTCGCCTTCGGTCTGGTGCTATGGGAAATGATCGCAGGCCACCGACCCTTCGAAGGCTCCAGCGCCGTGGAAATCCTGCATGGGATTCTCCGGGATGACGCTCCCTCCTTTCCCGAGTCGCTGAATGTCCCACCGCTGGTTGAGCACCTCATCTCCCATTGCATCGAGAAACTCCCGGATGCACGGTTCCAGAGCGCCAAGGACCTGGCCTACAACCTCCAATCAGTTCTGTCAGCCCCATCCGGCCCTCTATCCGGCTCCCTGCCTGGAACGGTGGGTGCCTTCCCGAAGGCCAAAGCGAGCCAGGCCCTGTGGTGGACCGCGGCTGGCCTGGTACCCCTCGTGGCCCTGCTGAGTTTCGCCTTTGGGCGCCACCAAGGAACCAAGCCACCGGAGCCGCCTGGCTTCCAAGCCTTACTCAAACGCCCTGAACCTTATACCTCCGCGGTGGTCGCCCCCGGCGGGCGCAGCATCCTTTTCACCCAGCTCAAACCGGATGGCAGCCGTGAATTGATGGCTCAGGATCTGGATGTCCCGCGCCCCAGAGCCATGGGGATAGATGGATACGACATCCTTGGGGTTTCAGCCAAGGGGGAGCTGGCCCTGCTTCGGCACTCTACGGTTACCCAGCCTTGGGGCATGTTGGCCTTGGCCCCGGCGGGGGGGGGAGCACCCCGGGATGTGCTGGACAATGTCTACGCCATGGCCTGGCATCCGGATGGGGCGCGGCAAGCCTTGGTCGTCAACCATCCCGAACTTGCCGCGCAAGTGATTGAATTCCCGGCCGGCAAGGAGATCTACCGACTTCCCTATGGTTTTGGCCTGGAACCTCGGCTGGCCTTCTCCCCTGATGGAAATGTTCTTGCTTTCATCGGGGGAGTGGCAGGAAGCAGCGAACTGCACCTGTTGACACCCACGAACGGCAGCTGCCGGACCTTTCCTATTCCTGATCTTTTGGATTGCCTATGGACCAAAGCTGGGCTCTTCGTGATTCAGTCCACTCGGGATCAAGAGGCTTTGGTGGACAGGGTGGACCTGCGCACTGGCTCCCTGGAGACCCTGGCTCGGCTGCCCCTGCCCCTGGAATTCCTGGCCGCCTTTCCTGATGGCGATCTGTTGGTAGGTACAGGCACCACACAAGTCCAACTCAGCTGGGAGGGCGCTGGAATTCCGTTACGTCTGATGGATGCCCAAGGGTTGAAAATCGAAGACATGGATGGCCCCGGAAATCGTCTGATCTACTCCAGCCGAGGACAAGAAATATGGCTGGCGGACCGGCAGACCAAAGAACCGACCCTCCTTGGGAAAGGGGATCTTCCGGGTTTATCGCCGGATGGTGATGCTGTAGTCGCAAGGTTGGCTTTGGGGGAAAAGCAATTTGGACTCACCCTTATCCCTTTGGGCCAGGGACGGCCTGTCCAAATTCCGGGTTCCTTTGAACATCCTTTCGCCCATCTGCTGCCCGGGGGCAAACAGCTTCTGATCGCCAGCCGCACCCCAAGCGGCGAAAACCAGCTGCGAACCATGACGCTGGAGGGCAAGGTCGAAAAACAATTCGGCGCCTTCCGCGGTAGGGAAAAGCCCAGTCCGGACGGGCGTCTGGCCATTGTCTTCCGCACTGAGGCCGATGCGATCAAGACTTACCTCCTGCCGCTCCAGGGGGGCGAACTCCAGCCTCTGGATTTCCAGTCCAACAGGTGTCGCGTCCTGGGCTGGTTGAAGGACAGCTCGGGCTTCTACTGGGGTTCAAACAGTCCACAGATTCCCTACGAAGTGCATGTGCGGGATCTGAAAAGCGGGAAGGATCAACTCTGGAAAGCATTGAAGGCCGACTCGCCCAAAGGCATTCTGGGCATCAAGGATGTCCGTGTGTCGGCGGATGGCAAGACCTTCGCTTATATGGTCATGGAACGTTCACCAGCCTTGCTCTTCAAGCTCAAGGTGGCCAAGCCATGAACATCGTTTTGAGCTATTCACGGGGTCCCACAGCTCAGGGGAAAGCGGTGAACA
>JANYBM010000098.1 GCA_025361125.1 Holophagaceae bacterium | reverse complement strand
ATTCCCACCTTGGGCTTTCAGCCCACGTGGCGCCCCGCAGGGGCAGCGGGTCTTATGTACTCCGCACCGTAATGTAGTGCCTGCGATCGATGTCCGCAAGACCCAGCATCTTAAAGCGTAAATAGCACGCTTTGGCGGTGTGCTGTCACCACCCCACTGAACTCTTGTCTGGATTACCTCGGTTGCACGCCATGCACAGGATCCATAACGCCTCGGGGGACATGATTCAGGCGACAAGAAACCTCTGAGGATCTTAAAAAAAAGGGCGGTCTCGACGCCGCCCTAGTACCGCTTTCGAAAGGACGTCGTGTGAACGCCAAAAAAAATTCTAGCACCCAACGGGTGCTCAGGGAGGGTTTGCCTCGGATTCGGCAACGTGCCTATCTCCAAGCAGCCAAGAATCTCCGAAAAATCTGGCAGGCCGAATCCATGCAGGCCTTCGGACCCGCGTTTGGCCAAAGCCGAACCGCGCATCGTGCAATCAATGTCATGGCCGGGATGCTTTTCTCGACTGTCAGCGGGACCATCGCAGATTCAATCAGAGCGCGTGGGCAAGAAGAAGCAGATTCCAGCGCAGACACGCGAGTGCTTTGTCTGGAGCGCATGGCACCATCGCCAATATTGTTTCGAGGGGTCTTCAGGGCAGTGATCCCCTTCCTGCCGAAGGAGGGACCTCTTTGTGTCGCGATCGACGACACCGTGTTGCCAAAACGTGGGAAAAAAATGGCCTTCACGCGATGGTGCCACAACCCACTCGTACCTCCCTGGCAATACGATGCCCTGATGTTGGGCCATCCGATATTCCATGCGGCACTACTTGTACAGGATACCGGGACTAAGAAGCCCCTAGCCATCACGCTGGCTTTTGATCCTGTTGAAGGACTGCCACCGCACCTGAAATCCAAGCGCTATCCTCGGCGGCGGCGCAAAGAGGCAAGGCGCAAAGGCGGTAGGAAGGAGAGCAGCGGAGAGCCGCGGAAGAAGAAGGGGCGACCGACGAAGGAGGAGACCGAACGCCGGAAACGGGAACTGACGCTTCTCCGTCAGCGGTATCCCACTGCCCCGGATGTTGCTGTGGCGGCGATCACCCGAATTCGGGGTTGGATGGATGAAGCTGGCATGGCGGACCGCCTTCTTGTCGTCGTTGGCGATAATTCCTATACGAACGCCACGGTTTTTTTCTCGTTGCCCCCCCGATGTCTTTATGTCGGACGAGTCCGGCCGGATGCAACTCTCCAGACCATTGGGCGGAAGACCTCAGGCGGGCATGCCTACGGGCCTGAGCTCCCGACCCCAAAAGCCATGGGGGAGGACAGGAACATCAAGTCCCATTTAGGGCATTGCGTCTACGGTGGAGATAGGCGCCCCGTGAAGTACAAGGTGATCGGTCCGGTCACGCGGAAAAACAGTACGAAGAAGACACAACTTCGCCTGCTGATCCTGCGCCCGTCAGCGTACAAAGACGGGAGTCGGGAGTCGTATTCGCACAAGGCATACCTGCTGACCACCGATTTCAGTTTGCCTGCCATCGACCTCCTAGGCCTGTACCTCTTCCGATGGGCCATTGAGGTCAGCCATAGGTCAGCTAAGACCAACGCCAAGATCGGCCAGGCTCAAGTTAGGGGGCCGAAGTCCGTGTGCGGTGTCCACCCTGCCATGGCTGCCGCATTTGCACTTCTTTGGGTTTGCATCCTGAAATTAAACGGGGGCACGGTGCGCACGGAAGTATTCATGCCCTTGTCCTCATGGCAACGGGCAAATCATTCGTGGAGAAGCCGAAAGCGTCAGGCGGAAGGAAAATCGGAACCGGTTTTCAGGGCTTCCCCGGTTGACCTGCTCTCTTTATTCCGTGAAGCAATGTTTGACCGCTGGGAGCAGGGGCTGCCGCGCATGCGGATGTGAAACGTTGCAGAGGGGAAAAAATGCAGGTCGCATTCCGCATGCGTCCTGCATTTTTTTGGAGGGAACCCACACCAGGACTAGATCTTCCTTGGAGAACTTAGCTATAAAAAGCCTATAACGAGGGCGCTTTCGCGCCCTGTTTTTAATTCCCGCATTACACTAAGGCGCCCATGGCCCGTGCATCGCTCTTTCCTCTACCCCCTGAAGCCACCCGAGTCATTCTCGGGGGCGAATCCTCCATAGACATGGGGGGCTTGAATATCCGGGATCACCGCTCGGCCAGAGGCTTTGCCCGGAACTATGGTTACGATCTGGAGATCCCCGCTCAGCGGGCCCATGTGGTCCAGGTTTATGGGGATGCCATGGAATTCCTGGGGTCGGTGATTCTTGAAGGCCACATGGAGGCGATTCCGCTGGAAATCCGAATGTTGAAGGATCCCGAGGATCTCCTGGTCTGGGCCTCATATCGCCCCCAGGACCAGCTCTCCCATTGGGCTTGCGTGGTACTTCGCGTGATGCACACGCTCTTTCACATTGATCACAACGTGAACCTGCGCTATCTCAAAGACATCCAGGCCCAGGTTTTCGAGCCCTACGACCGATTCCTGGTGGCCCTGGATGACGGGACTTTTGTCCTCCGGGGGGATTACGAGGTGCCCCTTTTGTCGGTGGAGCGCAAAGAAAACAAGGACCGGGCCTCCATGCTGCTGAAAATGCTCCACAAGCCAGAAAACGTGGCGGAGACCATCTATGACCAGATCGGCATCCGCTTCGTGGCTCAGGATCGTCTCGGTGTTTTGCTGGTGATCCGCTTTCTGTTGGATCACCATGTACTCATGCCCACCCACATCAAGCCGTCTCGAAGTAGAAACCTGCTGGTGGATATGGATGCGCTTCAGGCCTGGACGAACGAATTGCCCGAAGGATTTGCCGTCCCCCCCCTTGGTAGCCCCGAGCGGGATGCCATTTGCGCTCGGCTGGTGCCGAAAACCCGCCATGATGGGGGCAACCCTTTCATGAGCCGTGACTACAAGGCAGTGCAATTCACCGTGAGAACCCTTATTCGGCTACCCAACCCCGCAGTGGCTGTTTTGGAGAAGATTGCAAAGACCCTTCCCCCTGGCGACACGACCCGCGTTAAGATTCCTCAGTTGATCCAAGAGCAGGAAGAGTTTACGTTTTTCTTCGCACACGAAGTCCAAGTCATGGAACCCTCAGGGTTTCAAAGCGCCCGATCAGGACCCGCGTCCCACGGCGAATACAAACAACGCCAGCGCGATGCGGCACGAAAACGAGTACTCAGAGGCATCAAATTGGAGGAAGCGCCATGTTGAACATCCAGGCCCGTCAAGAGGGTAACGCCGCGATCGTGACCATCCAGGGCAAGGTGAACTTCGAGGTAACAGCCCAGTTGCGGGATGTGATCCGGGATACGGTGGCACAGCAGCAACCCAAGCTCCTGGTCATCAATCTGGAAGGCGTGAGCTTCATTGATTCTTCTGGACTGGGCCTCCTGGTGGCCGCGCGCAACAGCGTGGACAAGAGCAGCGGCAAGCTTCATCTCTGTGGACTTCCTGCCCAGGTCAAGAAGACCTTTGATCAAACCAATCTCACCAATTACTTCTCGATCTTCACCACCGAACAGGACGCATTAAGAGGCACCTGATTTTCATTTTTACCAGTGCCTTCCCCACGCGGATTCACCCTTAGCCCCGGAGCCATTCAAGCATGAGCAAGGGCGTGGTGTTGGTGGTGGATGACGAACCGCCCATTCGGGACATCCTGAGCTTCTACCTGAAGCGCGCAGACTATCAGGTGCTCGTGGCGGAGAACGGGCTTCGTGGTCTGGAGGAAATGAGTAAGCTCCAGCCGGATCTCATCATTTCGGATTTGCGGATGCCCGAAATGGCTGGCGATGATTTTTGCCGCCAAGTGAAATCCGATGCTGCCACCAAGGATATTTATTTCATGCTGGTTTCCGCCCTGGACGGCAGCATGAGCAAGATCGGTGGCCTGAACATTGGCGCCGACGACATGATTTCGAAGCCTTTCCACGCGCAGGAAGTCATGGCGAAGGTGGACAGTGCGTTTCGCATCATTGCCATGCAGAAGGAAATCAAGCGGCAGAACGTGATCTTGACGGAATTCCAGGACCGGGTGAACAACGAGATGGAATTGGCGTCCCGGCTTCAAATGGGGATGCTGCCTGTACTCCCCGGAGTTGCTCCGGGCATCCAATACACCCACCGGTATCTCCCTGCTGAAGGCATCGGCGGCGACATCTACGCCATCACACCCCTGCCGGACGGCAGCACAGCCATGATGATCGCCGATGTCAGCGGTCACGGCGTCACCGCAGCGCTGATCTCATCCATGGTGAAGACCTCCTTTGAAAGTCAGCTTCGCCTGAGCCTGGATCCCCTTGCCTGGGCCGTGGGCATGAATCAGGACCTTTCCCGCAACACCCTGGCGGAACAGTTTGCAACCGCTTTCCTGGCCCATCTGGACCCTGCCACGGGCGAGATGGCCTATGTGGTGGCAGGCCACCCCGCGCCCTTCAAAATTCCGTCAGGGAACCCTGGCGCCCCTGGCAAGCCCGAACAACTCAGTGGCATGGGATTTATGCTTGGCATTGACGCCGAGCTCTCGTTCACTTCCCAGCGCACCTCCTTTCTGGTAGGCGACCGACTGGTGCTGTTCACGGATGGGCTGGAAGAAGTGGAGCGAGAGGATCGCACTTATCTTGGTGAAGAAGGTCTCATGACCTTCTGCTCAGATCTTCCGGCAGATGCGGAGCAGGCCACGATGCAACTCGTCAACCAGGTCCAAACCTATAACGGCCCCGCGACTTTCAGTGATGATGTGACCCTTGTTGTGGTGGATCGGGTGAAGTGAGTGCCTGCCGCTTTTCGATTGGGGGCTGGGGGCTTTAATTGAAAAGCGAGAATGCTCAACCGATGGCATCTTCCTCCTCGATTGCATGGGCTTTCCATAGACGCGGTCCCAATTCTGCGAGAAGAGTCGCGCTGACGATGAACGCAGCTCCGGTCCATTGCCTTGGGCTCAGGTGTTCCTTGATGCCAGGAATCCAGCCACTGACCGCGATAAGACCCGCGAACACCGGCTCCATGGAGAACAATACGGCGGTTTCCGTGGCGCTCACGAATGCTTGCATGGAACTTTGAATGTAAAAGGCCACCGTCGTCGCCAGCAGCGCCAAATAGGTCAGGGCGAGCCAGAGGCCGGGAAGGCGTAAGGAAATTTGCAGTCCCTGGAATCCGTAAGGGGCAGGTGAGCAGGCGGCAGCGATGGTAAAAACGATACCCACCACGGCCACCTGGCTCCAGGCCAGCACCCAGCCCCGGTCCCGGCGGGAGAAGTGGCCGGTCATGACGATGTGAACGCCCACCAGCACCGCATTCACAAGCGTTTCGGAATCCCCACGGTTCCAGCCACCGAAAGCCAGGCTTGGCTGATAGACCAACAATAACAATCCCGTAAGGGCAAGCCCAGCACCGAAGCCGTGGGAAGGCCGGAGCCGGTCGCCCACCAGCATGGAAATCATCGGTGTGAAGATGACGTAAAGCCCAGTGATGAAGGCAGATTTGGACGTGCTGGTGAACCGCAAGCCGTCGGTTTGAAACCAGAAGAGCGTCGCCACCACTAGGCCCAGCCAAAGGCCATCCAATAGTTCTGCCTTCGTGGGTTTGATCCTCAGGACCAGCAGCACCGCGCCCAGAGCCAAGGCCCCCAACACAAAGCGCAGGCTCAACAGTGCATTGACCGAAAGTCCACCATGCAGGGCGTAGGCCACGGCCGCGAAAGTTCCACCCCACACCAAGGCAGTGCTACCCAGTCCGAAGACAGCCAGGAAATGCTTTTTGGGATGTGTCTGTTGAAGATTTTCTTGCACCGACTCAGCTGAGGATGGCGGCGATCCGCACCAGCAACTGAGGCTGGTCGAGGTCGCTGGTGGAAAGGGTCAACCAGTCGTTAGTGGTTCCTGGCTTGGCGCCTTTGCCGAGGACCACGGTGAATTCCTGTTGTTCGGCGGGTTTGGTGCTGAGTCCCTCGACCCGAACATTGGCATTGGTGCAACTCTCGAATTTCAGAATGAAGGGCTTTCCAGAGAGACTCTTCAGCACTAGCTTGGTTCGCAGCTCCTTACCGGCCTGTTCCTGCCACACCACTTTGTCCGGGCTTGCGGTGATGGCGGGTTTCAATTCCCATTGAGAGGTGAGCACGATGGGCGGGACGCGCGGATTGGTATGGCGCACCGTGATGGTGTCCGCGCCGCGCTGCTGGCCACTGGGCACCAGCTTGCCGTCAAACGTGATGTCCAACACTGCATCCTTGCCTTCGTTCCGGTGGGAAAAGCGGTAATAAGGCGCGCCCGCGGCTTTGATTTCCGTGATCTCCACCTTTTCGCCATTGCCACTTTCCAGGCGCACAGTTGAATTCATGGGTTTGGTGCGGGGCACGTCCAAGAAGAAAATCGCATTGCTCTTGAGGTTGATCTCCTGAATTATTTCCGCTTCGAAAGTCAAGGTCTCACTGGGGGTCTTGGGATCATTGGAAATCACCACCAGTGATTTTCGAACGGGACCGCGATATCCGGTCGGGTTGAAGATGGCTTCAATTTCTGTAGCTTCGCCTGGGGTCAGGGACCACTTTGCGGGAGCGGTGTAGGTGCACCCACAAGAAGGGTTCACACCCGTGATGTTGAGCACGGCGTTGCCCTTGTTCAAAACCTTGAATTTGTGGCTGACTTTTTTATCCGGCGAGATTTTCCCGAAGTCATGATGCATGGCATCGAAACTGATGGCTGGTTGAGCGGGTTGAGCGGGTTGGGCTGGCTGGGCTGGCTGGATCGCATCCTGGGCCGAGAGCATCAGGGCGGGGATGGTAAAAAGTAAAGCTATGCGCATGGGGATCCTCTGAACATTCAATGATTCTACGACAACAAAAGGTTCATTGCCTTGTCCCATACTTCTTCCATGGGAATTCCATCCAGGCAGGGGTGGCCTTCCACGAAACAATTCCGCTTGAAGCAGGGGGCGCAAGCAACGCCAGGTCGCAGCAGGGCTGCCGTCCGAGGCCCCCAGGGCGCCGATCCGCCGGGATCAGTGGCGCCATAAAGCGCTAAAACCGGGGTTGAACACGCCGCTGCGAGATGGCTCAGTCCAGAATCATTACCGATGGCCACCTTGGCGCCTCGAAGCCAAGCCGCGGCTTCCGCAAGGGAGGTCACCCCACAAAGATTCAGGCCTTCGACCCCCGCCACCATATCGCATACGACTGCTTCATCGGGGCTGCCCAGCACTGCCACCTGGAACCCTTCTGCCCGTGCTTTTAATAGCAAAGCCCGATAATGAGCTGCCGGCCAAGCCTTGGAGGGCCACAGGCTGCCTGGCATCAGGCATAAATAGGGTTCGGACGGCACGGCCACACTCACACCGGGATCAAAGTCGGCGAACGGCATGGGCGGTGCGTCAGGGAAGGCTTTTTTCAGCACCGCGTGGTATCTCAGCAGGAAGGGCCCTTCCGCTTTCCAGAAAGGCCCACTGTGGGTATTGAAGCGACCGGCGAGGCTTTCATCCACGCCGATGCGAATGGGCACCCTCGCGAGCCAGGCGCCCAGGCCTGGACGCAGGGATTTCGGGAAATGGATGCTGGCCTCGGCCTTGTATTTGCGAAGAATCGCGGCCATGCGCCAAGGACTGGGCCTGCCAACATCCGGCACCACCGCATCAGCCAGATCGCTCTGATACAGCAGCGAGGTGGTGGCTTTTGGCCCCCAAACCACGAGGGGACCACGCTCCATCTGACGCAGCAGCCGCAGCACTGGCAACTGCATCGCCGCGTCACCCACAAATCGAGGAAAACGCACCCAGATCGCATTTTCGGGAACGCCATGGCCAGCTCGTGATGAATCAACGGTCATTCCGGTCATGGAACCCACGCCTTCACCGCGGCTCTGAATAAGGCTGCCGCATCGTAGCCTTCAGTCAGTCGTTGGCCAAGAGCCAGGGCTTTCTGCCGCTGAAGTGCCAACTCCCCCGGAGAGGCCAGCATGGCCGCCACCCGGTCCGCGGCGGCTTCAAGGAGCCCTGGGGGAATGCTTTTCCGATCATCCGGTTTCTGAATGAGGATGCCTCCATCGCCATCAACCAGCACCGTGCTGATGCCGCCAACCGAGGGTGCCACAATCGGCACGCCCTGCTCCAACGCTTCGATCAGCGCAATGGGAAAGAAGCCCTCATTCCGGCTGGTCAGCAGGTAGGCATCAAGGCTGCGAAATATCCCTGAGAGATCAGGAACTGGACCCATGATCCGCGTTCGGTCCCGCCTGCCCATGCGCTCAATGCCCTGTTCCAACGCCTGTCGGGTTGCCTCATCCACGCGTCCGGCGAAAATCAAATGAACGGGCTTGCCTAGACGATCTTCGATGTACCGCGTCAGTTGAAGGGTGGTCAAGGGATCCTTGCGGGCATCAATTTGGCCGCAATAACCCAGGACTATCGCGTTATCCGGCAACCCAAGCTCGCGCTTGGCTTCGCGCCGTTCCGCTTCAGTGGGGGGCTCGATTTTCCGTTGCGGATAAAGAGGGTGGATCATGGCGCAGGGCTGGGGGCCGAGATGGGTCCGGACGGCCTGTTCGAACTCCCAATCAATAACCCACATATCCACCCATTTCCGGATGCCGTAATACTTGCGCAGGTGCCGCTCATAGTGCTCATGAAGCGTGACGACCGTAGGGAATCGCAGCCCCAACCACGCGAGCAATGGCAACGCCCGTTGCACGCCTTTATGGTTGCAGAGCGCCAGCAGATCAGGTTTGTTCTTCCAAAGCCAGCGCAGGGCGCCCCAGGTTCCTGGGATGTAGAGGATCTCCTCGACGTGGGGATTCCGGGCGCGCAATTCCGGTTCGATGTCGCGTTTGTCCGGTTCTTTCCTGAAGATCACCGTGATCCGGACATCCAGAGGTGCAAGGGCCGCCACACGCTCCAGCATGACCCGCTCGCCGCCCCCAAAGGACAATTTGCGATGGGCGAATACGACATGCTTCACGAAATTCACCTAAAACGGTCATCATAGATGACATGCCCCTCTGCGTCACCTTTCTGGACAATCCATGAGTGCCATGCCCCCCAAAAAACATGTCCTGATCGTTGAGGATGAACCCAGTTTCCGGGAAGTGCTGGAGATGGGCTTGGCACCTCAAGGATTTCACACGAAAGCGGTGGGTTCACTCAGCGAGGCCAAGCTCGCTCTTGAGGGCGGCCCTTTTGATGCAATGGTTTCGGATTTGCGCTTGGGGGATGGCACCGCCATCGAATTGCTGACCTGGATGAAAGAAAAAAGCATCGCCGTTCCGGCAGTCATCCTCACTGCTTTTGCGACGACCGAAACCACGGTACAGGCATTGAATCTGGGCGCAGTGGACTTTCTCACCAAGACCAAGAACGACATTGCCGAATTGACGAAAGTGCTGCACGGCATTTTCCAGGAGTCAGAGCCTGGTCCAAGCCATGAGATTTCCGATATCGGCGATCTGGTGGGTGTCGGCGACACCATCCGCAAGATCCAAGCCCTGGTGGGAAAGATCGCCCGGGCCGACACCACAGTGCTCATCACCGGTGAGAGTGGCACCGGAAAAGAAATCGTGGCTCGGCTCATCCACCGCTATTCCGAGCGAGGCCCTGGGCCTTTCATCCCGGTGAACTGTGGCGCGTTGCCGGAAGCTTTGTTGGAATCTGAATTGTTCGGCTATGAAAAGGGTGCCTTCACAGGTGCTACGGGCGTGAAGCGCGGACTTTTTGAAGAGGCGAATGGTGGTTTTCTTTTCCTTGATGAGATTGGCGAGATGCCACTGCCTTTGCAGGTGAAATTGCTTCGCGTGCTGCAAGAACGAAAACTGCGTCGCCTGGGGGCCACTGAAGAACGGTCTGTGGATGTCCGGGTCATCGGTGCCTCGAACCGTAATTTGCGGGAGCGCACTGAAGAAGGAAAATTCCGGGAAGATCTCTACTACCGCCTGAACATCCTGAACATCGAATTGCCGCCCTTGCGGGATCGCCGGGAGGACCTGCCGGTGCTCATTGAGCATTTTCTGCGCCGCTCCAGTAAAAAGCTCAACAAGCCTTCCATGTATCTCCAGCCAGATGCGCTCAGGGTGCTGGAACGCTACCGGTTCCCAGGCAATGTGCGGGAGCTGGAGAACCTGATGGAACGCTGTGTCGCGCTGAATCCGAGTGGCGCCATCGGCAAGGATCTGTTCCCGGACAACCTGCTGAACGACGTGGAGCGTGGCCCTGATTGCCCTACGACACCCGCGCTCGCCATTCCCGCCGGAGGCTTTGATCTGGAAGGCTACCTCACGATGTTGAAGGGCTATTTTCTACACCAGGGTTTGTTGGAACAGAATGGCAATCGCACCAAAGCCGCCAAGCATCTTGGCATGACCTTCCGGGCCTACCGTTACTGGCTGGGCCACCTGGGCGGCATCGAAGCCCTGCCGAGAAAATTTCCATGGCCGAAGGAATTTCCACCGAACGTGGAGGCCGAGGCGGATGAAGAAACCACTGAGTCCTGAGTCCTGTGTTCTGAGGTCCAATTGTGAGGATGTGGCCGGGGCCGCGTCTGATTAAAGTGCGCCGTAGGCACCGCCAGATTTCCTCGGGACTCAGGACGCGGGCCTTCTGATTCAACATCAATCCTTGTCACTTCTTCCATCTATGGCACACTGGAATGCTTGGGTGCCATTCACTCGAGGAGAGATTTCAATGACCCAACGCA
>JANYBM010000071.1 GCA_025361125.1 Holophagaceae bacterium | reverse complement strand
TCCAGGTCCCGCCACCGCAGCATCCAGAGACACATCCGCGACCTCGAAAAACTCGGCCTGATGGTCCAGCTCACACCCATTCCGGCGTTTTCCTAAAAACTCCTATTTCAGCTTTTCGGAATGGCTTTCATGACAGGGGCTGTAGCGCACTGGCCAGAAAAGCGCTGGCCAAGACATAACTGCGCCTAAAATTTCATTCCAACGTATACGGAGAATGAAACCTGAGGCGCCATGGATTTGACTGTCTTTTCATCCCAAACAGAAGGGGTTTGAGGGTTACTTTGATCCGTCTTAAACATGGCAAAGGAAGCATCGGCACCTATGAAGGGAGAAACTCCCCCAGACTTGAATGCATAGTCCAGGCTCAACCGGCCCCATGGCCTCACATACGTTGCGCTGGTATCAACCCGCTGAGCAGCTGTGGGCAGCGGATCCGCATACAGATCGCCGCTTGCATTCAAGGACTCCCCACGGACTTCCAAGTGGGCTCCCAGACTCAATCCAGGTGCTAAGCCCCACATGTAGCCAGCCCCGACTGTCCAATAAGAGTACTTATACTTGATACCAGTGGTGTCTGTATGGCTATTTGCCGAGGATGGTTTGCTAGCAAATTTTGAGGAAGACTCTAGTTTCCCACCCAGGGTGTAGAACCAGTTGTTTAGGCCTGGAATTTCACCGATCAAACGAATACCAAGGCCAATCTGATTCTCCGCTTGGTCCTGTAGATCATTCAAACCAGAGCGAGGAATGAGGATCTGGCGAGGGCGCGCGAATTCACCGTGAACCTGGACCCGTGATTCGCCACCTTGGTCCGGGATCTGTGCTGCCATAGGCGTTACCAACATGGCTACGGTCAAAAGAGTGATGGTCTTCACGGGACCTCCGGGTAGGAATGTTTGACGTTCGGGAAGCATGGAGCAGGAAATGGACCAATCATTCTAAATAAGTAAGGAAAAGCAATCAGGGCGCGACCAGAGTCTGGGGACCACTCGCCACAACAATATCCCAAGCAAAGTTGAAGGGGATCTTGTAGGCATAAGTGAGATCTGCTCCACTGGAGGTGAGCATTTTCATGGTCGCGGTGGCGGTTTTAATGGCATCCATCCAGTCAGGGCGGTTCAGACGACGAGCCACCACAATCGGGTGGTTTTTGAGGATCGACTTGACGGCAAAGACTGTCAGGGTGACCACACCGGGTGCAGGCCGGAGTTCGAATGGAATATCGAACCAGCAGTAGCCAGGGCCAACCTTATCCCCAGGGAGAACAGGTCCAACAGAGGGTGCATGCCCAGATGGCAAATATGTTCGAGCATCAGTCATGATCAGATCAGTGATGCTCTGGGCATCCGTGGGATAATTCCCGGGCAACATGAAGTGCTTAGACCCGGTGGCATCTTTGAGTTCTACCACCCAGAAATCAGGGGGCACAGGATTGTTGCTCTCGTCTTTGGTGGGGTTGTACCAAGTGACCCGGTAACCTCCAAGTTGACTTCCGCTAAGAGATCCATTTGCGCTGCGTCCCCGTTTGTCCACGATGGTGTCCTGGGGGGTCATGAACCCCAGAGCGACCGTGGCATCTCCATTGGCACTGCCTGCAAACGCGAGGGGGATCTGCTTAGTGCTCTCATCCGACTGCCAAGTACGGGCAATGGCGGCGCCGGAGCTGGCATCTCCATCGTAAAAGGGGGTGAAGGCCGTCCAAAAGAAGCGACCGACTCCGGTGGTAGAAGGAACTCCTGGCGCCAAAGCCACCGGAGCAGAGCCATTGAAGACACCGCCACCATGCACAGTTAGGTCAAAGGCACTGTTGTCCGGACTGATGCCCGAAGCCTTAGGCCACGCGACAGGATTGCTGTAGCGGAAATAGGGGAAGGTTGACAGGAAGGTGTTATAGGCAGGCCGGGCGCTGTTGAGGACCAGGGGCCGGGCCCAAACCGTGGACCACAGATACTCCGAATAACTGAATACTCGCCGTATGTTCGCATAACCCCTAAGGGTAGGAGCGGCCAGGGGGGTGCGATCGGGATCGTTAGGATCATAGGGGAGTGGGAGATCCTGGATGCCCCCGGCAAGAGCAGTCGAGCCCGGCGACGAATAGACCAGATTATTCAGGAAGATGGGCACAGTCGAATCAACCGGGACAGGATTTAAGCCCGCGTGGGGACTACCACCTGTGCTGTTGAGTTCCGTCGTGGGGTTCTCCCAGGCAGGGGAGAGCTGGTACGGATCCGTCACGCCCCCGGGCACTCGGAAAGTCTGCATGGTGAAGGCTGCGTAGGTCTCGTTGGGTGGGATGCCAAGAGCATACTTCGCGTAATCGAGCACGAAGCCCAGATCCCCATTCGTGCCTGCTGCGGAAGTTGAATCTGGAATGGGCTCACGGTTGGGATCCAGCAGGTTACTTCCGAGATCCACGGTGGCCCTAGAAAGCAGTATGGTGGGCCATTCGGCAAAAAGCTGGTAGGCCGGAAGTCCGCTCAGCTGGCCGGTGAAACCGTTTGATTCGGCCCAGGGAATGGCCCCAGTGACATCGTTCAGGGGAACGGAAAGGCGGTCCAACCAACGGTTGTTGGGCGGTATGTCGCCAAGCACCATACTCGTATAACCATTCATTTTGCGCTGGGGTGCTGTGAGCGATTCCGCGGCGAATCCTTGGGCAGTCACGATCTTGAGCGTGGGATCCCAGGGCGCCTGAGCGCTGAAGGTAAAGCTGGAAGTGCCGCTGGAGACTGGAGCCACAAGCGTGGGATCCGAGAAAGGACCCGTGGGAGCATTGGGGATACGCATCAAGTAATTAATGGCATCGCTGCCGAACCCAGGAATTTGAACATAAAAAGGCAGATCCGAACGAACCGGGATACTTACGGAAGCCGTCGAACCCGTGATCGGGCTCTCAACCTTATAGGTATTTGATAGACCATCCTGGAAAATCCTGGCGGGCGCCCCCAGACCGTTGGCTGGGATGGTCACAAGCGACAGGGTGCTGTTGTTGGCGTTGTTGTCACTCTTGTGGCGGTACTGGAAAGACAGGTTGAAATGCTGGGTGTTGATCCCATCTATAAGCACTTGCTTGGTGGCAGTCGCCGTCCGGCCAAATGCGTCCGTTACGGTATAGGTCACCGTAGTGGGTGTGATGACGCCCTGGGGGCCTGTGAAGATGATGTCATCAGGGGTATTGCCTGCGGCGGTACTGGGTACGCCACCTGGGAAGGTCCAAGCGGTTGACACAGAATCCTGGCTACCGGGCAGGGTGGCGACTCCAACGAAACTGAGCTTGCCATCCAGAGGAATGACAACGGTATTGGAGGGAAGGGTTGAGGGCGAATAACCCGTCGGAGCGGTGCCGCTGTCCTGGGGGGAGGTGATAGTAGCCGTCGGCAACGCATTGAACGTAACTGTGACAAGACGGGTCTTGGGCACGGCCGTACTGTTGGTGGAGCGATTGTCCGTCGCCGTAATGCTGATGGTTACGCTCTGTGAGGGGTTGGTGAAGCCGTCCGCATAGGTATGAGAAACGGTGATGGGTACGCCCACAAGGAAATCACCCACAGGCGCACCCGTGGTCGTGGGCTGGCCATCACCCCAGTTCACGGTGTAGACCACCGGATCATTGTTCGGATCGGTGAGGGTGAACCCGAGGCTGAAAGGCTTCGATGTCCACGCGACGGTATTGTCCGTCGCAGGGCTCGTCAAAGTAATGACGGGCGCGGTATTGGCACCCAGTGTACTGATCGTCATCAAGGGGCCACTGGTGGGAAGCCCTTGGATTCCGACGCTATCGGTCACATAAGCCGAGGGTGCGGCGGTTCTGATCCCTGCGACACTGGCCCCTGAGTACTGGACCGTGAAGGTGTAACTGCCGCCGCCATTGCTGACCGCATGGGTGATGACCGCTCCGGCATCATTGGGCAAGAACGTGATGTTGCCCACAGGAATGGGATCCGTCACACCTGGGTTACCCACCCGTGGGTTGGTCGTAGTCAAATTAAATGCCTGGGTGACCGTTCCATTCAGATCCACATTCAGAGTGGTAGCACCTGGGCTGATGAAGGTGACAACCGGGAGGGGTGTTGACACCACCAGGAAATTCACCACGGGGCTGAAATCCCCCAGGCTTCCATGGTTATCCACCGCACGCACCCTCACCTGTGCAGTCCCTGCGAAAGTGGATGCATAAGTGTGGTTGATCGTCGCAACGGAGGCATTCTGGATGCCCGTGGTATCACCGAAATCCCACTGATACTGGGAGATGGTATCGCCCAGGTCGGCGTCTGTGACGCTCGCCGTGAATGTGTACACCTTGTTCTGATACAGGTTGGCGGCTGGTGTGGACACGGAAGAGACAGGAGCCCGATTCGCCAATACATTGATTACCAGAGTCTGAGTGGTCAATCCGTTTTTCCCATCATCCGCGGTGGCCTTGACTATCGTCGGGCCGGAGGCCAGGAAGGAATGAATCGCGGACGCACCCGTTACGATGGGCGAGGAGTCTCCAAAGTCCCAGGAGACAGTCACCACATCCCCATTCACATCCGCTGTTGTTGCCGTGAAGGTCACCGGCACATTAGCAAATGGATCCCCCAATGGATTCCGCGCTACAGAAATGGTCGGTGCGCTATTCGCAAGAATGTTCAAATTCAAGCTGATGGTCTTGACCCCACCCGTTCGGCTATCATCCGCCGTGAATACCACGGCATAGACACCTACTGATGCAAAGGTGTGGGTCTGGCCCAAGGCCGAGGCCGCCTGGGTCGGAGCTATATCACCGTTGCCACCGTCTGCAAAAGTCCACGAATAGGTTAGTGCGTCCCCATCGGCATCCGAGGCGCTTGCTCTAAAATCAATGGGCACATTCTGCCAAGTGGCATTGGTCCCAGCTGGGATCTTGGGCGTGGCTGTCATGGTGATCACTGGCGGGTGATCAGGTGTTGACAGCGTCGTGATTGTGATCGCTGGACCGGCCACCAGAGCGCTGTTGATACCAATGGAATCATTGACCTTGACAGTAGGATTCCACGTGCGCGTCCCCGTAGTGGTCGCGCCACTGTATCTCACTACAAATTTATAGAGGCCACCCCCAACGGATTGAGAACTGATCACGGTGGCCAAAGGATCAACAGGATCAAAGATCACATTGGACAAGCCGATGGTGCCACTGGAAGTGGTTTCAACCTTGATTACAAAAGTGAGCAAGACTCCGCCAGTGGTATCAGCCTGAAGGGCTACAGCCGTGGTCGGGGATTGGAATGTGGGTGTGATGGGAGAATCGGCTGCATTCACCGTTATATTCAAAACAGCGAAAGGACCAGCCAAATTCGAGGTGTCATAAGCCCGCACTCGAACAGTGGTGGTGCCCGACTCTCCAGCGCCAGCAGAATTGAAAACATGGGTCACTAAACCACTTGGAGTGGTTGCTAGGGGCGTCCCATCCCCAAAATCCCATTCGTACTGGGTGACGGAGTCCCCAATATCCGGGTCAGTGGCTGAGGCGGTGAAACTATAGGGTTTGTACCGAATCAGCGGAGAATCCGCCGGAGAATAACCCGTAATGGCAGCGGTGGGAGCAATATTTCCCTTATGGAGACTGACCCCATTGCTGATCCCCGCCCCGCCGTTATTACAGCCGAGGAACAGAACCAGCCCCGCCACAGGAACCAAGGGGAGAAAACTTCGATACCTAGGCTGCATATATGCCTCTGAACTTGGGTGTATTCCTGAAGGAAAATGCTTGCGCTAACAACCAATAGATAGACTTTGGGTATCCTTCCGTCAAGCCTAGCACATTCTTAATATGCCAATGCCTAATTAGGCGCTGGTGATTGTCATCAGACCACCGCAAAAAGAGCACCGGCACGCTAAGAACTCCTTCAGGATGCGGACAAGGGTCAGAAAATTGACCCAAAGGATGGACAACCAAGTGCAATGGCAAGCTTCAGGCCAGAGAAAAGTCAGCCCTGTATCCAGACGGGTTCCTGCCCCAGCAATTCAACCACCGCCTTGCGCCCCCGGGGGCCAGGATCCACAGTGAATTCATTGACCCAGGCATTCACGTAGCGACCGACCATTTCACGATCCATGCCTCGGCCAAAGCTTTGCGCATAGTCCACGCTTTCCCAGTGTCGTGCCTGGGCCATTTCGACGCTTTTCCTCATCAACACGGCAAAGTGCTGTTTGATGGTTGTGGGCAAATTCGACCGGATGGCATTGCCGCCCATGGGCAAGGGCAGATCGTGGGCAGTTTTCCACCAGGCACCCAAATCCACCACCAGATGCAGGCCCGCCTCCGTATACATGAGTTGGCTTTCATGAATGAGCAGTCCCGCCTCGAACCGCCCTTCGGCGACCGCCGACAGTATTTGATCAAAGGGCAATAACTCCACTTTCAGGCCGTCCATCCATTTCCTCAGGGAGAGGTAGGCCGAGGTGCGCAGGCCGGGGATGGCCACGGTCACACTTGCCAATTGTTCACGGCTCAGAGGCTTTCGGGAAACGACAAGGGGTCCAGTTCCTTCCTGAATGCTGGAGCCAGCTGTCAGAAGATCATACTTTCCCACCAACTCTGGGTAGGCGCCAAAACTGATGGCGGTCACTTCATACTTTGCTTCCAGGGCATCCTCATTCAATTGCTCGATATCCTTGCGGACGAAATCAATCTCGAAGCCTTCGGGATCCATCCAGCCCAGGGCCAGAGGCGCCATCATGTAGGCGTCGTCACTATCGGGGCTATGGGCGATGGTGATGCGCATCAGTACCCGAACCCATCTTTTCGGATGTGAATGTAGGGCTTGGCGTCTGGGTTATGTAGACCACCACTGATGACTTCGCCGATATGAATCAGGTGATCTCCACCAGCATCGAACGTGCGGATATGCTTCAACAGAAGGTATGCGAAACCCTTGACGAAAACTGGCGCCTGCTGCCCATCCATCAATTCTTCTGGCGTCTCGGCCCAGGGGTCCTGGCCCGGCTCGAAACCTTTGCCATAGCGTTTAAGGCTGGCGAAATCACCCTCCGCCAAAATATTGAGTGCGAAATGACCATTGCCCTTGATCAGCGCTTCGATGGGACGGCCTGCCTTCACGCAAACCATCACCAGGGGCGGGTCGAAACTCACCTGCTGGAACCAGGAGGCAAGAAAACCTGTTCGCTCGGCTCCGTGCCGCGCCGTGGCGATGGCAAGGCCTGAAGGAATCTTGCCCAGGGCAGGGCCCACCGAGGATTTAAGGTCGGTCATCAAGGTCTCCTTCACGCCATCGGCATTGAGTTTGCGGCTTCGAGTTTCTGCTTGACGCGCTCCAGCGCCTTGGCCGCCTGCACATAGCGGGGGTCTTCATTCAGAGCCGATCGGTAGCGCTCCAAAGCTTTGTCCAACTGTCCAAGACCTTCATAGGCGCGGCCCAAATTGAATTGAGGAAAGCAGTAGCTTTCATAGCGTTTGGCTTTCAGCGCCATCCTCAGCCAAGGAATGGCATCGTCGGGTTGCCCCAGTTCCAAGTAATAGGCACCAATGTCGTTGTAGGGGTTACCAAATTCAGGATCAATATCTATGGCGCGATGGCAGTCGGCGATGGCCTCGTCGAAGTCGTGATTGCAACTCTGGGCCCACCCCCGGAAGGTATAGGCTTCTGCCGTGGGTTCGATTTCCAGGCTCTCAGTATAGAGCTCGATGGCCTGGTCCACTTCACCCTTCATATGGAGTTGATAAGCTTTGCCTACCACTTCCATCGCTTCGTGACGCTTCTCTTCGTTCATAGCACCCCAACCTGGAATTGCAGCCGCAACAAAATCACTGCCTGATAGAGGATATATCCACCCATTCCCGCCACAAGGCCTCCGCCTATTCTTAGCAGACGATTTTTCCATGATTGGCTGAGCCGGGTGCTCGCAAGGCTTAAGCCCATGAGCAGTGGCAAATTCCCGAATCCAAAGGCCGCCATGCTCGCAGCACCCATCCGCCAGGATCCCGAGTCGAGACTTTTCAGCAACATCATGTAGACCAGGCCACATGGAATGAATCCCCACATCATGCCAAGCAGGTAAGGCGTGCCGCCAAATTTCAGGCCTTGACCCAGCAGCTTTGAAAGAAAACGCGGAAGCGGGAATTCCATCAAGGTATCCGCGCGGCGCCCCAGCAGCATGAAGAGTCCCAGCAACAGCATCAGAAATCCGATTCCGAGTTTCATATAGATCTGCCAGGGCCATGCCTGGGCAGCCACCAGGGCCTGCCCATCGGGCCGACAACACTCATGCATGTCCTGGACTGTCTGGAGCCGAGCAAAGCCGCCTACGAAGCCAATCACCGCTCCAAACAGGGTGTAAGTAGTGATACGGCCTAGCTGAAAAAGCAGGTGCCGGGGCCATGCCCGGCCACCCTGTTTCGCTTGGGCTACGCCGAAACTGGCAACGATGGGACCACACATCCCTGCACAATGACCGATGGATCCCAGCACGCCCGCGACCCACATGATGAGCAGCCAGGGCACCGCATGGGGTTGATTCAGCCAGTGTTCAAACATGGGTCATATCATCCCGGATGATCTCGGTTTTGGCCAGCAGGCAGAAGTGGCAGTTATCCTGGTTCCATGACCGCTGACGTGCCCGGCTCCTATTGCCAGAACTGTCTGACCTGGAATCCCGGTGATCGGGAGACCTGTATCAAGTGTGGGACCCGGCTGCTCATCGTCTCCGGCGATCAGAGTTGGGAAGAAGCGTCCTCCTCGCCTGATAACGATGAGGAAGAGGACCTCGATGAGCATCTGCTGGAGCGAATCACGGGCTTGGAAGAAACCCTGCGCCGCGTCGAGACCTATTTGGAAACGGTGTCCGATCAGATGGGCAAGCTGGAACGTGCCGAGGTCATGTTGCGTAATGGCCTGATGGCCTTGGTTCAGGAGATGGACCAACGGGGCCAGCTGAACGCAGAAACATTTTCTGAGCGATGGGAGAATCTGGTTGAAGACAACCTGCACCTGATCGAGGCCCGTGAACTTTTCACCCGGTATCGCGCACGCATCCTGCCCATCGCCAAGCCCCGGTCGCTTGCTCAACTGCGGCGGGCCCTGTTGGAAACATCGGCCTTGCTGGATAGTTCGCAGTTGCCACTCGCGG
Source organism: Holophagaceae bacterium (assembly GCA_025361125.1). Taxonomy (GTDB): domain Bacteria; phylum Acidobacteriota; class Holophagae; order Holophagales; family Holophagaceae; genus JANXPB01. Next base: position 1,848 of record JANYBM010000071.1, on the reverse strand, counting down.
CTATCCGACTTCAACAAGCGCTGGTGTTGGATCCAAAAAATTACGAACTGATTTTCACCGTGGCATCGCTCATGGACATGGCCAATGATCCGGATGAAGCCGAGGCCCTGGCCAGAAAGGTAGTGAGCCTAAGCCCCCGCCACTTTGAAGGTTGGATGTTGCTGGCAAAACTCTTGGAGGAGATTCCTGAGCGTGCGGATGAAGCCATTGAAGCACTGCGAAAAGCTGCGGATCTGCATCCTGAAGAAGTCGAGCCCCGCGAACACCTGGCAGGTCTCCTGCTGGATGAGGAAGATCTCCAAGGCGCGCTAGAGTGCGCCCAGGAGGCTGTGAATCTCCAGAAAGACGGCCATACGCTGGCCCTGCTGGGGGAAGTGCATCTGGCCCGTGGCGAATTTGCCATCGCCATACCGATTTTCAAGGAGGCCTCGGGCTTTCTACCGGGCGAACTGTCCATCCGCCGGATGCTCGCGGAAGCCTATATACAGGGCGATGAACGATCAAAAGCCTTCACGATTCTTCAGGAGTTGCTGAGCCAGCATCCTGGAGATCCAGAGTTGCTTCTGCTCCTTGATGCAGAATCCCCCGCGCAATTGCGCACGGCCCGGGGCGGCCGGGCCAAGGCCGTGGCCCTGCTGGACGAAGCCCAATCCTGGATGGATGAAGGCAACTTTGGCGAGGCCGCCGTCTGGCTCCGCAAAGCCCAACGCAAAGGCAAGAGCGAACGACTGGACTTGATGGAACTGGAATGCGCTTTCCAGGAAGACCCTGAAAAAAACCTTTCTAAAGCCATTGCTTTTTCCCGTTCCACGCGCCATCCCCGGCTCTGCTTCCTGGCCCTGCGCCTGGTTTTGAACCACTTGATGAAAACCGACGCCCACAAAGAACTGCTGGTCGCGATCCAGGCTTTTCTGAAAGCCCACCCCAAGAGCAGCGGAGCCTGGGAAGCGGCGCTCATGGCACAGGCCCATCGGCTGCTGCGCCTGCACGTGTCCGAGGCTGATTTGGCAGAAGTCCGCCGCCTGCAAGCCCACCCCCTGCCGGGACTGGAGACCCGGGCACGCACGCTTCTGGGCCAATACCTGTTGGCCATGCACAAGCATCAAGAAGTAGTAGAACTGCTGGACCCGCTATTGGAAAAAGAGCCCACCTTGATCAATCACTTCCAACTAGGCGCCGCGCTTGCGGCCATGGGAGAGACCAGCGAAGCCCTCTTTCTTCTCAAGGAAGGCCAGCAGGCAGATCCTGGTGACCTCAGCGATGAACAGGCCAGCGGCGTGCGTTTGCAGATGCAGGAACTTATCAAGGATCTGGCGGAAACGCCGACCGCCAAGGCCTGAAAAAGGTCCGCGCAAAGCCTTCGACCGAATACACAAGCCCAACTTCCCCCTGGTTTTTATTGTTGACAATTCCAGTCAAGATTTCACAATAGATAGGTTCGGGAGGCTCCTCCTCCATGATCGGAAAGGTCGGACTTGAGCCATGAATACGGCCCTGACAGCGGTTACCAGCCAGGAATACAAATATGGATTCGTGACGGACATCGAGTCCGACAGCGTCGCGGCCGGCCTCAATGAGGATGTGATCCGTTTCATCTCGGCGAAAAAGGGCGAGCCGGAATGGCTGCTCGAATTCCGGCTGAAGGCCTACCGTCATTGGCTCACCATGACTGAACCTGAGTGGGCCAACGTCCATTATGTGAAACCTGATTTCCAAGCGATCGTGTACTACAGCGCGCCTAAGAAAAAGGTTGCCAAGTACGCTTCTATGGACGAAGTGGACCCTGAATTGCTGCGAACTTTCGAAAAGCTCGGCGTGCCCATGAACGAACAGGCCCAACTGGCGGGC
>JANYBM010000042.1 GCA_025361125.1 Holophagaceae bacterium | reverse complement strand
CGATGCCCGAAGCATGGGCCTGAGCGGGTGCTCATCGCCGATGATGCCGAATACTACCGTCGTTCCCGTGAAGTCTTTCTCAAGCCGCCGGAACAATGCGTCTGCCCGCAAACCCCAGTGAAGTACGGATGTCCTTACGACTGCGGGCTATGCCCGGACCACGAACAACACAGTTGCTTGACACTATTGGAGATCACGGATCACTGTAATCTACGCTGCCCCATTTGCTATGCGGGGAGCGGCCCCGATCGCCAGACTTACCGGGACCTTCCCACGCTTGTTCGCATGCTGGACGCAATCGTGGCGAGCGAAGGCGAACCGGATGTGGTGCAGATCAGCGGTGGCGAGCCAACATTGCATCCAGACTTTTTCGCCCTTTTGGACGCCGCGAAACAGCGGCCCATCAAGCACCTGATGGTGAACACCAACGGCCTGCGCATTGCCCAGGAGCCCGAGTTCGCAGAACGCCTCGCCGCATACATGCCGGGCTTTGAGCTGTACCTGCAGTTCGATTCCTTCGAGAAAGAAGCCCTGATGACTCTGCGGGGGGCGGATCTGCGGGAGGCCAGAACTCAGGCCCTGGAGCGACTGAATGCGCTGAATCTCAGCACCACTTTGGTTGTGACGGTCATGAAGGGCGTCAATGATAAGGAGTTGGGGTGCATCGTGGACTTCGCGGCAGCCCAGCGATGTGTGCGCGGCGTGACTTTTCAACCCGTCCAGGATGCAGGCCGGGCCGATGGATTCGATCCCGCCACGGACCGCCTCACATTGACTGAAGTCCGGCGCCGCATCCTGGACCAGACTTCGCTCTTTCGCCCAGAGGACCTCATCCCGGTTCCCTGCCATCCGGATGCCTTGGCAATGGCCTATGCCATCAAGTCGGAAGAGGGCATCACTCCCTTGACCGGCCTGATTGACCCAAAAGTTCTGATCGAAGGCGGCCGCAACACCATCGTGGTGGAGAAGGATACTGAGCTTCAGCGGCACATCTTCAAGACTTTCGCCACGAACCATTCCCCCGAAAGCGCCTGCTGCTCCCTAAGCGATCTGCTGTGCTGCCTTCCCCAGGTGCAGGCGCCCTCGGACATGGGCTACGATCGGGTTTTTCGGGTGCTCATCATGGCTTTCATGGATGCTCATGGATTCGATTTGCGTAGCGTCAAGAAAACCTGCGTCCACATCGCCCAGCCTGATGGGCGCATGATCCCCTTCGACACCTTCAACCTTTTCTACCGGGATGATCTTGAGGGCGCACGCCTTCAGCCCATCCGGGAAGAGCTTCTCACCGCGGGCTTTGCATGAGTGATTCAAATCCGATTGAACCCTCCTACACTCCGATGTTCGAACCCCCGGAGGAGGATCAAGGAAGCGTGGCCAAGGGCCTTTTCATGATGTGGGGCATCAATTTCGTTCACCTCATCATCGTAATGATTTTGGTGACAGCCTCATCAAGGAGCAGCGGCCACATGGCGGCCTGGATCATTCTTCTTTCCGGCCCAGTCCTGCTGACATACCTCATTGCTTTGCGGTCTTTCTTCCGCGACCGCGGCCAGGCAGCCACTGTCCTCGGAGCCACGATCGCTGGATGGATTACCTTCGGTCTCTGGATTCCGTGTGGTGGAATCGCTTTCCTTTGCGGTGGTATTGCGAAATGAGGTTGAAAGCCTGAATCTTTCCCTACCGAGTGAATCGCGAATAGATCTTTTCTCCGAGGGACCTTGCCTGGGGGTGCCCGAGCAGCAGCATCAGCCCGCCATAGCTCGCCGCGCAGAGTGCGATGAAGGGCAGCAGGCGCAGGGCTAGGGAGAGGCGGTGCTGGGGTGTTTCCAGGCCCAGCCAGGCGACGCCTTTCCATGCCAGCAGGCCCATGAGCGCGGCGCCCAGAAGCGAGATCATCCAGGTCTTGAGCACTGGTGCCCCGGGCATCTGCGGCAACCGCGGTCTCAATCTGAACACCAGGAAGATGAGCCCTGCCAGGCTTGATACGCCATTGGCCAGCGCAAGGCCGCCGGTGCCCAAGGGCCGCAGCCAGAGAAGGCTAAGCAGGACGTTCAGCATCATGGAGGCCACCGCGATCACCATGGGTCCGCGGTAGTCTTTCAGCGCGTAGAGGGCCTGGGTGCCGATGCGGCTGGTGGCGACAAAGAGCAGGCCCACGCACTGAAACATGATCGTGGTGGCGGTCCAGCTCGCAGCGGCAGCGTCATAGGCGCCCGTTCGGAAAATGAGCGCACAGATGGGGTGGGCCAGCACCGCCAGTCCAATGCTGGCGGGAATGACGAGCAGCCCTGTAGCGCCGAGGGCTTCGGCCAGATTGCTCCGCATCCCGTCCCAGTCTTTGGCCTCCGCCTGCCTGCTCAAGGCCGGGAGGCTCGCGGTGGCCAGGCTCATGGCAAAGAGCCCCAATACCATCTCGCCCATCATGTTGGAGTTGTAGAGGACGATCTGCGCCCCCACTTTCAGGTTCGAAGCGAGCATTGCGGAGATGTAGGTGTTGATGGGGTAGACGCCCGCGGCCAGCAACCCGGGCCCCATTCGCCGCAAGGCCAGGCGCACCCAAGGGTCCTTGAAGTGGAGGCCCGGCCGCACGGTGAAACCCAAGGCCAGGGTCGATGGAACGATGACCGCCAACTGCACAACACCGCCCACGAGCACCGCCACCGCGCAAATGGTGGCGATGTGCTCGGGGGAGGTCCACCCGTGGCTGCGGCCAAAGAAAATTGCGGCCCACCCGAAGCTGATGAAAGCAAGGTTCCAGAAAATCGAAACCGCCGAAGCCAACGCGAAGCGTCCTCGCAAATTCAGCAGGCCGCCCAACCCGGCGGTCAGGCTCACCAAGGCCAAGTAGGGAAACATGATGCGTCCCAGGCGCACCGGCAGCGCCATCTCCGGCGGCGGCGGCAGCGAGCCCGAAAGCACACGGCCAAGCAGCGCGAGCTTCTCGCCGAAAGGCACGCCGGATGCGAGGCGTCCGACCACCATCAGGCCCGCGATGAGGCTCATGGCCACCATCACCACCAATACCAGCACTGAAAGCAAGGTCAGCAGCGTGCCCAGGAAACGTGCTGCAGTGGCGCGGGTGGCGGCTTCGCCCTCCTTGGCTTCCAGCTCGGTCAGGGTAGGCAGGAAGGCTGCGGTCATGGTGCCTTCGGCGGTGAAACGGCGCAGCAGATTGGGCAGGCGGAAGGCCACCGAGTAGGCGTCCGCCGCGGCGCCAGCGCCCAGGTAATGCGATAGGAAGTAGGTCTGGGCGAGGCCGGTCAAACGGCTTAGCAAGGTCATCGCGGAGACAACGGCCGCCGAGCGCAGCATGCTCGGTGGGCGATTCTGTGGCGTCTCGTCGCTCATGGCGCGGGCAGGACCCAAAAGCCCACCAGATGCATGAAGGCCAAGGCCGCGCCAGGAGGCCGATCGAAGGCGTTCATGAGGCCATGGCCAAGGGAAAGGAGCATCAGGACATCCAGGGTTGGTACAGCTTAGCTTGGCTTTTGCATTTCGTTTTTGCTTCTGATCCAGAATTGGTGATCACAATTACCGGAACGTGTTGATGATCGGTGCCCCATGCTGATGAAGAAACCACTGCTGAACGTTTTCCTCGTGGTGATGGAGGAGAAGAGCTTCACGCGGGCGGCGGAAAAACTGGGGCGCACCCAACCCGCCATCACGCAGGCCATCCAGCGCCTGGAAACCGAACTGGGGGAGACGCTCATCGACCGCAGCGGGCGGGAACTGGCGCTGACGGATGCCGGGCGGGTGGTGTTCGAGGCGGCGCGCCGCCAGGAGAATCTGCAACGTGAACTCATCGCGCAGCTGGGCGAGTTGCGGAACAAGGCCGCGGGGCGACTGGTCATCGGCGCCAACGAAAGCATGATCCTGTACCTGCTGCCGCACCTGATCCGCTACCGTCAGGCCTACCCGAAAGTCAAACTGGTCGTGCAACGCAGCCGGTCCAGCGAAGTGCCGGATCTGCTCTTGGCGGGTGACGTGGATTTCGGCGTGGTGAGTTACATCACCGGGGATGAGCGCTTCCGTTCCCAGGTGCTGTACGTGGACCACCTTTCCTTTGTCGTGGCTCCGAGTCACCGCCTGGCCACGAAAAGGATTCTGTCAATCAGGGATCTGGAAGCGGAAACCTTCATCGCGCACAACGTGGCCTCACCCTATAGGGATGCCGTGTTGATGGCCTTCCAGCAGCAACAAACCCACCTGAACATGGACATCGAAATGCCTACGGTGGAAAGCATCCGGCGCATGGTGCAGTCGGGTTTGGGCGTGGCGTTCCTGCCGAGGGTCTGCGTGGATCAGGACCTGAGGACAGGCATCCTCAAGGAGATCCCCGTTGAAGAGCTGCAATTGGAGCGGAAGATCTACCTGCTGAGCGTGAACAAGCGCCCCTTGAGCCATGCCGCGGAAGCCTTCCAGGAATTGATGAGGAAGGACCTCGCCAAATCATCCATACGCGGTGAATCGGAGCAGGATTAATCCTTATTGGGTTTCTCTGCCTTGTTTTTGGGCCGGTCCTCTTCCTTCTTGGGCTTGTCGCGTTTTTCATCCATTCGCTCGAGATGCTTTTCTTCGCGGGGGACGGGTTTTTCCTCCCGTGCCGGGCTTTTCGGAGACGGTTGTGGCGCGGGGCGTTCCGTGGGCTTTACGGGGCTTTCAACAGGGCGATTAACGGGACGTTCCACCGGTTGTTTGGCGGGACGATCCGCAGGACGATCCACGGGCTTTGCCGGACGGTTTTCAACTGGCTCGACGCGCAGCGAGCGGTCGGAGTTGGGGCGTCCCTGTTCGGGGTCAGGCCTTGGAGGTGGTGGAATCGTTGTTGGCAGTGGCAGCGGCACTGGAGCTGGGCTTGGGGTGGTTGGGTGGGGAACTGGTTGCGGATTTCCTCGGTCCGCTCGGTCCACCACGGGTTTCGGCGTGGGAAGTCCCTCCCGCGCGGGGCGCAATGTCGTTGCGGCGGCTGTGGCGGAGCGCACAGGGGGGCGGCAGTGGGTGTGTTCTGCTGAAGCCTGTCGAGCGTGGCCCGATCCAGAGGCCGGCCCGGATTGGCCTCATTGGCCTGCTGCCGCGCGGCGAAAGGCACGGGCGGCGGCGGCGGTGGCGTGCGGGAGATCACAGCTCGGTTCACCACCTGCGAGGGGGGACGCTGTACAGTGCCCGGTCCGGATCTGGCCAGAACACTCTCCCGGCTCGGAGCCACCAGAGCCGTGGAACCTGTAACCTGCGCCTGGCGCAAAGCACCAGGGCTGATGGACACGGCCGCGGCCGCCACGGAGCGTGAGCCGACGAAAGCTGAATGCGGCACCGCGGTGACGGCCCCGATCACGGTGCGGTTCACATACGTGACGTTGGTGACGTTGATGTTGGTCACATTGATGACGTTGACGTTCGTTACGTGGTTGCTGTTCAGATTCTGCACGTAGTTGCTGGAGGCGTGGTAGGCGGGGTGGTAGACCTCGCGGGGCCCGAGGGGGAACCAGGCGACGCCTCCTCCGCGGCCAAAAGACATCGAGGCGCTGAACCCGCTGCCGGCCACGAAGACGACTAAGGCCGGGGCATAGACCGGGCGGGCCATCACGCGGCCCGGGATCCAGCCCCAGCCATCATTCATGCGGGCCCAGCGGCCATAATGGAACGGCGCGAAGCCCCATGGGGCGTCATCCACCCAGGTCCAGCCCCAAGGTCCGACCCAGGCCCAATGACCATTGCGGTAGGGAACCCAGCCCACCGCGACGCGGGGCCTCCACACGGGGCCATATTCTGGCTCATCGGTCCAGGTTCCGTTGTCGTCCAGATCCTCGTATCCGATCATCTCCCGGCCCACATAACGGACTGACGCCGACCCTTCTTCGCGCCGGTCCCGTTGCAGGCATCAGCTCTCGAAGCCATTCGGGGGGACCGCCTCGGTCAGGTCGTAGGTAGGATAATCGCCCCCTGGAGGGCCAGCGTACGGTCCGCATCCACTCCAAGGCTGGAGCCGTTGGACGAAACTTCCGCCTCGCCATTGCGGGTGGTGATGGAAGTGCGGTCGCCGTCACCATTCACATCGATGCGATAGGTGCCAGGGCGCGAGATGGTCACCGCCCCCTGGGGTGTGGCGACCTCAAAGCTTTGACCGTCGAGATGGCGCACCTGGAGTTCGACGGAACCATCGGTGAGGCGGAGTTGCACGAACTGGTCGCTGAAATCCAGGAAAGTCAAGGCTGTTCTGGGTCCCATCCGGAGGGCGGTGGAACCGACGTGCAGTTCGGCCCGGCCCCGGTCATCCACCCAAAGCTGGTCGCCCGCCCGCATAGGATAATTGAGGGTGGCCTCAGCCCAATCGTCCATCTCACCGGGGCGGAAGGAGACATTGCCCTGGATGTAGTTAAGCCGGGCTACCCAAGCGGGCGGATCCTCGTCCTGAATGGACATGGCTTCACGCTGGATGAGCTGCCGCGGCGCCTCACGGCGGGCGGGATCGTCCTGGAGCCTGGCACGGAGGTGGCCTGATCCGATAAGTGTGGAGGCGGTGAGCACGGAAAGGAAAAAGCGGGAGGAGTTTCGCATAGGTGCTCCAAGTGTGGAAACACTGCCTATTAATAAACTTACGTCTGAATGGATCACACGCATATGGAATCGTGTGGGAGCCACCCGGAAAGTCCGTGGTTTTGAGATGCCGTTTAGAACTTTGTTTGGAACGGCACTAAACTCCAATGGATTGCTGCGGGTCCATAAGGACATCCCATAAGGAGGATCAAATGCGAGCTTGGCTTGTAACACTAGCCCCTCTCACTCTGGCTGGACTTCTGGCTTGTGGGGGGCAGGGGCACAATACCCCTGTGGCACCCCCGGCCAATTCGAAGATGGACCCGGATACGGCTGCCGCCATGACGGTCGCTTTCGATACCACCGAGGCCAACCAGGCCGGCGAGATGGATGGCTCGGGCCCAACCCCGGCCGGTGAAGCCCTCAGCATGGTGCAGCCCGATCATCCGGCCTGCGTGGCGGTCAGCAATGTCACCGCGTCCTCAGTGACCTGGACCTTCAATGCTTGCACGGGTCCCCATGGCTGGACCTGGAATGGCGTGGTGGTGATCTCCTGGAGCAAGAATCCTGATGGCACCGTCCTGGTGAAGCACGATCATCAGAATTTCGTCGGGACCAAGGATGGGAAGACCTGGACCATCAACGGGATCAAGGATCATTTACGCAATCCCGCCACCAAGATGGTCACGCTCACCGCTGAACCCGGATTCACCAAGACCTTCAACGACGGCACCACCACCACCGCCTACACCTACACCTGCGCCTTGACCGCGGATTGGTCCACGGCCGGCCAGCGCAAGCTCTACGGCACCTGGGCCATGACGCCCTCGACCGGCGATGCGGTGACCGCAAGCATCGCCCAGGCCACCGCGCTGGTCTGGGACAAGGCCGCCGGCTGCTGCTATCCGGTCTCCGGCACCTTGAACCTGGCCAAGGGCGCGAAGACCGCCACCATCGTGCATAGCCTGCCCTGCGGCACCGTGACCACCAACGGCACGGCGAAACTTCTCCCGCCTTGCAGCATGTGACCCTGTCGTTTCCAGACAAACGCCCCGGCTGTTGCCGGGGCGTTTTTTCGGTGCATGACGTTTAATGAGTCACAGTTTCAGCGATCCTTCAACCGCCGGGACCAACGCGCATTCTTTTTATCGGAACCGGTAGTAGGATAGGGGCGTTTCGGAGGTCCCATGGCGACGCTCACCTTCAAAGGAAGCCCGGTCAACACCATCGGGGAACTGCCCGTCATTGGGCATCCCTGTCCGCCATTCACCCTCACCCGCGCTGATCTGAGCGAACTTTCCCTTGTTGATCTCCAAGGCCAGCGGGTGATCCTGAACATCTTCCCGAGCCTCGATACCACCATCTGCGCCAAAGGCGTGCGCACTTTTGACGCGCGGGCTTCAGAGGTGCCGAACATGGTGGTGCTCTGCGTCTCCGAGGATCTCCCCTTCGCCCAGGCGCGCTTCTGCAAAGCCGAGGGCATCGATGACGTAGTGCCCGTCTCAACCTTCCGCCACCCTGAATTCGGCAACGATTTCGGGGTCACAATGGTGGACGGCCCCCTGCGCGGACTCCTGGCCCGGGCCCTGGTCGTGCTTGATGAAAATGGCACCGTCGTCCATACCGAACTGGTGCCGGAACTGGCCTGCGAGGCGGATTATGACGGAGCCTTGGACATCATCCACAACCATCACCGGCCCTGTCTGGACGACGCCCTGCTGACGAGTGAATAGTGCCGCCAGCGCGGGGATTCGAGAGTGCATTGTCAATCCAGGTATTCCTTCGCGAGGATCCAGTCCATGTTCCTGCTCACCTGGGCTCCGAGTTCGCGGCTGCGCTCCAGCAACTGGCGGCGCAGGGCCGGGCCAGCATTAAGGTGTGCCTGAGCCTGCGTGATGATGCCTTCAATGTTCGCTTCCAGCAGCAGCGCATCGAAGATGGGACCCTTCATGTCCAGCAGGCGCATGAGGCTATCGACCTTATGGCTGTTGGCGCTCAGGGCTACCATGGGCGTTCCTCCGGTGGCGGCGAAGATCCCGGGATGCCAGCGTCCGCCAACATGAACCGCCGCATTGCCGAAAAGGTCGATGGCCTGGCGCACCGGGAAATTGATTCCGATCAAGGGGAAGGCTGTCGCTGCCTGCACTTTCCGCATGATCCATGAGTCGACCTCGCAGGGCGCTGTGAGGACCACCGGGCCCACTTCTTCGTGCAACCGGCGGCATAGCCGGATGAAGGACGGAACCATATCCAGGTGCTGGTGTTGCGGCAGGGAATAGACAGAGCTTGCGCACACCGTGACGTAAGGCCGACTGGGGTCGAATCCTTCAGCCGTATCGGGCCACGCGGAGAATTGGCCTTCCCGGCGACCCAGGGCGCTCCATTCAGAGAGCGGTGCGGCCGGGAGCGCAAAGGTCACATCCGGAATTTCCTTCCACCGTCCGGGTTTGACCAAGGAAGCACAGGCCTCCACCGAGGTTGCCTCCCTGAAGTGGACCGCATCTAACATCGGATATATTTCGCGGGCGATCTCCGCCAGCGCTGGTTCACCCAGGTCCGCCGAATGGTTGGTCAGGATGCAGGGTTTCCCGAAGACCTGTTTGACCAGATAGGCCAGGAACAGCAGCATTCTTCCCTTGTGGGCACCCGGCCTGATGAAATTTTCCCCGTTCAGCAACACTGCATCGCACTGCCGCAGCATGGCCGCGATGTCTCCAAGGGTGCGACCCGCCTTGACCTCCGCTGCGCAGCGGTGGAAGTCCGCCATGGTGTCCAGATTCCGCAAGGAGGGGTGCTGCTGAATGAACCAGGCACTGGGAGCCACCCAGGTGGGGGGGGTTCCGTTCCTGGCCAGCGCTCCCTTGAACCAAGCCCCCATGGCACGGCAGCCCCAATTAGGGAGGTCGGAAGTATCGGGTGCAAACACTAGCTTCACGGCCACACCTTATCGAGCGTGCTGAAAAGACGCATCCGGCTGAATCAGCGAGGGGACCGGACAACTGAGGGTAGACTGATCATTCTTCAAAGGTTCGGTTTTCCATGGCCTCCCAATGGTTCTCTGGCTCGGTGCAATTCTCTGATAGGGCACGTTCGCTGGGGGAGGATGAGTACTCGGCAGGCCTGGGGCTGCTGAAACAAGGCTGCTGTGTGGAGGCGGCGGCTTCCCTGTCCCGGGCCACGGAATTGAGGCAAGACCACCCCGAGGCTTGGACCCAGCTCGGAGTAGCCCTGGTGGGGATGGGCCAGAGTCTGAAAGCACGGGACTGTTTCGAACGAAGCCTCGCCCTTTCGCCTGGCCAGCCCGGCTTATGGAGCAACTTGGGAGTGCTCTTGCTCCACGCCGGCAAGACAGCGGAAGCACTTCAGGCCTTTCGCCGGGCTCTTGTGCTGGAACCAACCATGCTGCCCGCCCGGCGCAACGCATGTCTGGCCCTCTTCACCCTGGGCTTGGACGAGGAGGCGGAGGCGCTCTTTCCAATCTCGGCTGACAGAAGTGTCTTGCGGAGTCAGGCCCTGAGAGAAAAAGGAGATCTCGAGGGGGCGATGGAGGCTTACCAGGAAGCGATCTGCCTCATGGAAAGGGACGGCTTTTCTTTTCCGATATCCCCTGGTAAAGAATTCTCACAGGAAGGCGCTCGAAAGGCACTCCTGGCCGCCAAGGAACGCTTGGATGCCGCGGGCATCATTTTTTTTCTCCTGGCCGGGACTCTGCTCGGTGTGATCAGGAATGGCGATGTCCTGGCCCATGACAAGGATCTGGACCTCGGTGTCGCCTGGGATGTGAAGCGTGAGCAGGTCGTCGAGACACTCTGTGCCGGGGGTCTTTTCACGGTTCCCTGGGAGCAGGGGATCCTTCCTCCGGACCGCCAGTGGTACCGCAGTTTCATCCATGCCGAATCCGGCTGTGCGCTGGATGTGTTCTTTGTCCGGCCAGAAGGGGACCGCCTGCTTTGTGGCTTCGACCAGCACCCGGTGCCCGTCCTGAGCTGCCTGACGGCTTTTAGCTTGCTGGATTGGTCCTGGATGGGGCGCACCTGGAAGGTTCCTGATCCCCCGGAACAGTATCTGGTGGAGGTTTATGGACCGGACTGGCGGGTTCCGAACCCCCAATACAACACGGTCCTGTCCAATCCCGCTCGAACTCCGGAGAGCCTGCCCGTGGTTCTATGTCTGGGCTATTTCATGCTGTACGAAGCCATGCAGGAGCAGAAGTGGGGCCGGGCGAAGGCATTGTCTGAGCAGATCCAAATGCGAAAGGCCGATCCTTTCCTGGTCGACCTTGAAGCTCGGATCGATCGTTATGCCCATGAAGCCCAGTTCCTCAGTGGGTCCAAATGAAAACGAAGGCCGCCCTCGATGAGCCACCCCTCTCCGATCTGAGCTTCCTGATTCCCGCAGCGGGTTGGGGCGAACGGCTCGGGATGGGCCCCAAGGCGCTCCTCATGTTGGACGGGAAGCCGCTCGTGAGCTGGCTGGCCCGCAAGGCCTTGGGCGTTGCCACCGAGGTGGTCATCGCCGTTCAGCGAGACCATCTCGACCAAGTCCGGGACCTTTGCCCGGGTTGCCGGTGCATTCCAGGCGAGGGCACGCGCCAGGAAACCATAGCCTGTCTGGTGGCGGCCGCCACCAAGCCGTGGCTCCTGGTGCAGGATCTTGTCCGGCCCTTCGCCACCCCAGCCTTGATGCGGGCCGTGGCCGCCAAAGCGCGCGAGACGGGGGCTGCGGGGGCATTCCTCCATCCCGATGTGCCTGTCGCCAGGATTCAGGACGGGTTCGTCCTGCAGGATTTCCGTCCAGATGAGGTTGGCGTTTTCCAGGCTCCGCAGGTCTTCGACCGTACTCTGTTGTTGGGAGTCCTGGCACAAGCGGCGGTGCAGGGTTGGTCTGAACAGTCCACCATGCAGCTTGTCCTTCGTGCCGGCTTGCGGATTCGTTCGGTTCCTGGCGAGAAGACGAACATCAAACTGACCACCCGGGAAGATTGGAAACTGGCAACATCTTTGACGGAGTGGTTGACATGAGTTCTGGGAATCTCCCGCGTTCCACACACCCGGAACTGTTCATCTGGGACCCTGACCTCGATCCAGCCGACTACCTCTTGGTGCGGTACCGGATTTCCACGGCCACCGATGTGGAAGCCGCCGCGAGGGGAATGGCCATGGAGCAGAGTGTGGCCACGGTTGTCATTCCTGGGTTTGTGGATCCAGGCATATTCCGGGATTGGACCATCCGTGTGCGTTCCTTGCAGAAGGCGGAGCCATCCCAGGAGGGGGAACTGCAGCCCTATTCGCTTGCGACGGAAGTCTATCCCAGCCTGGAGCCGGGCTTGGAATCCCGGGAACATTGGGATATCGAGCTGGCCTTCCCGATGCGCCTTCTCGCGTGCCGCCCAAGCCAGCTCATGAATGTCCTGGTGGGGGAACTTCCGCGCCTGGGATTCCTGACCAGTTTCCGGGTGGTCGATTCCATCTTGCCGAGTGCCTTCGGGCCCGGCCCGGCTTTTGGGGTGGAAGGGATCCGAGCCAGGCTTGGCAACCCGCCGGGACCGCTGCTCTGCCGTTCCATGCGGCCAGGCGTGGGCCTGGATACCGATACCATGGCCCGGCTCAATCGAGAGGTACTGGTCGGAGGGTTTCAGCTGGTCAAGGATGATGAGCTGGCCTGTTTTACCGATGATGCCTCTTTCCGCAAGCACGTGCAGGCCATGATCAGGGCCCGGGACGAAGCGCGGGAGCGCAGTGGAGAACCCAAGCTCTATATCGCCAACCTGATTTGTGAACCGGAGGAGTTGGAATCCCGTTGGAGGATTGCCTGCGAACTGGGTGTGGACGGGGTTCTGGTGGCCCCTTTCATCCAGAGCCTGGGAGTGCTGCCACGCTTGGCGAGGGAAGCCTGTCTACCGCTGTTGGCGCACAACACTTTCTCCGATTTACATACCCGGCACACTGGGTGGGGGTTGTCTGACTCGGTGGTCTGCGGGTGGCTTCGCCAGCTTGGCGCTGATTGGTTCGTGACGCCCGGTCCCTTCGCAACTCCGCATTTCCCGTCCCAGCTCACCCGCGAGCTCATGGAGGCGGCCTTCAACCCCCGCGATGGGGCCAGGCCCATCATGCCGATCCTCCAAGGGGGTAAAAAACCCGAAGGGTTGGCCGGCTACCGCGCCGCCGTGGGATCCGACAATTTCATGCTCATCGTGGCCAGCTGGGTCGACAGCCATGCCGAAGGATTGGTTTCCGCTGCCCGGAAATTCCGGGACGAAGTGGCGGGCTAGGCCCTCGTGGCAGCGAGGCAAAGAGGGGCAGCCTTGAACTGTGGACCAGGTCGCCCTTCGGGCTGGCGATACTAACTCTGGTCCTTGTTCACGAATTGAGCACAGGTGCTTTTTCGCACTGGTGAGTGGAGCCGCTTCCCGGGATCGAACCGACCCCTCCGGGGCGCGGCCTGGCTGGCCCCGCCGCTTCACGCTGCGATCGCTTTGCGCTCTCCGCTACGGCTTGCGGGCCGCCATGCCGATCATCGGTCCGCTCCCGCTAAGCGGGTCTGGAGGGCCCTTCGGGCCAGGGAATTGGAGCCGCTTACCGGGATCGAACCGATGACATCCTGATTACAAATCAGGTGCTCTACCAACTGAGCTAAAGCGGCACTCACACTACCTTCGTCTTTCAGTTGCTCCGCTTTGCGAACTGAGCTAAAGCGGCACTCATACTACCTTCGTCTTTCAGTTGCTCCGCTTTGCGAACTGAGCTAAAGCGGCACTCATACTACCTTCGTCTTTCAGTTGCTCCGCTTTGCGAACTGAGCTAAAGCGGCTTGAAAAACAGTCTATCGCCAGAGGGCCTAGTGAACTAGCTGTAAGCGCCCAACGGTGGACTGTGGCATCTCAGCGCACCAGATTCTCATCGCTCCAAGGCCTGACGGGCCTGGGCAGGACGGACTCATCCACGGCGCCACGAATGGGAACGGCCCAGGTCCACCTCAGTAGATGCACCTCATGGGTGAACGCCACACGCACCCGGCATCGGAGTGCGCCTTCCTCTTCGAGCTTCTCCACTTCAATGGCTCCATCCTGCCGTTGCATATCGAAGAGTCTGAGGCGAAGGGCCTCGGTGCGGAGGTTCGCCTCAACCTGAGCCGGCTCCAGTCCTTCGGACCAACGCGCCGCGAGGGCCGCTTTGTCCAAGAGCACGAAGCGTGCCCAGATGACCGGCCCCAGCTTCCAAATAAGGGTCGAGACCGCAAGTAGCGGCAGGAGGAAAGCTAAGCGCCGCCGCCGCCGTCGCCCGGAATAGCCACGAAACCAACCCAGCAGTTCCCAAAGCGCCATGGCCAGCAGAAAGACCGCCCAGATCAGCACCACGCCGAACCAGGCCAAGAGTTCTAGGACCCTGGAACGGGGATCGGCGACGGGCTCTTCAGGCATGGTCGAAGGGTACTCCGTTGATCAAGCAGGCGAAGCCGCAGCCAATCAAATGGCCCGAAAGCAAATCAGCGTGAGCTCTGGGATTTCATCACCAGGGCCAAAGCCATCCGCCTAAGGTCCTCCTTGCTGTTTCCTACCTTGGCGAGGGTCCTGAGTTCATTCATGGGCAAAGTGTCCAGCAGTCGCTGGGCGATGGGCGTGGGGGTCTTGGGATTGCGCACTAGGGCGATGCGGATATCGGCACTGGCCAACCAGCGGCGGTCCGAGGCTACCCGTTGCAGGATGTCTGGTGAAGCATATGGGGACTTGGCGATGGTCAGCACATTTTCTGAATCCAGTTGTGGATTGGAAAGCAGGTTCACCAGCACCGGGGCCATGGTGTCATGGCAAAGGATCACACGCTCGCCACGGTCGGCCTTCAAGGCCAATTGGATACGCTGGGGGGCGTCCATTTCCTTGATACGGAAAACAGGTGAGCTGCCCAGGTTTTCCACTGTGTCCACGATGACCGGTTGGGGCTTGTCCGCGAGGCCATCCTTGCGGGAGGGTTGAACCATGGATTCCAACTGATGGTCCAATGCCGCTGTCCAATCCGTGAATTGGAAGGCGGTCTCGAAGGCGCCCTCCTGGTTAAAGATCTGGACCGGCACTGCCTGGAAATTCAGACTCGTGCCGTTCGCCACCTGGGCGGAGAACGCGAACGCGACAAAGGGTTCAGGTTTCTGGTCCAGCCGGAGCAGGAAGGCCTGGTGGGCAAGGGCCTCTTTGAAGAAACCTCCAAGAGCCTCCTGCGAGGGGAAAACGAGCCCTATTTTTGATTCCTCAAAGTGGGCTTCAATCCGCATTTCTTCATCGGGAGGGGGCATTTGATCCTGGCTCGGAATCGGGGGTGTCCACTTTGCTTGCGAGATTCCAGTCGTTATCGAACTGTTCAAGCATGAACAACGAATAGCACCGGAAGAACACGAAAACCGGCAGAAAGAACACCGAACTGAGGTAGGGCAGACCCGCGATGCAGCAGGTCAAACAAGTACCGGCGAGAATGATCACCGCCGCGGCGATACCCAGCGCGAGCTTTATCAGATAAAAAAGGGCAATGGCCCCCATATGCCCAGGCAGGATTTCTCGCCGGAACAAAGCAAAGGCCGCCACGGTCCTCAGGTCCAGGCGGTACATGATGGGCACCACGAAATCAATAAGAAGGACTCTCACCAATGCGAAGGCGAGTGAGGTAAGGACCAGCAAACCGCTGCCCACGAGAACCGCTGATAGGGCCAGCCCACCGAAATGCCTGGCGGTGATATCGGGCCTCGCAATGAGCCAAGCCATCAGTCCGACGATGATGAAGCTGCCAAGCCAGGCCAGACCCAGGAGAAAGCGGAAGCAGAACAGATCATCACCCAGTTTCTTAAAACGCCGCCAAGGCTCTGTGATCCGGGCCCTGTCCTGCACGACGCAATCCAGGAACATGAAATGGCCACGGCTGCTCAGCCACTGAAAGATCGCCACGAGCGTGATGCTCAGCAGTAGCAAAAGCAATCCGAGTCCCAATACCAAAATCAAGTGACCCGAAAGCCAAGCACCCATTTTCTGGAAGGTCTGTGCATCTGGTGAAGACCCTTGGCGAAATACATTACCTGTACTGAACCCCCCTCCTTCCGCCAGGTTTGCCAGGAACACACAAAATCCCAACACGAACCACTTCTCTGCATTGAAGGGCTGAAAAAGGATTTCCTTAGTCCTTGCAATGGCGGATTCGATGGGCGCCGTGACGGAATTACCGCTCTGCATCCAACTCCGCCATGAAGGTTTCCATCCACTTGGTACTGAAACCGCCAGAGATGAAATCGGGATGATCCATGATCTTGCGGTGCAGGGGGGCTGTGGTTTTTACGCCTTCGATTACCAATGTGTCCAGTGCTCGGCGCATCCGTGCCAGGGCCTCGGTGCGGTTGTTTCCGTAGGCGATGAGTTTGGCCACCATGGAATCATAGGTGGGCGGGATGACGGCGTCCTGGTACATGGCGGTGTCCACCCGGATGCCGGGGCCACCAGGGAAATTGAGGGCTGTTATGCGGCCGGGGCAGGGAGTGAATTTCCACGGGTCTTCGGCATTGATGCGGCACTCGATGGCGTGGCCCCGTTGCACCACATCTGCTTGAGTGAAGGTGAGCCGCTGCCCTGCGGCGATGCGCAGTTGCTCTTTGACAATATCAATGCCGGTCACCATTTCCGTCACGGGGTGTTCGACTTGCACGCGGGTGTTCATCTCCATAAAAAAGAAATCGCCGCGCTTATCCAGCAGGAATTCAATGGTGCCGGCGTTGTAGTAGCCCACCGCTCTGGCAGCTTTCACCGCCATGGCACAGATGCGCTCCCGCAGCTCCTGCGTGATGGCACCGCTGGGGCTTTCCTCGATGAGTTTCTGATGGCGGCGCTGGATGGAACATTCGCGCTCGCCCAGATGCACGATGTTGCCGTAGAGGTCGCCCATGATCTGGACCTCGATGTGACGGGGCTCCAGCAGGTACTTTTCCATGTACACGGCATCGTCGCCAAACGCGATCTTCGCCTCACTGCGGGCCGTATGGTAAAGCTCCGGCAGCTCTTCGGCGTTGTTGCAGATGCGCATTCCACGACCACCGCCACCCGCCGATGCCTTGACGATGACGGGGTAGCCAATCTGCTCGGCGTTAGCCAGGGCCTCATCCACGGTTTCCACCAGGCCGTCGCTGCCGGGCATCAAAGGAATGCCGGCTGCTTGCATGGTGGCCTTGGCCTGGGCCTTGTTGCCCATCTTGCGGATGATCTCGGGGTTCGGGCCGATGAAGTTGATGCCGCAGGCCTGACAAACTTCCACGAAATAGGCGTTCTCGCTCAGGAATCCGTACCCTGGGTGGATGGCCTCGGCCCCGGTGACTTCGGCGGCCGCGATGACTTGCGGAATGTTCAGGTAGGACTTGGCGCTGGGAGCCGGGCCGATGCAGACTTCTTCATCCGCAAAGCGCACATGCAGCGAATTGCGATCCGCTTCCGAATAGACCGCAACCGTCTGGATGCCCAGCTCCTTGCAAGCCAGGATCACCCGAAGTGCGATTTCGCCACGATTGGCGATGAGCACTTTCTTGAAGGGCGGCTCTTCCGCGTGGGGAGCAGCCGGAACCTTCAGAGTTTTGCGCTTGATGGCTGCGGTCATGGATCAGCCCACGCGCGCTTGAAAGAGGCGCTCGCCATATTCCACAGGCTGACCATTTTCCACGAGTACCTTCACGATCTCTCCGGTGATGTCGCACTCGATTTCATTCAGCAGCTTCATGGCTTCAACAATGCACAAGGTTTGCCCTGGCCGTACTTTGTCGCCGACGCTTACGAACGCCGAAGCCTTGGGATTGGCGGCACGGTAGAACGTTCCGACAATTGGGCTGGTGATGTAATGCAGATCGGGATCGTCCATGGGAATGCCCGGAATCGAAGGTTCTGGTATGGCATACGCTACAGGAGCCGGGACGGTTGGAGCCTGGGTCATCAGGTGGCTGACGGGCTGGCCGAAGGGCTGTGAAGTAGGGCTGGATGAGTAGGTCACCTGAGGGGCCGGAGCGTGAATGCTGTCCTTGCGGATGCGGAACTTCATATCGCCCGCTTCGAATTCGAATTCCTGGAAAGGCTCTTTGCCCACCAAGGCGATCAGGGACTTGATTTCATCCAGGCTCAAGGAGGTGGAACCACTGGATTTTGCCGACGCTGCAGGGTGGGAAGCAGAAGCCTTGTTCGGCTTGGCAGCGGCAGGCGTTGGATGCGTGGCTTTGGGCTTGGGTGGCGTTATTTTTTTCCGGGTACTCATGCGTGGGGTCTCCGGGGAAGCAATTCTGGATGGGCTGTTCAGGTGAGCGGGAAAGTCATCGAGCATAGCGCAGGGAAATTAGCTATGCCGACCCAGGTGGCTGAGGCTCGGGTGGCAGTGGTGGCGCTGGTGATTTTCCGCGCCGACGCGGAGCCTCGTTTTCGGTTCCCCGGAATTCCTTGCGCGCGGCGTCCAGGATTCCATTCAGAAACTGGGTTCCTTCCTGGTCGCTGAACTCCTTGATGATCTCCAGCGCCTCGTTGATGACGATGGGAAAGGGGACTTCCTCCAAGTACATCAGCTCATAAAGGCTCAAGCGCAGCAGGTTTCGGTCCACTACGGCCATGCGATGAATTTTCCAGTGTTCGGCGTATTTCTGTAGAACTGTGTCTATTTCATCCAGCTGTCCGTGAACGCCGTCCACGAGTCTCCGCGCGTAGTAGAACGCATCACGGTTGAGATCCTGGATCGCTGAAAAACCCGCGAAGACCTGGTCCGGCAGATAGCCATTCATGTCCATGGCGTACAGCATCTGCAAGGCGTATTCTCGGCCTCGGCGACGAACGCCCATCAGCGTTTTTTCCCGAAGGCGCGGTTCAGGTCCACCAATTCGATGAGTGCCGCGGCGGCTTCCCAGCCCTTGTTGCCCATCTTGGTACCGGCCCGTTCGATGGCTTGCTCCACGCTGTCCACCGTAAGGACCCCGAACACTGTGGGGACGCCGGTCTGCAGAGCAACCTGGGCGGTACCTTTGGTGACTTCGGAAGCGATCATCTCGAAGTGCGGCGTGCCGCCACGGATGACGCAGCCCAGCACAAGGATGCCTGAGTACTTGCCGGATTTAGCCGCCAGGAGAGCCAGCTGGGGCAACTCGAAGCAACCGGGGACTTTGATGAGATCAAATTGGGATTCGGAGCCTCCGTGGCGGAGGAGGCAGTCCGTGGCGCCGCCGATGAGACGGTCCACGATGAAGTCATTCCATCGTGCAGCCACCAGGGCGAAGCGGTCGCCCTTGTCCACGCGTAACTGGCCTTCAAAGATCCCCATGGGAACCCCCCTCAAGGTGGTCGGAACCGATGAGCCTAGCACGAATGCTCTGTGGTCTGCCGTGAAAATCAACCCTCAAGTCCATGGTGAGATGGGCTTCAGGGGTCAGGCTGCAGGCTGAATTGTTGATCCCGTCAGCTTCTTTGGAGACGCCGAAACGGTGAAACATGCGCAACACCGTGATCTGAAGCCAGGAGCCTCCTCCAGGCTCTGCATTCGAGAACTGTGACCTCGTGACCTGACCCCTTGGGCTAAACTGGATCGTTTCGCTATTTGGAGCTCGCCATGGCCGTGATCGAATCCACTCCTGCATTTGTAAAATCCGTTTATGAAAAGATGGATGCGAATCTGAAGGTCGTCCGGCAACGGCTGAACCGCCCGCTTTCTCTGGCTGAAAAAATCGTCTATGGCCATCTCGACGATGCTTCCAGCCAGGAGATCATCCGGGGCAAGTCCTATCTGGACCTTCGTCCCGACCGCGTGGCCATGCAAGATGCCACCGCCCAGATGGCGCTGCTGCAGTTCATGAGCTCGGGCCTGCCCCAGGCAGCGGTCCCCTCCACCGTCCACTGCGACCACCTGATCCAGGCCGAGGTCGGCAGCGACAAGGATCTGGCCCGCGCCAAGGATGAGAACAAAGAGGTCTACGACTTTCTGGCAAGCGTCTGCAACAAGTTCGGCCTGGGCTTCTGGAAACCAGGCAGCGGCATCATCCATCAGGTGGTGCTGGAGAGCTACGCGTTTCCCGGCGGCATGATGATCGGCACCGATTCCCACACGCCCAACGCGGGTGGCTTGGGCATGGTCGCCATCGGCGTCGGCGGTGCTGATGCCGTGGACGTCATGGCTGGGCTTTCCTGGGAATTGAAGGCGCCGAAATTGATCGGAGTAAAACTGACGGGCAAACTCAATGGTTGGACCAGCCCCAAGGACGTGATCCTGAAACTGGCGGGCATCCTGACCGTCAAGGGCGGCACGGGCGCCATCGTCGAGTACTTCGGTCCCGGCGTGGATTCCATCTCCTGCACGGGCATGGGCACCATCTGCAATATGGGCGCGGAGATTGGCGCCACCACGAGCCTGTTCCCCTTCAACCACAGCATGTCCAAGTACCTTCGGGCCACCAGCCGCGTGGCCATCGCTGATCTGGCCGAAGATTTCGCTGAAAATCTGAAGGCGGACGAAGGCTGCGAATACGACCAGACCATCGAGATCGACCTGGACACGCTGGAGCCCCACATCAACGGGCCTTTCACACCGGATCTCGCCTGGCCACTATCGAAATTCGCCGAGGCCGTCATTGAAAAAGGCTATCCCGAAGAACTTAAAGTCGGGCTCATAGGTTCCTGCACCAATTCCAGCTATGAGGATATGGAACGCGCTGCCAGCGTGGCGAAACAAGCGTTGGAGCATGGCCTAAAAGCCAAGAGTGAATTCACCATCAGCCCAGGCTCTGAGCAGATTCGCGCCACCATCCAGCGCGATGGCCAGATGGCCACCTTCACTGCGGTCGGCGGCATGGTCATGGCCAACGCCTGTGGCCCCTGCATCGGCCAGTGGAAGCGACACGACATCCAGAAGGGCGAGAAGAATTCCATCATCACGAGCTTCAACCGCAACTTCGTCGCCCGCAATGATAGCAATCCTGAAACCCATGCTTTTGTGGCATCACCTGAGATCGTCACCGCCCTCGCCATCGCGGGCCGCTTGACGTTCAATCCCATGACGGATGAACTCAAAGGTGCTGATGGCATAGCTTTCAAGCTGCACGCGCCCACCGGCGATCAGCTCCCACGGCGCGCCTTCGATCCCGGCGAGAATACCTATCAGGCTCCCGCGCCAGATGGTTCCAAGGTTACAGTCGTGGTGGCCCCCACCAGTGACCGCCTACAACTGCTGGCGCCCTTCAAGGCCTGGGAAGGATCGGATTTGCTGGATCTGCAACTGCTCATCAAGGCCAAAGGCAAGTGCACCACGGACCACATCTCCATGGCAGGCCCCTGGTTGAAATTTCGCGGCCATCTCGACAACATCTCCAACAACCTGCTCATTGGCGCCATCAATTTCGCCAACGGCTTGGCCAACACGGTCAAAAACCAGCTCACCGGCGAGTACGGCGCGGTGCCTGCCACGGCCCGGGCCTACAAGGCCGCCGGTCAAGGTTGGGTGGTGATCGGCGACGAGAATTATGGCGAGGGTTCCAGCCGTGAACACGCCGCCATGGAACCCCGTTTCCTGGGGGGCCGCGCGATCATCGTGAAAAGTTTCGCGCGCATCCATGAGACCAACTTGAAGAAG
This sequence comes from Holophagaceae bacterium, assembly GCA_025361125.1. Taxonomy (GTDB): domain Bacteria; phylum Acidobacteriota; class Holophagae; order Holophagales; family Holophagaceae; genus JANXPB01. The sequence goes on along the minus strand of JANYBM010000042.1, from coordinate 21,235 downwards.
CAGGGTATGTTGCCCCTGACCTTCGCGAACCCCAGCGACTATGACAAAATCCAGGAAGATGACCGCCTCAGCATTCTGGGGCTCACGACCTTCAAACCCGGTGTTCCGCTCACGATGGCGGTCAAGCACAAGGACGGCGCCGAGGATCGGATCACGTTGAACCACACCTTCAATGAAGGGCAGATCGAGTGGTTCCGCGCTGGGTCTGCTCTCAACCTCATGGGTCAGAAGACAAAGCAATAGTCGCTACCGTTATTGCCAGAAAGGGCCCCGGTTGGGGCCCTTGGCTTGTCTAGGGATCGCTCGGGAGTCCGGTCGCTTAGACCAAGGCTTGATCAGCCGGTTGCCTGGGCCTGGCACCCCGGATCACCAGCCAGAGCATGAAGGCGAGCTCTCCGAGGAGGAGCGGGAAGGTGATCTTGGAGACGAAATCCATGTGCTGGGGAGCCATCATTCCGATGAAGCTCGTGGCAACGTAGGCAAGGCCGTTGATGATCAGCCAGACGCCCAGGAAGCGGGGCAGATAGCCTGAGCGGAAGGTGAGCTGCCCCAGCGGGAACAGCCAGAGCCCCCATAAGATCTCGGAAACAATTGTCATCTGGCCGCTCAGATTGAGGAACAGCATGGCCAGGGCTTCCCGATGCGGCTGGTCGAACACGGAGAGGTAATCCGCGCCGTGCAGCAGCAGGAGGACTGCAAGCTGGTTCACCGCGTCCACGAAGCCGATGGGAACCTGCACCAGCACCAGGATCACCATGAGCGCAGCGAGCGGCTGGTCCACTTCCTCGAACAGGCGGTAGAGAGCCAGGACGAGGAAGAGGAATACAACCACGGAAACGAGCGAGCTCGCGATGCTGAACCGGAAGAGCGATTCGGAGGCGAGGATCTTCTGGGCAGTGGCAGCGGCGTTTCCCCGCACGATCAGCTTGCCGGGGATGTAGATGAGGTTCATGACTCCGAGGACCGTGATCACGAAGTACAGCCAGCCCGCGACTCTTGCGTTCTTCTGGAGTGAAGGCATGGTTCTCCCCCTGGTTTTCAATTGCTGTTTCCTGAATTACGGTGCTTAGGTCCAACGGTTTAGGAGGCGGGTGGCGGGAGCACACGACACTGGCGCAGCGCCTATTGGCGGAGCGAAGCAAGATTGACTCTGGCCTTGGCATAGCCTGGATCCAGCGCCAGCGCGGTTTCGAAAGCCTTCCGGGCTTGTTCTTTGTCGCCTTGAAGCAGATAGGCGTAGCCCAGGTTGTTGTGGGCCCGGGGGTTCTGAGGCGCTTCGTCAACACTGCTGCGCCATAGTGCTATTTCGCTTCCATAATCACGGTTGCGAAGCATGGTTTGCACACTAAGGGTGGTGAACAGAAGGAAAAATCCAGCGGCCACGACTTTGCGATTCAGGTCCACTTTGCGAATCAACATTCTGATGATGCAGACCAGCGCAAAGGCCAGGCCCAAACTCGGCAAGTAGAGTTGTCGCTCATTCACCAGATCCAAGCGGGGGATGAACGAGTTGGTGGGGATCAGATGCAGGAAGAACCACAACACTCCGAATCCTAACCACGGCCTTGCCCGCAAGGAGAAAATGCCCACTCCCAGCAGACCCAGAAGCAGCACAGCAGTGCCCGCGAGGGGCCACGTCAGGTGCGCGGCCACGGGCAGGAAGGGATCAATATTCAGGTGCTCAGGCCAGCACCAGGTGCGCACCAGATAGCCTTGAGCCTGGATCTGATTTATAAGATTGATGGGGACACTGCGGGTTGCAAAACTGGTGGCCAGCAATGCCCGCTGGAAAGGATGCAGCGCAAGTCCGATGCATAATAGGCAAAGCAGGAGCCAGTGGGACGATGTGGCCCGAAGGGCCACCTTCATGCCACTCCAAGAACTCCACATGCGCTCCACCAGCAGCAGGGCGATGGGCAGCGTGAGGGCTGTTTCCTTTGTCAAACAAGCCAACAAGAAGAATAGGACAGACACCAGATTCCAGGTTCTCAGGCCCAGTTCACGGCCTCGGAGGTAAGCCACCAAACTGGCGAGATAAAACATCGCCATCAGCGATGTGGAGCGTCCACAGATGTATGTGACCGCTTCGGTTTGTGCTGGATGCAAAACAAAAATCAGAGTTGCAGCAAGAGCCACCAGCTCTGCGTCTTCATTGTGCGCTTCGAATCGTTTCAACAGCGTGAAAGTCAGCAATCCGTTGGCACCATGAATGGCCAGGTTCACGAGATGGAAGCCCCAAGGTCCAGGCCCAGCCATCCAGTTCAGAGCGTAGCTGAGTTTCAACAGGGGCCGGATGCCGCCAAGATCCCCCATCCAGGCTGCCAAGCCGTGAACCCTTCCGTTGTCCACGATCACATTGAAATCATCGTATTGGAACGCTCCCGAAAGAGCATTGAGGTAGACCAGGAAAATAGCCCCAACAATCAGCGCAGGAGCGATGAACCTCGTATTTTTTTCCATGGAATGAAACGATTGGAAGGAGATCGGCTTCATCCGTCCGAAGGCCTTGGCATGGGCGCGGGCTTAGGCATCGGAGGCGCCTTGATGGGAGCAGGGCCTTTCAGTGGCCTGGGGCCCTTGACCGGAGGCGGTGCCGTGCTCGCACCAGGCGCATCATTCGGAGCAGGGGAACCATGGTCCATTTGGGTGGGGCGTGATGAGTAGTCCCGTCCCGGTATTACTGCCGGTTTGCAAATGAGCTGCAATCGTTGAAGTTCCGACTGGAGAAACTGCATTTCTACGCTGTAGCCTTCCAATTCTTCCTGAATGTAATAGGCCATCGTCACGCCCATGGCATCGAACCGGTCTTTTGCTTTACCCCCTGCGATCAAGGGGACCACCCTGTTCCGTGTCTTTTCGCAGGCTTTCTGATGGACCTGCTCATGGCGCCGAATGCCCTCGGCCATGCAGTTCGTCGGGGCTCGCAGGACGTGGATCTGGCAGAGTTCATCCGTGCCGCCGGAGGCGAACACGCGCAAGCCTTGGGTGAGGGAGACCTTAGTCATGGCTGCATCCACACGGTCTGCGAGATCCTTACGGATCTTTGGCGTGTAAGGCGTGGCATAGAGCACCTGGAATTCACGGGTGAAGGCCATCATCGCCTCGGTCACCAGCGCCATGCGCTTCTTGAGATCCGCCTGGTCCAAGCAGTCGCAGGGAGCTTGCGCGCGCAGCGTCGGCGCCGCCAGCAGGGCCAATAGCAAGGCGATGCGAGGAATGTTCATGATCCAAGCTCCTGGTGAAGGGTTATGGCCGTTGACGACTTACCCGTGGGTACTCGAGTGATGTTGAGAATCTGCCATGCAGTGTAAAGCCAAGCCTTGGCCGAAGGCCATGGAATCTACCTATGGGCCGGATGGGTCTATATCTTCGGACCGGATCTTTTGCCTTGGAGAAGGATCGATATGGTTGGGATTACCCCTCACCAAGGAGTTTTCATGAACAGCTTCCTTTCCTCGTCATTGTTCTCATCCCAATCTCTGCGCTTTGGGACCCAGGTGGTCGCAGCGGTATTGCTGCTGTCCTGCGGAGGTGGTGGGGGTGGCAGTACTCCTGCCACGCCGTCAGCTCCACCACCGCCCAACAACACCTTCTACGTGGGGGGGACGAGTAGTGGTGGTGGTGGCATTTACGGAGACCCCGGCAGCCCACTCCTCACCTTCTCACCCGCCGATTTGAGCATTGCGGCAGGAACGACGGTCACCTGGGTTTGGCAAAGCAGCGGCCATTCCCTGTTTTCGGGAGCCGGGTGCAGCCCGGATAGCCAGTTCAGCAGCAATGGCCTCCAGAACACGGGTTACACCATGTCCCATACCTTCAACATCCCCGGCACCTATCCCTTTTATTGCGGAGTCCATTGCGGCTCCAACATGAAGGGAACCATCACGGTCCATTAGGAAGTGGGCTGAGGGCTAAGGGCTAAGGGCTGAGCCTACAGCCCACGGCCCAAAGCCCGTAGTCATTCACCCACGCTTTCTCCGCACTTCCTTCAGCGCTTCGGCCATGCGTTCGCAGGCTTGGTTCTGCTCTTCCACGTCGTGGGCGGCGAAGCCCATGCAGACGAAGGGAAGCGGATGGTGATGAAACTCGTAAAGTTGGCCCGTATAAAAAACCACACCCTTGGTGGCGCAACGATCCGCCCAGGCGTCCAGCAGGTGGGGCTCCCGAACATTCACCCAAAGCGACAGGCCCTCGTGAGGATCTTCGACGCTAATGAATGGGTGCAGGTGCAGCAGCAGTCGGTCCACCATGGTTTCGCGTCGTTCGTCGGTGATGCGGCGGATGCGTCGCAGGTGGCGCTGGATCTCGCCATCGCGAAAAAGCTCTTCCAACGCGGCTTCGTGAAGTTGATTGCCGGGCCAGTCAATGAGCTGGCGATACTTGGCCATGGTCTTGATTTCAGGGCTTGGCCCCGCGATGAAACCCACCTGCAATCCCGGCGCAAGAATCTGGTCCAACGTGGCGGCATAGAAAACCAGACCTTCGGTGTCTTGACTTGCCAGCGCCGGAGCAGGAGCGTTTTCCGTATGAAATCCGAGGCTGAGGTCCAGCTCCAGAATTCTCGAACCGTGGGCTTTTGCGAGTGCCAAAAGGCGCTGCCGACGTTCAGCTCCCATGACCCCATGAGTTGGATATTGGGGGCTGGCGCTCACGCAGATGAGGCGCACAGGCTCCAGTTTGAGCAGTGCTTCCAAGGCATCCAGGTCCATGCCACCTGAATCCACGGGCACTGACATCAGGCGCGCGCCCGCCGCCCGAAACGATTCCACCAACCGGAAAGCTCCGGGGGATTCCACGATCACCGCATCACCTGAGGTGAAGAGCCCCTTGGACGCCAGATGCAGGGTGCCCATAAGGCCTCGTGTGAGTACCAGATTGCCTGGTTCCAGGCTGATGCCGCGTAGATCGCGCAGCAGTTGGCAGAGCGAGGTCCGCAATTGCAAATGGCCACGAGGATCCCAGCTGGGTTGGAGAGCCCGCTGTTGTTGGAGGCGGAGCACGCGGCCATAGGCGCGATGAATGCTGCCAGTGGGCGCAAGCCGGACATCCGCGAGATCCGGGAGGAGCTGAAAGCCATCGCGGTCAATGGCAGGGGGTTGGAAAAACGGTTCGGTCATGGGCGTGGGGCTGGTCCAGGAGCCCGAGTCCACGGCGGCGATGGTGGAGGTATGTTCCAGTCCCACTGGCGGGTTGGGGGCCACGAATGTGCCCCGATCCGGTTCGCTCACCACCCACCCTTCAGCGGATAATTCACGATACGCGCTGAGCGCGGTGTTGCGATTCACACTTAATAAATCCGCTAAGGCGCGGGTGCCAGGAAGCGCATCTCCAGGGCGGAAGCGGCCTTTTCGGATGCCGTCCTGAATGGCCGAGGCAATCTGCAGATAGAGCGTTTCCTCCCGCTCGCGGTCCAACTGGATGGCCAAGTCCCACTGTGCCATAGCACCCCTTGGTTTTAAGTCTGAAGCCTTTTCCTGATCCAGGGTGGACCGGAGGGGTTCCTATCTTCGGACCGGACCTTTTGAATTTCTACCAAACCCTCATTGTTTTGAATAGTCCCACTGCTTGAAGGAGTTCCCATGCCTCATCTTCGACTCTCCTGGTTTGTCATCCCTGGTTGCGTCCTATTGCTTTCCTGTGGTGGAGGCGGGAGTGGAGATGCCGCCATGCAGCAGCCACCCCCACCCCCACCCCCACCGGCAAACACGATTCAAGTTGGGCAGGGAGGCTTCATGTTTTCACCTTCCGAACTGACTGTGAAGGGAGGAACCGTCGTCACTTTCCAATGGGCTGGTAGTGGGCATAGCGTTGTGGTTGGGTCCATCTGCGGCACACCCGGGCAACGCATTGCCAACATTTCGAGCGCGCCCTTTTCGGCCACTTTCACGACCCCAACTGTGACCACCAACACAGATGTTCCCTTCTTTTGTGAACCTCATTGCGGACTCGGAATGAAGGGCGTCATCCACGTGACACCGTGATCAGACGGCGACACCAGGCTCACCTTTGAACACCTCCTTTGGATCGCGGTCTTTTCATCAGCACAATTCAACAAGACGAGATGTCCGGGCTTTGCCCGGACATCTCGTGGGGAGCACGAGGGGAAGGTTCCCACCTCCACGAGCTTGCGAGTGGGAGGACGCGCGAGCGGCCGATAGGCGGGAGCAGAAGGAGCGAAGCGACCGGGCGGTCCCCCTCGCTCATGACAGTCAAACAATCCCAAGGCTATTCATAGGCCGTGTCAGGACTCGGCCAACAGGAGTCCGCCTCCTGGACAGCCCGGCGGCCAAGTGAAGTAGTACCAGGCGAAGCTGGAGTGGCGAATTTGGGATCGAGTATCCGGGTGATCTGATCTTTCAAATCTTCAAGATGCCCTCGCAATGCACCCCTAGTGGTGGGCAGCTTGGCTGAAAGCTGTGCTTGCAGTGTCTTCAGTTCCGCTCGGATGGCACCGCGCTGATCATCCTGGGGGTTCGAGCTGGGAAGACCGAAACCAGGGCTGCTGATGGGTGCGGGAGCCGCCTGGTTCAGCCGCTCATTGAGCAGTTCAAGGTAGGCCCGCTGCAGGTCCCGACGATGGGGGGTGATCTTCGGAGCAGGGTTTCCAAGCTCTGTGAAAACACCACCGCGGAGATCGACCAGAAGCTCGCCAAGCTTGTAGGCCCGGTCGCCCAAATCCGCTTCCTGTTCCTGCAAACGATCCAGGCGATTTCGGTCCAATAGGTTTCGCAAAATGCTTTTTTGTGAATTTAAAAGGCGCGCGGAACCACTGTTGGGTTCGATACGGCTGAGGATTTCGGGTTTCAAAAGCCACTCGGGCGTCTGGAAAATCGCACCATTTAGATACTTCACCGCCTGCTGTTGGCGGGCTTTTGAAACAGGTGTGAAAACTGGACCGGATTGTCCTCCATGCTTATTCTGGGAATCGTAGCCACCCACTAGAACCGCCACGTGGTTCAGTTCACGGGTCCACTGGCCCCAGGTTGCGCTGTAGAGATGGCTGAGGGTTTCATTGTCTTCACCTGGCTTGTCGGAGACCTTCACCAGCATGTCGGCGACCCGCTGGAGATTCCTGGTGCCGAGCGTAGTCGCCGCAACCGCATCCGCGTCGCCCACGGCTTCAGTGTTCTCGCCGGGGTCGGAACCGAAGGCGCCGGGTGTGGAGAAGCGCAGCCAAGGTTCGTTGTCTTGTTTGCGGGCCCAGACATCCAGCGTGGCCTTTTCAGCATCCGGAGTCTTGGCTTCCTTGATGGGCGTGTAGCCCCATTGCACGGCGTAGATATCGTAGGGTCCGATCTTCGGGATCAGCAATTTTGGATCGATGTGGTCCTCGGGCTGCGCCACGTAGTTGAACCGGCTGTAGTCCATCAAGGTCGCCACGTGGCCCATCTTGGCGAGCCACTCCTTGTCGCGGATCTTCTCGAACGGGTACTCGGAACTGGACTTCATGTTGTGGGGAAAGCCCAGGGAGTGGCCGCACTCGTGGGTCACGACGTAGGCGATGAGTTCGCCCATGAGATCGTCCGGCAATGGCAGGGTCTGGGCGCGCGGGTCCAGCGGTCCCACCTGCGTGAAATACCAGTCCCGCTGGAGTTGCAGGATATTGTGGTACATCACGATGTCGGCGTTCAGGATCTCGCCGCTCCGGGGGTCGCTGATGTGCGGTCCGTAGGCGTTGGCGATGGGTGAAGGTACCCAACGGATGATGGAATAGCGCACATCGGCAGGATCGAATTGGGGATCCTGCTCTTTGGTCGGGAAACGCTTGGCCTGCACCGCATTTTTGAAACCCGCAGCTTCGAAAGCCACGTTCCAGGCCTCTACGCCCTTTTTTATGTAGGGCACCCACTGCGCTGGCGTGGCGCTGTCTATGTACCAGACGATGGGCTTCACGGGCTCGCTGAGGGCCGCACTGGGATCCTTCTTCTCGAGCTTCCAGCGCGTGATGTAGGCGCGGTGCTTGGCCTCGTGCTCGTCGCGCCCATAATCCACATTGCGTACGGAGAAAAAGCCGACGCGGTCATCCATGAGCCTTGGCATCATGGGCTTGTCGGGGAGGGCGACAAAAGAGTAGGCCACCTTCACCGAACCGCTTTTCGGCGGCAGGCTGGGCATCCCTGGAAGGGCGGTCACTCCGGGGGGCAGGGCGCTCAGGGTGTAGGTCTGCACCGAATCCACCTGCACATTGCCGGGGAAGGCCCTTGCCTGCTCCACGTAACTGCGGCTCGCATCCAGCGTCAGGGCGTTGAGCAGAGGCCGTGCCGAAAAATCGCCCACTTCGCTTGTGAACAGCTTGCTGACTTCAATGACCGGTGCTCCATCCTTGGCGAAGGCCTCCACCGGGAAGCTCATAAGGATCGCGTCCTGGTTGGAATTGTTCACTGCTTCGGCGATCGGTTTGGATGGATCTGACACCACAGCGTGGGAAACCTGGGTGAGGTAGACCTTGTTTTCCTGCATCAACCAGCGCACCACTTCGTCGTTGACCTCCTTGCCGGCGTGGTCCACGCCAGCCGGTGTTTTCATCGCCGTGGCCACCAATAACAATTCCTTGCCTAGATCAGTCTTCGGGATTTCGAAATAGAGTTTGCCCTTGTGCTGGTGGACTTTGAAAAGCCCAGCTTGGGTCTTGAATTCGGAGGTGATGACCTTGTCATAGGGCTTGGGCTCGGTCTCCACTACAGGACGGGGTGAGGTCATTGCTCCATTGGTCGTCTGGGTGGGCACGGTCGTGGGCGTGGGGGTCTGGGCCAGGGCGGAAAACCCCACGAGCATCAGGGCGCCTGGAGTTAATTGACGAGTGGGCATGAAGGCTCCTTCGAAGGGATGTTTCAAAACTAACAGGAAGCCTCGCAAGACGATGTTAGATTTTCCAATCTTTTGGGGGGGATGTACTTAAAACACCTCTTTCAAGTCCCGGTGAGGCTCCTCCACTTCGCTATGGAAGGTTCTCGCCCAATCCTTGGGCAGGAAGAAGACCTGGGCTTTCCCACCCTGCAAGAAAACCAGGGAATCCCAAAGGAGGCCCTTGCCCACTCGTAAAGGATCAAGGCCAGCTTCGTCCATAGCGATGGTCTTGGTCTTGAACAGGCCCCGGTGGAGGAAGTGCCAGCGGCCCCCGATACGGGCCAGGAAGCCGTCCTTCAAGCGTGGTGCACCCTTTACTCTGCGGGCGAAGGCGCGCACTACCCGTTGGCTTCCCTTCACATCCAGTTCGAGAATTGCCAACTCTGCCCACTCGGAAACTTCATGGCGACTGGCTCCGCGGACCCAGGACAAGATGCGTCCCGCGAATCCCGCCAGCAGGAAATGCAGGACACGGAAGAGCAGGGGCAGCATCAGGGCGGTAAGCAGGATGATGCTCACCAACAGCGGTATCGCCACGTAGGGATGGCGGTAGGCCAATACCAACAACCCAACGACACCCACATCTTCAGCGATGCTGATCAGGCTGTGAGCCGTAGGTTCCGGGGTCGTGTGCGCCAATAGGCGGAAGCCCATCTTGGAGCCATGGGTGCCCAGGGCGATGGTGCCGCCGGCGAGCATGGCGATGACCTGCACCGTGGGGTGCAGATTGCCCGCGACACCCAGGGCCAACAACGCGCCACCCACAGGCCTCACAAAGGTATGTATGCCATCCCAAATGACCGTGACGAAGGGCACCTTGTCGGCGAAGAATTCGATGAGGCAGAGTAGGGTCGCAGCGATGAGCACCGCTGGGTGGGCCAGGATGTGCAGTTCCGATGGAAGCCCGGAAATCCAGTGGAACCTCTCCGCCAGGCCCACTGTGAGCACCGCGAGATACAAATTTATTCCCGAAACCACGGAAAGACCGAGGATGCCAGCAAGCGTGGAAAGGGGTGCCATGAAGAATGCCTTTGGTTGGTTAAATCCTGGAATCTGCCGAAAAGCTTGAATGATCGTGCGGCAACTTCACATTATGGCCTTTGCGCATCATCAAGCGGGTCCATTGAAGGAAGCCGAAGCCATATATTGCGTGGTCCTTCTGTTGTTATGCTTGCTTCGTATTGGAGCTGCGCCATGGCCTTGGGAATGTCTGAACGCGATGCCTATCTTACGCGTTATGGATCCGGACCCGCGCTGCTGAGATTGGCCTGGTCCGAAGTCCCCGCTGATGCACGCCAGTGGCGGCCAGGAACAGACAAGTGGAGCGCCCACGAGGTGGTCGTTCATTGTGCGGATTCCGAAACCTACGGTGCCACGCGAATCCGGCTGGTGCTGGCTGAAAAAGAACCTCTCATCATTGGATACGACGAAGCTCAATGGGCCCAGTCCTTCGACTATCACGGGCAAGACGTGGAACTGGCTTTCCGAACCATCGAGGCCGTGCGGTCGAACACAGTGACCATGCTGCGGCGGTTGCCTGAGAAAGCCTGGAACCGGGTAGGCCGGCACAGTCATAGCGGTGCGTATTCGGATGCTGATTGGCTGCGGATCTACGCCGAGCACCTCGAAATCCACGCGCGCCAGATCCGACGGAACCTTCAGGCGTGGAAGGACCGCTTTGGCTGACTTTCAGTTCAGTAGCCAGGCCAGAAAGTGAGAGACGGGTCTATGCTTGATTCCTCTCTCCAAGGTGTGCCATGTCGAGCATCCAACGGGTTGCCATCAATACTGGAGGCGGGGACGCCCCTGGTCTCAATGCGGTCATCCGGGCCGTGGCGATCAGCGCCCACAACCGCGGCTGGGAATGCTATGGAATCAGGGATGGCTTCAACGGAATCTTTTTCCCCGAGCGCTACTCCGATGGTGGCCTGATGCGCCTCACCCGGGAGCGGGTGTCGGGCATCGCGCACCTGGGCGGCACCATCCTGGGTACCACCAACAAGGGCAATCCCTTGCACTTCCCGCTTCACATGCCGGATGGCACAGTGAAAGAAGTGGACCGCTCGGATGAGATCCTGGAGTACTTCGCCAAGCGCGAGTTGGATGCCTTGATCACTGTGGGCGGGGACGGCTCACTCACCATTGCCCACGCATTGTCGCAAAAGGGCCTGCGCGTGGTGGGTGTTCCTAAGACCATCGACAACGATTTGGACAAGACGGTCACCACCTTCGGCTTCGATACGGCGGTGGCGTTCGCCACGGAATGCATAGACCGCCTGCACAGCACCGCGCAGAGCCACCAGCGGGTGATGGTGATCGAAGTCATGGGCCGTTATGCGGGCTGGATCGCGCTCAATGCGGGGATCGCGGGTGGCGTCCACGTCATTCTCATCCCTGAAATCCCCTACGACCTTGAGAAAGTTGCGGCCCGCATCCGTGCCCGGGACAAGGATGGGCGCATGGATTCGCTGGTGGTGGTGGCCGAGGGCGCCCTTCCCAAGCATGGGCACCGGGCGGTGGCCAAAGCCGCAGCCACCGGCCTTGATGAGCGCCTGGGGGGAATCGGCGGGCAATTGACGGTGGAACTCCAAGAGATCACCGGGAAGGACTGCCGCCTGGCGGTGCTGGGCCATCTGCTTCGAGGCGGAAGTCCGACGGCTTTCGATCGCCTTACCGCGCTGCGTTTCGGCGCAGCGGCGATCCGTGCCCTGGACGAAGGCCAGAGCGGCATCATGGTAGCTCTGGCCTTTCCGAATGTGGACTATGTTCCCCTTGAACAGGTCGCCGGCCGCATGAAGGGTGTTCCTTTGAACAGCGACACGCTATTAACCGGGCGGGATCTGGGGATCTGCTTCGGGGATTGAATCAAACCCACGCGAAGCTGCAGAGTGAGAGGTTGCCCATCTGGAAACCTTCAAAGACAGTCGTCAATGAATCCTGTTCATCGGAAGCGCCGAGTGCGACGAAAAGAGGATCGAGATGTTCGGTGGTGGGGGCCGCTTCGAAGCTGAGCGGCAGTAATTCCCGGTGGCGGAATAGTTCCTGGCTCCGCCTGTCTTCGATGCGTTGCATGAACCAGGCTTCGGCTTCCAGGGCCCAGGGCTCTATCGAACCACCGGCGCTGTCCCAGCGAACCCGCCGCAGATTATGGATCAGGCCGCCGGTGCCGAGGATGAGCACGCCTTCGTTTCTCAATTGCGCAAGAGCCCTGCCCAACTCCGCCAACTGCATGGGTTCGATCCTGGGCAACGTGACTTGAACCACGGGAATATCCGCATCCGGGAAGGCGTGGCGAAGCACGGACCAGACGCCGTGATCCAAGCCGCGTTGTGGATCCGCCACCACTTCAAAATGGGCAGTGCGCAACAACAGGGAGGTTCGTTCGGCCAGTTTGGAATCACCGGGGGCCGGATAATCCAATGCGTAAAGCTCAGCTGGGAATCCGCCGAAATCGTGGATGATGCCCGGATTTTCCGCGGTCGTGATGCGCAGCGGGAGATCGGTCTGCCAGTGGGCGGAAACTGCAAGAATGGCTTTGGGACGCTCTGCCAGTCCATCCGCGAAGCGGCGCAGACCCAAGCCATAAGCGCCACCATGCAGTGCCAGTATTGGGGAACCATGGGATACGAAGAGAGAAGGTTGACGCATGAAGGCACCTAATATGTATCCGGGGGGGGACAGTCTACTAGCTTCGCTCACCAAGTCCCCCCCCCCGGGACCCCCCACCTCTTGGTCGGGGGCCCGCCAATGGGGACTATTGGAGCGTAAACGACGGACTGGATTGGCCCAGAGCAATAATACATGTTTAAACATCAAATAATCAAAGTTTTTGATTAGGAAAATGCTTTAGGGTGATTCCATGAGCAAAGCACCCTCCACCAATGCCACGCGACTCCTGAAGCAGCATGGCATCAGCTTCACGGAACATCTGTACCACTATGAAGACAAGGGCGGCACCATGGTCTCTGCGCGGGAGTTGGGCATTCCCGAACACGCGGTCATCAAGACTTTGGTGATGGAAGACGAAAAAGCTGCGCCACTGCTCATGCTCATGCACGGCGATCTTGAAGTGAGCACCAAAGCGTTGGCTCGGCAACTTGGCGTGAAATCCGTACAGCCATGCAAATCTGAGGTGGCACAACGGCACAGTGGCTATTTAGTGGGAGGCACGTCCCCGTTTGGTACGAAGAAGGCAATGCCTGTGTATGCGGAAGCATCAATCTTCGAGCTGGAGCACATCTTTATCAATGGTGGCAGCCGCGGATTCCTGGTGGAGATGAAGCCAAAGGAACTGCTCAAGGTTCTGGCCGTGAAACAGGTTGAAGTGGGCCTACCTTGAACCGGGCTCTGACTTATAAATCGGCAGCCGACCGGCGCGCCAGGCCCGAAGGCCTCCTTTCAATACATAGAGCCAGGTGAAACCATTGGATTCAAAGATCGGTTTGATCTGGTGGGACAGTTCATCCGTTTCATCCACCAGCACCACAGGTTTTCCTCTGGATTCCTTTCGGAGTTCCTCAAGCCGTTGCATCAGTTCAGATTGGGGGACGGAGATCGCACTGCGGATGTGGCCATGTTTTCCCAGAAAATCTTCCCGTGAACGCAGGTCTATGATGACGGGCCGCACGCCGGGCATCAGGACCTCCAACTGCATGGGGTCCAGCACGCCGCCTTTGCGGGAGCGGATGAGTGATGGCAGTTTGATGATCCACATGCATAGCAGCACCACGATCGCCAGGCCTCCAATGGAGCCGGGGATCATGAGCTCGGGCCGCTCAAGCCAAGGAATCTCCACAGGTGGCTTCACCAGCAGAGCGAATGTGACCGTTCCCATCATGGTGGCCTCTTGGGTTGATTCGTTTGGAGGAAGTATGCCCGAAATCATGGAACCTGCGAGGACTGACTGGCATCATTCAGATGCACTGCCTGGGATTCCTCTTGACACCTTCCGCCCGTTCTTTCCTTCCGTTGGCCTTTGCCGCATTGCTCCTGGGCTGTGGCAGTAGCGCTCCCGAGGCTGTCTCGTTGGATCCACCTGCTCCCGCCGTGCTAGTCGGAGAGCGGCTTCAACTGCATGCCAGCGCCAATGAAAATTTAGCGGCGGAACCCGAGTGGGAACTGCTGGATTACAACGGTGGCGGTCTCCTCAGCACCCGGGGATTGAGTACCACGTATCTTGCGCCGAATCATGCCGGCACCTTCCTGCTATTGATTCGAGCCAGGCGTTCGGATGGCTCGATCGCCAAGGCGGTACACGAAATTCGGGTTCTACCCCTGTTCTTGCCCGAGCCTGCCACGGCTCTCCTCCAAACGGGCCAAGCCCAAACCTTCACGGTGAAAGTCAAAGGACTGGCGCGAAACGATGTGACCTGGAAGGCCGAAGCCGGGAGCTTCCGGGACAACGGGAACTACATCGCCCCCATGGAACCCGGTACCTATCATCTCACCGCCACCAGCACCGCTGATCCGAGCGTCACCGCGACAGTAACGGTGATCGTCAACTGACTCGACGCCGCGACTTTTGACCAGCGCCTCTGGTTGAAACCCTTGGCGTGGTTCAATGGGCTATTCCTTCCGGAGCGGTCTGTGGCCTTTGCCGATCCCGAAACAGCCGGTGTCATCCTTGTGGTGGGCATGCACCGCAGCGGCACTTCGCTGTTCTCCCAGATGTGCGCAAGGGCGGGCTTGCATCTCGGTGGTCCATTGCTCAATGGCTACTTCCCTGACAACGAGCAGGGGTATTGGGAGCACGGGGGCGTGGTCGCTACTCAGACAAGGCTGCTCATAGACTTGGGTCGGGGGCCCATGTCCAAAGTTCCCCTGCCTTTCAATTGGCAGTTTTGGCCCGAGGCTGCAACAGCCCGCAGACAGTTGCAGGAAATTACGCAGCGCGAGACCGCAGGTGGACGCGTCTGGCTTGTGAAAGACCCACGCATATGCCGCCTGCTTCCACTTTGGCAGGACCTGCTTCTGGAACTGGGAATACCCCTCAAAGTTGTGCTGTGCATACGCTCTCCCGCAGAGGTTGCCGCATCCTTGAAGCATCGGCAGAAGCTTGACGAACGACTTGCCTGCCAACTCTGGACCGATCACCACCGGGACATACTCAGTGCTGTGCCAGTTCCAGACGCCATCGTAGCCTATGACGAGGTGATGGCCAGACCTGTCGAAATCCTGGCAGCGGTGTTCCATCGCCTGGGCCTGGCGGCCTCGCCGGAGCGCATAGCTCAGGCTGCCTTGGCGGTAACACCCGGGCTCCGCCATCACCATGATCTCGACCTTTTAGAGGCAGAGACTGAAAGGGCCTTCACGGAGGCTGCCTACCTTTACGAACAGCTGCTCAACCAGAGCATCCTGCGATCTCCTTTCCCCCAGACCATTGACCTTCCTGAACCGAGGACTCCGAACGCAACCCGCGTGCTGATCGTCACCCGGCCCATCCATCCAGCCCATTTTCTGTCCCGGACACTTCGAAGCGTGTTGAGCCAGACCCACAGCGCCTGGCGCATGGTCATCGTCAATGATGGTGATCCCGAGAGCGAAGTCGTGCAGGTGATTGCCCCCTACCGGGCTGCCTTTGGTGACCGTCTCGTGGTCCACCACTTGCCTCAACGGATCGGCGAGGAAGCCGCGAACAACCTGGCCATCCGCGCAGGCGACGAGGATTGCATCGCCATCCACCCAGACGGTGACACTTGGGCACCCGGCTTTCTTGAATCGGCGCTGGCGGAACTGGACAGCACTCGTGCCATGGGTGTGATCACCCGCTCCACCGTGGTGCATGAGCAGCTCGAAGCTGGTCAAATCAAGGTCTGCAAGGTGGAGCCCTGCGAGCCGGACCTGCAAGAAATCAACCATCTGAGTCTCCTGCATCGCAACCGATTTCCGCCCATTTCCTTTCTATACCGGCGGCTTGCCCTCACGGAGGTTGGCCACTACCGGCCGGACTTCCCGGGTGGGGCGGACTGGGACTTCAATCTGCGTTTCACGGCTCGTTTTCCCATCGCCATGTGCAACCAGACTTTGGCAGCCCGGCATCTTCGCCCGACAAATATTTTGCAAGTGCATTCAGAAGCGCCGGGCCAGGAAGCTTGAATTTTTACGAAACGGCCCACCAGCCAGCCATCGAGCCAATATCGAACAATGGGAGCTGGGGGCCCGAAGACCTGATGGCGACCTAGCCCGGCAGCACCAGCCCCAGCCGCCCAGCGATCTCGCGAAATTCATCGGGGATCGGAGCTTCCACGGAAATTCGTGCCCCACTGATGGGGTGGTCCACCGCCAGTTTCCAAGCGTGCAGGAACGGATGGGGCAGTTCCAAAGGCTCCTTGTCCACGTCCTGCCAGCGCATGGGTCCGCCGTAAAGGCCGTCTCCCAGCAGCGGGGCGCGCATGTGCTGCAGGTGGACCCGGATCTGGTGGGTGCGGCCGGTCAACAGCTCGCATTCCAGCAGCGCGACACTGGGCGTGCGCGAGAGCACACGGATGCGTGTTTGCGAGGGACGCCCAGAGCCACCAATGGTCATGCGCATGCGGTCGGTACGATGGCGCAAGATTGGCTCGTCAATGAGCAAGGATCCCAGCTGCGGCAATTTCGGCGAGTGGCGGACCATGGCAAGGTAGCGCTTTTCCACGCCGCGTTCCTTGAACTGCGCCTGCAGCGAACTCTGAGCTTCTCTGGTCTTGGTGAGGCACAGGCAGCCCGAAGTGTAGCGATCCAACCGATGCACCAGACCTGGCCAACCCCGGGGAGCTTCTTCTTCCTCGGGGTCAGAAGCGGCTTCCTCCCCATCGGTTTCCACAACCGGAAGGGCATCCTTGATCCGCCCCAGTAGCGCATTCACAACGGTTCCCCCCGTGTGACCTGGTCCTGGGTGCACGACCATGCCAGCAGGTTTATCTATGATCCAGAGCTGGGTGTCTTCAAAAAGCGTGGGCAGGTCGATTGTCTCCGCGAACAAATGTCGGGCCGGGGGCGTCATGTCCGGAAGCTCGGTCTCGATGACATCGCCGATCTTCAATTTCTTGCCGCCTTTCGAGGGGACCTCGCCGTTGAGGAGCACTCGGCCTTCTTTGATCCAGTCGTCCCATTTGTTGCGTGGAACCTCCGGGAGATGCTCGGCGAGAAAACGGTCCAGCCGCGGGTGTCCTGTCTCAAGTTCAATGCGCATCAGACTTCCTTGGGTGACTCTTGGGGTGAAATAAAGGGTGGGCGGTTCCGGGAAAATGCCCAGATGACGACACCGAGCACAATGAAGCCGATGGCTGTGAGGCGGCCAGTGGTGAGCCAGGCCTGGCCCAGCCAGGCGCCCCGGTCCAAATCGCCGCGCCACAATTCGACGATGATGCGACCGATGCCTTCCAGGATGAAGTAGAGCGAGAAGATCTGGCCTTCGAATTTCCGCTTGCGACGGGCCAGGATCAGGATTCCACAGATAAGCAAGTTCGCGCTCAGGTGGTAGAGCTGAACCGGATGGATGTGTTCAAACAGGGGCGTACCAGATAACTCGTGAGCATCCGGACTGGTAAAAGTCACAGCCCAGGGGAGATCACAGCTGGTGCCGTAGCAGCAGCCGGCCATGAAACAGCCGATGCGGCCAATGGCCTGTCCCAACGCCACCGAAGGCACCAGCGCATCACCTGTTTTGCGCAAGGGCAGCCCGGATTTCGGGCGCAACTTCCAAAAGAACACGAGGGCCGCGGCGATGATGCCACCATGCACAGCTCCACCGGCCCGGAGCATCCCGACGCTGAAGATGTCCCTGAAAGCCATATAG
The DNA here is from genome assembly GCA_025361125.1 of Holophagaceae bacterium. Classification (GTDB taxonomy): domain Bacteria; phylum Acidobacteriota; class Holophagae; order Holophagales; family Holophagaceae; genus JANXPB01. Next base: position 3,612 of record JANYBM010000042.1, on the reverse strand, counting down.
CCTTCTTCGCCCACCGGCGTAAGCAAGCCCACGATGATCATCAACAACTTGGATCCGATTACGCCGGCGATGAGCACGGTGATGGCCAAATCCGTAACTGCATCGCTGGACAGGCCGTCCAGGGTGCCTTGGCGCTTCGCCAGCGCCAAGGCGGCGAAGAAAGCCAGGGCCATCATCAGCCCGTAGGTTCCAATGCCGAAGCTGCCGATGTGAAAGAGGTAGGGATGCATCAGGAATCCTTCTGATCAGGGATTTCGCGAAGCCTTGCGGGCGGTAGATCCAGGGCCGTGATATCAAAACTGATGATTTCGCCGTAGGGCCTGAGCAAGGGCATGAGGCGGTCCACCACCAACGGGCGGAAGGCCGCATAAAACTCTTGCGCCAACAGTTCTTTGGGTTTCCCAATGATGCGGAATTCCCGGACTTTGCCAGTGTGAAGCTCTTGCAAAATCGCATTTTCCAGATGTGGGGCCACCAGCGCCAACACTTGGGCTCGCACCGACTCGGGCAGGGGCCCGTGATCCACAGCGGGCGCGGGGGCAAGGTTCACCACGGAGGTCAGTCGGCGCACGGTCCACGCGGAATAGAGCAGGAGAAGGGCCAGCAGACCCAGGCAAACCCACATCCAGCGCCGCTCCGAAGGAGGCGCCGAGACTTCCAGGTTATGAGCAGACTCTTTGTGCTCAGTGACGTGTTCGTTCATGAGTTGGGGGATGCGATCATAGGAAGGTCCATCGGAGATTGGCGGTAAGCCGGTGAGCATGGCAGGCTCGAAACAGGGGAAGATATGCACACGGGAAGCATCACGGCTCAGGAATTGGCGTCAAAGCTGAACGGCACGCTTCTCCATTGTCTCCCAGGAATGCTCCTGCACGAAGTACGGTCGCTGGATGAAGCGGGGCCGGGGCATTTGAGTTTCCTGGCCAACCCCAAGTACGCATCCAAAGCACTGAAAGCCGAAGCGGGCCTGATCCTGGTGGACTCCAAAACCGATTTGGGTGAGCGCGCCGTGCTGGTGGTGGAAAATCCCTACTGGGCCTTCGCGCAGTGCATCGCATGGCTCCATCCCGAACCCGAACCCGAATGGGAGCAGACCCCCATTCATTCCACCGCGAAAATTGGCGCCCGCACCCGGCTGGCTCCCGGCGTGACCATCGGTGCCCGAACGGTCGTGGAGGACGGTTGTGTGCTGCACCCGGGCGTTCATATTGGTGCCGATTGTGTGCTCGGCCAGGGGTGTGAGCTGTTTTCGGGTGTCGTGCTCTACCGGCGCACCAGGTTGGGTGAAAACGTTCGAATCCACGCCAATAGTGTTCTGGGAAGCGACGGCTACGGTTATGTCCTGGTGGACGGAAAGCATCAAAAAATACTGCAAGTGGGTTGGGTGGAAGTGGGCGATGACGTAGAAATCGGTGCCTGCGTCACCGTGGATCGCGGTGCCTTAGGTCCCACGCGCATCGGCGCGGGCACCAAGGTGGACAACCAGTGCCAGATCGCCCACAACGTGCAGGTGGGCGAACACTGCCTCATCGTCAGCATGACTGGGATCAGCGGCTCGGCCAAGATCGGCGATTATGTGACGCTCGCCGGAAAAGTGGGCGTGGTGGGCCACATCGAGATCGGCGCCCGCAGCATCGTCGGCGGAGGCAGCGTGGTAGCCAAGAGTCTGCCGGAGGGCAGCTTTGTCACGGGCTATCCGGCGCGGCCGCACAAAGAATGGGTGGAGGCGCAGGCCGCGGTGAACCGCTTGCCGAAGATCCTGAAGAAGCTGCAGCGTGGTTGAAGGCAATCATAAGGTAGACACGGGGCCGGTCACGCTGAAGAAATGTAAGAAAAATAATGTCCAAAATCGACTTACTGGAGTCCGAATGTTCACGATTTTTCTCTGCGCGGCCCTGTACGCCCAACACTCCAGTTCCATTTCCCCCTCCGAGTTTTTTCACGAAGCCCGCCAGGCCTGGCAGGTCGAGAGAGGACACATTTGGGGAAGGAGCCTGGTTGGACCGCTGCTGTTAGTCGACCCCAAAACGCGACAGGTCTGGGCTTCCGAACCGGACGCAGAAGGGCAGCTCAAGGACCAGCAAGGGGTTTTCACCGGCATCCTGCCGAATGACGTGGGGGTTGCCAACACAGCCATGGAGTGGGCTGGGAAGCGCTGGAGCATGGTGTTACTCCCGCTTCCGGATAAGGCATTGGAGCGCCAGGTGCTGCTCATCCATGAATCCTGGCATCGCATCCAGCCAAGCCTGGGCCTGGACGTGCCGGATCTCCTCAACGGACATCTGGACAAGCTGGAGGGGAGATATTGGCTCCAATTGGAATGGCGTGCCCTGTCCAAGGCTCTTGTGACGTCGGGGAAAACCCGCCAAAGCTGGGTGGCAGCTGCCCTGGCATGCAGGACGCAAAGGCAGAGCCTTTTTCCCAATGCCGTCGAGGCCGAGCGAAGCTTGGAATTGAAAGAGGGACTGGCGGAATACACCGGAATCCGTGCGGCGGGAGCCCGAAATCTAGCCATGGAAAAGCTTCAGAAGACCGAAGGGCCTTTTGCGAGAAGCTTCGCCTACGCTTCAGGTCCCGCCTACGGACTATTGTTGGACGCTGCGGCCCCAGGGTGGACCAGGCGCGTGCGCCGGGCTACGGACCTCTCGGTGCTCCTTCAAGAGGCCTATCATCTCCGCGCAGCGACTTCCGCGGATGCCGAAGTCGCTGCAGCCAAGCTGGGGGGTCATGACCTCCGTGCTCAAGAAGAAATCAAAGATAAGGCAAGGCAGCAGCGGCTTGCCACGATAACCGAACCCCTAATCACGGGCCCCACGCTCCGGGTGCCCGGTCCTTTCCATGTCCAATTCAATCCAAGCAATACAGAAGCCCTCGAAGGTGGGGCAGCTTATCATCCAACGGCAACCTATCGCGGGGACTGGGGCAGGCTCGAAGTAACCGGTGGAAGCTTGCGATCCGGGGATTGGTCTGAGGCCCGTGTGATTGCTCCCACGGATCAAAAAGCAAGGCCCCTAACCGGCCCAGGCTGGACCCTGGAACTGGCACCAGGCTGGATTCTGTTGGCCGTTGAACCTGTGGGATCCTTCAAACTCGGCCGAGAAAAGAAAGAAATGTAAACTCGCCACAAACTGTAGGTGGCAGAGGTTTGATCCTAACAATTGGGCCTCGTGAAATCCGGTTTGGAACTAGCCGGGGAGGGGAGGAATTCACGAAATGCGACGATCGCTCTCCCCACTTCCCATCGACCCGCTGCTGCCGCAGGTTCTGGCTTCGTTGAAGAACAATCCGAACCTGGTTATCACCGCTGATCCGGGCGCGGGCAAGACCACCCGCGTGCCCCGCGCTCTGCTTGATGGCGGCTTGCTTTCAGAGGGCGAATGCTGGGTGCTGGAGCCGCGGAGGCTGGCGGCCAGGCTGGCGGCCATGCGCGTGGCCGATGAACTCGGGGAGAGCCTTGGAGAGCGGGCGGGATACGCGGTGCGCTTCGAGCAGAAAGTGTCTAAAGCCACGCGCATCCGCTTCGTCACGGAAGGCCTGCTGTTGCGGCGGCTTCAAGCTGATCCGCAACTGAAAGGCATCGCCGCGGTGGTGCTGGATGAATTCCACGAGCGG
>JANYBM010000032.1 GCA_025361125.1 Holophagaceae bacterium | reverse complement strand
GGATCCACAAAGGCGTGGACGCCATGGCTGGCAGCCAGTTCCAAACCATCAGGAAAGGGAAAGAAGGCATCACTGCCCAGCACCGAGCCCCTGGCGCGCTCACCGGCTTTGCGACAGGCGATTTCCACACTATCCACCCTGGACATCTGGCCTGCCCCGATGCCAACGGTGGCGCCATTTTTCACCAGGACAATGGCGTTTGACTTGACCGCTTTGGCGAGTTGCTGGGCGAGCATGAGATCTTCCTGCACAGGTTTTGGGCTCCGCCCAGTGACCTTGACTTCCCATTGCTCAAAATCAGCGAACTGATCATCCGGGCGTTGCACCAGAAAGCCTCCGCCGATGGTGCGAAGGTCAAGTCCAGAAGCTGCGGTGGGCCATTGCTTGGGCATTCGCAGCATTCGCAGTTGCTTTTTGGTAGCGAAAACCTGAAGAGCCTCTTGGGTAAACCCTGGTGCCAGGATGACCTCCCAGAAACTCTGGGCCATGGCTTGGGCGACTTCGATTCCGATGGCCCGATTGAAAGCCACGATGCCACCAAAGCTGGAAAGGGGATCTCCGGCCCGAGCCTTCAGAAAGGCGTCGAGGGGATGAGCCGCCACCGCAGCACCGCAGGGGTTGTTGTGTTTGACGATGACGCAGCCTGGGGCCTGAAACTGCCATACCAGTCGCGCCCCGGCATCCGAATCCAGCAGGTTGTTAAATGAGAGTTCCTTGCCTTGCAATTGTTCGCAGGCTGCGATGCCTTCCAAGCAGGGGCCCTGCTCGACATAAAAGGCAGCAGGCTGATGGGGGTTCTCGCCATAGCGCAACCCCTGGTGCTTTGAGAGGCTGAGATCCAAGGATTTCGGCAGATCTTCATCACCCCGTTCGAATTGAGCCCCCAGCCATTTCGAAATCGCGAGGTCATAGGCCGCGGTCATTTTGAATGCCGCCAATGCGCAGGCTTGCCGATCTTTCAGGGACCAGGTGCCTGCTTTTTGTTTCTCGACAAAATCGTCGTACTGCCCATGATCTGTGAGCACCGTCACGGCACTGTGGTTTTTGGAGGCGCTGCGAAGCATGGAAGGCCCGCCAATATCAATTTGCTCGATACATTCTTCAATCGAGACGCCTGCCTTGGCGATGGTGACCTCAAAGGGATAAAGATTTACCACCACCAGATCAATGGGCGCGATTTCCAGGCGTTTCGCATCATCCGTTTGCTGGATCGAATCCCGGCGGAACAGCAGGCCACCATGAATCTTGGGGTGCAGGGTCTTGACCCGGCCCTCGAAACATTCCGGGGCGCCAGTATAATCAGCCACCTCCATCACGTCGAAACCCCCATCCATCAGGGCTTTGAAGGTCCCGCCGGTGGCCAGCAACTCCCAACCCAACGCCTTAAGACCCTGGGCCAGATCAAGCAGACCGGTTTTGTCGTAGACCGAAAGCAGGGCGCGGGGCATGGCTCAACTCCAATTCTTTATTGTTTCATGCGGGAATCACGGGCGGAACCTATGGTTTGTCTGAAACATGGGAGTGAAGCTGGCAAATTTGCTGCGATTCTTGGATGCTGTTGTTAGGGGTTCCTCATGAAGCTTCATTCTCATCTACTTATTCCGGCCATCTTGATCGCGTGCGGTGCCTCTGCGGCCCACGCTCAGGAGACTTGGGATGCAGGCTTCAAGTTAGTGGCCGGAAATTTCAGCGGGGCCGATGGCGCTGGAATCGGACAGACCAAAAACTATGGTGTGGCGATGTTCGGGACCTATATCCTCACCCGCCGCCAAAGCCTGGAATTCGATGGGGGCTACCGATACTTTCCAACCGCTACTACGGTGAACGGGGGCTTTACCCAGGATGACAAGACTGATGGCTATTATGCCTCAGCCCTTTATCGTTGGGGATGGCGTCAGGATCTCTATGCCCACGCGGGGCTCAGGGCTTCTCGATTCCGGGCTGAAAACCGGGCTTCCTATAGCGACGGGACCTCTTCACCCGTGGTCAAAGGGGCATTCACGTCAGTGGTGAAGCCCATAGTGGGCGTAGGTGCCCGTTTGTCAGACCAATACAGCGTCGAAATGAATCTGGTGAGTTTTGAGACCTCCAATATTTCTGGTAAAACCACTTCGGGCACCATGGTGGAAGTGGCTCTGGCGATCCATCTCTAGGCTCCAGAACTAGGCACTCGGATGTGAGCTCTTGATCTTAGGCACTCAGGCGCCAGTTGCCTCGGGCCCTGCCCATGCCTCATTCTGTAAATTCGAGGTAGGCCATGCCGAAGGTTCTGATCAACGGAGTGGAAAAGGAAGTCGCCGTGGGCACGCTGGTGCTGGATGTTTGCGAACAGGCGGGCATTGCCATTCCCCATTACTGCTACCATCCTGCACTTACCCCCGTGGCCACCTGCCGCATGTGCATGGTGGAGATCAAGGGAATGCCCAAGTTGGCGACCAGTTGCACCACCACAGTGGGACCCGCGCCCAAGGATAATCCTGAAGGCATTGCCATGGAAATCATCACCAATTCCAAAGCGGTGGCGGATGCACGCGCAGGTGTTATGGAGTTCCTGCTGCTGAACCATCCCTTAGATTGCCCCATCTGCGATCAAGCTGGCGAATGCAAATTGCAGGACTACAGCTATGACTACGGACGCGGTGATAGCCGAATGGGCGAGGTGAAACGTCGCTATCGCTATGAAGATCTGGGCGGAAAAATCGTCATTGATAAGAACCGTTGCATCCATTGCACCCGCTGCATCCGCTTCACCCAGGAAATCAGTGGAACCTGGGAGCTCACCGTGGCCCAGCGTGGGGCGAATCTAGAAGTCACCACCTATAGTGGAAAGAGCATGGACGCCAACCCCTGGGCTGGAAACGTTGTGGATCTTTGTCCTGTGGGCGCCCTCACCAGTCGTGATTTCCGCTTTAACCGCCGCGTCTGGTACCTCAAAAATATCCCCACCATCAGTCGCCACTCTGCTTTAGCCAACCCCATCTGGGCGGATGTGGATCAGAACAAAGCTTGGCGTTTTCGGCCCCGACCCACCGAAGGCAAAGCGCCCAACTATTTCATCAGTGACGAAGAGCGTAGCGCCTGCCACGATTACAACCTGAAGCCTGAAGCACGGTTGATGCAGCCGCAACTGAAGGGCCAAGACAGCAGCCTGGAATCCATTCGGGAAGCGCTGCAAGGATCCGGTCCGGTTGCCGTCATCGCTCAAGGTGTGTTTGGTTGCGACGCGGCCCAGCGCTTGGGTGATCTCGCTTCGAAACCCGAATGGCGCTTCGGCATCGGGACCAAGAGTTATGCAATCCAGTTACCTAAGCTCCAGACGCACACGGATGGAATCTATAACCGCCGCGGTTTCACGGAACGGGGTTACCGCTTTTCGATGCTAGACGAGCTGGAACAGTTGGTGACCGATGGCTCAGTCAAGGCCTTGGTGCTACTTTATGACGCACCATTTTCCGGTGCCAAAGAAACGGAAAAGCTCAAGGCATTGATTGCCAAGGTCACCTTCAGTCTCGTCCTGGAAGCAGTTGCTTCGGAGATCGGGAATGCTGCCACTGCGCACCTGCCCATCACAACGTATCTTGAAGAAGCCGATTTCATCACCACGCACACCGGTGAATTGCGGCGTTACCAAAAGGCCTTGGAACCCCCCAAAGGCGTAAAAACGGTACCCGCCTGGGCGAAAGAACTGGTGAAGGAATTGGTTCCCATCCCTGCCGTGGTGTGAGGTGTTCCCAAAAGGTCCGCTGATCCTTGCCTACGATGCCGAATGCAGTCTCTGTTGCCGCATGATGGATCGCTTGAGGGAGCGGGACCGCAAAGGTTTGTTTGTGTTCTTCCCGATTCAGGGAAAGGATCTGGCGTTCTTTGCGCCGGAATTGGCGGGGCGGGATTTGCATGGTGAAATCCATGGGCTTGAAGAATCTAGTCGCCTGGTCTGGAGCGGTGGGGCCTTGTTACCCCACGTGCTCGGGCGCCTTCCAGGTTGGCGTTGGTTGGCACCGCTGCTGCGCATCCCCGGCATCAGCCACTTCACGGTTTGGATGTATCGGAGAAGAGCCGCCAGAAGGTACCAGAAATTCGGTAAGCAGCCCTTTTCTGACCGGTTCTGAGGTTTATTCTTTCCCCAAGGCCGAGCTTCAGAATGCATGCTATTAGCCATGGGCCTTCATGACGCCATTACCAATTGGCTTATCCACTATCTCACCGGAGAACTCCCCGGGTACCAGCGGCGTGTACCGAACGATTTACCACACATGCGGGAATCCATGGAGCCCTGCGACATTCTGCTGGTGGAAGGCAACAGTCGCATCAGCCAGATGATCATGTACTTGACGCAAAGTTCCTGGAGCCATGCAGCTATTTATATCGGCGATGCACTGTTGCGCTGGGGAGGTCCCCATGCCGCAGAGGCATTGGAACGCTACGGTGAAGAAGCCACCTCGCTACTGGTCGAAAGCGACATGATCAACGGCGTGACGGTCCGGCCACTGTCGAAATACAAGGATCGAAATATCCGAGTCTGCCGACCGCATGGACTATTGGTGGATGACAGGGATCATGTGCTCACGGTGGTGCTCAGCCATCTAGGCGTGCGTTATGATCGTCGCAACGTTTTCGATCTGGCCCGCTACTTGACCCCCTTCCATCTGCTGCCCCGGAGATTCCGACGCCGTCCCTTCTATTTCGGCAGTTCCGGTAGCCGCGAGGTCATTTGTTCGGCGCTCATCGCCAAGGCTTTCTACAAAGCAAACTACCCCATCCAACCCATGATCCGGGTTGCCAATCCAGCAGCCAATGATCCCACACGCACCCGAATCATGGCTCGGCATCCCAGCTACATCATGCCCCGCGATTTCGACCTCTCCCCGAACTTTGAAGTGCTGAAACTGAACTTTGCCGGACAGGTTTTCCCAGGGGAAATGGCCTGGGGATCAAACGGAATATCCTGAGATAAACAGAATCAGGCCGGTTCCCTCATGGGGTCATCCCAGAACGGATAGAAGCAGTACCACTGGTCCGGGTGGGTACGAATGAAATCCTCGAGCATCGAAACATAGCGGCGCATCCCTGCCTCGATCTCTTTCATGCGCTCTCCGCGTCCGCCACGGATGTAGATGGGTTCTGTGAAGATCGCCTGGAAATTTTGCTTGGCATCCATGAAGAAAAGTCCGCACAGGATGGGCGCGCCGGTCATGGCGGCCAGTTCCCAAGGCCCCCGGGGAAAAAAGGCATCACGGCCGAAAAAAGGGATTTTCACACCGTTCAAGCTGAAGTCACGATCGCCCTGCATACCCACGAGCTTGCCTTCCCTGAGGACCTTTACCAAGGGCAGCGTGGAAAAACCCACGCCGTCCACCGGGATGCCGACCACGCCGCCCGCGGCGCGCATATCGCAGCGCAGGCGCTCCACGGCTGCAAAACGATCAGGCTTGTAGACCGCGTGGACCGGTAGGTTTTTCGAGCGCAGCAGCATGCCGCCCAGTTCGTAATTCCCGGCGTGGGCGGTGAGCAGAATGCCGCCTTTCCCTTCCGCCACGATGCGTTCCAGGTTTGCGAACGAAGGAGTTGATTGCACCAATTCCAGGGCCTCTTCGGGAGGGCGCTGCGCGAAGCGGAAAAAGTCAACCCAGGAGTAGGCGTGGTTGCGGACCACTGTCCGGGCCGTGGCATCCACCAGCCGGTCGGTAAGCTTCAAGCCGAGTACCTGGGCCACGTTGCCTTTCACTGCATCCAAGTATTTCGGACGCAGCTCCATGAATGCGGTCATGATCTGGTCCGCGATTTCATGGCCCCGCTTTCGTTGCCTGAAGGTCCGCGCTGCGAATTTGAATACTGGGAAAAGCGTACCGAAGACCACCTTGTAGGCGAGGCCAAGGAGTTTTGATTCACTTTGCATGCGATCTTGCATCAGCTATTACCTATGTACATTCTGGTTGGGATTGCGCGTATCCATCTCCTGCCAAAGGCGCTGGAGGCTTTGCAAGCGCTCAGGGTACGTAAAATCCAAGCCCTCATCGAAAGGATCAAAGGTGGTGGGATCTTCAATGATTTCACTGGGGAACTCTGGGAATACTTGAGCAAGTAAATCGCGGTCAAAGCCCCTGACACTGAGCATGCGAACCCCAGGGGTGTCAATAAGGGTCCCGCCAAAGGGTGTTGGCAGCCATCGCGCTGCGGTGGTGGTTTGCCTGCCGGTGCCGTATCTGCTGATGTCGCCTGTAGGGATGGCCGAGCCCGGCATCAGTGCGTTCACAAGGGTGCTCTTACCCACGCCACTATGGCCCACCAGCACGGCGGTGCGACCGAAGAGGAGAGCCTTGAGCTCATCCAGGCCAGTGCCAGTTGTGGCGCTGGTTTCGATGATAGGCAGACCTTGCTCTCGCAGGGGATCGAGTTCCGGCAAGGTGTCTTTGATAGCGGCGCGGTCACGCTTGGTGACGATGATGCGGAACGCGAGACCTGCGGCAAGAGCCAGGGTTTGAGCTCGTTCCAGAAGCCCCGGGCGCATTGGGGGATCCACCACGGCGGCGCAGACCCAAAGCTCATTGGCATTGGCACAAATGAGCTGCCAGGGTTCGCGATCATCAATGCCGCCGCGCTTCAGCAAGGTGGTTCGGGGCGACACGGCGATCACTTGAGCTTGCGGTCGCTTCTTGTCGAAGATCAGTTCCGGCTCTTCCAACGGCACGGGCGAATAACGGACCCGATCGCCCACCACGAGCTTCACGCCCTTTAATTTCCCTGAAAGCGTGGCCAGCAGAACACTGCGATCTGCCAACTCAAGATCCACCCATTGGCTATGGCGCTGGATCAGGATCGCCTCAGGCAGGTGCAGCCAGGGAGTCGCATCCGGCAGGTGCAACATGGATTCGGAATCATGGCCTTCAATGCTTGTCTGAATGCGCCCCGCCGATTGCTGGCGACGTTTGCTGTCGGATTTTCTTTCGTGGGAGTAGACCTCCCGGTGATCCAGATCCTGGGCTTCCCGGCTCTGGCCGAGGCGGAATTTTCGAGTCATGCCCTTCCTGCGAATTCCCTGGTCTCGGTGCTGACTTTGATTTTTTCGCCTTCCTTGATGAACAGCGGCACCCGGATCTCGATACCGGTTTCGAGCTTAGCGGGCTTGGTGACGTTGCCAGAGGCGGTATCCCCACGGGCTCCGGGCTCGGCGTAGGTGACCGTCAACTCCACCTGGGTTGGGAGCTGGATGCCGATTGGATTGCCATTGAATTTCTGAATCTGGACGATCACGCCTTCCACCAGAAAATCGAGCGCATCCCCTAGCATTTCGGCGTTGATTTCGTGGGTTTCGAAGGTTTCCTGATCCATGAAATGACCAGCCAGACCGTCTGCATAGAGAAAACTGGCGGGGACCATGGCGAGATCCGGTTCCTTGAACTTGTCGCCGGCCTTGAAGGTTTTGTCGAAGACCGCTCGGGTGAGGAGATTTCGCATTTTCAGCCGTACCAAAGTCTGGCCACCCCTGGCGGTGGGAGTCGAAATCTCGGCATCCAGGCAGTGAAATGGGGTGTCCTCCATCTCGAAGTACATCTTGCGTTTGATGCTGATGGCTTCGATAAGGGCTGCCATAGGGACTCCAAAAGGTTCATTTTATCGAAGGAATTGGTTATTTCAGAGAGCAATTCATAAGACTTCACCACCAATCGCGCCAAGGTTGGCTATATTCATCCTTCTTGGCCCCTCTTGATAGGTTCTATGGCGGATCCCCAACGTGTAGGCAGATACCTGATCAAACGCCCCCTCGGCAAAGGTGGCATGGGAACGGTGTACCTGGCTGAAGATCCCATGCTCAAGCGCTGGGTGGCCATCAAGGTCGTGACCACTTACGAAGAGGCCCGCGAGCACGCCATGTCCCGTTTCCGAAGGGAAGCAGAGATCAGTGCTCAGCTGAACCATCCCAATGTGGTGACCGTTTTTGATGTGGGCATGGAACCCGACGTGGGTCCGTTTCTGGCCATGGAATATGTAGAAGGGAAGAGTCTGGCGAAGCACATCAAGGATAAGGATCTCGACCTCGAGACTTCAGTCCGCGTGCTTATTCAGGCCATGCGGGCCTTGCGGGCGGCGCATCGGCTGGGCATCGTCCATCGGGATGTGAAGCCCGAAAACATCCTCATCAGCGATAACGGCCGCGCCAAGCTCATGGATTTTGGAATCGCCCGCACCCTCGGCCAGATGAGCCTGTCCTCTGAGCGCCCAATGTTCCGTGAGCCGTCCGCCATTGATCCCGAAGATGCGGTGGTGAGCCAAGGCTACGCGCAGACTTTGGCGTTGCGCATCACCAGCACTGGTGATTTTCTCGGGTCGCCAGCCTATTCACCGCCAGAAGTTCTTAAGGGGAGCGATGGGACTCCCAGTTCTGATCGCTATTCATTCGCGGCCACGACGTTTGAATTGCTTACAGGGCGATTGCCTCATCCAGGTAGCAACCTTACGGCCATCCTCATCCATATTCTTCAATATCCGGTGGCCATACCTCCCGACATGGCGCCCAAACTCGCGGCCGTGTTCAGGCGAGCGCTGGCAGCAGACCCTGATGACCGATACTCAACTTTGTTGGATTTCATCGAGGAGTTGATCGATGGCCTGCCAGGACCCACCAATCTTCGTTCCCGACTCTTCGCATCCCTTGCTCAAGAGGATGACGTTGGCGACATTCTCTCCCAACGCCGCAATCAGGCTCAGATGGGGGTCGACACACCTCTACCTGAGCTCGAGTATCAATCCAGTCGAAAACTTCGCCCAGGGGATTCATCGGTTCGAATAGCCCTGGATGAAGAGCCGGCTTCGAGCCAAGATACTGCCCGACCTACCCAAGGGCGCGTCACAGATAAAGGTATTACCGCCCGCCGCAGGCAAATCCGCGAGGAGCAGGAAGGGCCTGGCTTTGAGGGATGGCGAATCGCGAAGTGGGCCGCTGGAATTATTATTTTCTTCCAATTATTTTGGTGGCTGTATCCGCGAATCATGGATCCACGGCGAACCCTGAATCTGGAGTCAATGCCAACGGATGCGGAGGTTTATCTCGATGGGAACCTTGTGGGTCGGACGCCGATTCACGAGCTGAAAGTGAGTGGCCGGGCCAAGAGTTTGCGCTTGGATAGAGAAGGCCATATCCCACGTTTCGTGGCGCTTGATGAAGGCGACGTGAAGCTACGAATCTCCCTTGATGCAAAACGCCCTGGCTTCCTGGTGATCTCGGAACCACCAGGTGCGGAGGTCCACCTAAACAGTGTTTATGTGGGGCGCACGCCCATGAACGATCTGCCAGCCATCCTGGGTGGAGTCGGTGAAATACGCGTCAGTCTGGACGGCTACAAACCCTGGCGTAGCGTGCTCGTGCCCGGTGAGGCCATTCCAAATCCGGTGAAACTCGAAAAAATTGAATAGGAATCAAGTAGCAAGAGCGAAGCATGAGATGAAAGATGCTCTTATGCTGCGCTCAACTTGCTGCATATCTCGAACCTGCCTAGGTCAGAAATATCCGCATGAACAGGAACACGCCTCCGTTCCAAAGGCCATGCACGAGGATGGAGGTGAGCAGGTTTCCCGTGCGGAACATCGCAAAGCCCAGCACGAGGCCCAAGGTTGCAAGGGTGGGGATGGCAGTGGGTTGCAGATGGATCAACCCGAACAGCAGACTCGTGGACACGAGTGCCATGAATGCTCCGCCACGCAGGCTCTTCCATTGTTGGCTCAGGAACGGAAGTAAGAAACCGCGAAACATGAGTTCTTCGAAGCAGGGCGCCACCACGGCCACCGTCAAGAAGAGCAGGGGAAGCGCGAATGGTCCCTTGGTCTTTCCCACCAGATCAAGCAGCTCTCTTTGAGGGGGTTGAACGGCCTTCAGAAAGGGGCTCATCACTAACGCCACCGTAAGTACGGAAGCCACTGCCAGAGCTATGAAACCAAGGCCCCAGGTCAAGCTGCGGCTATGGGAGCCTGGCGCCACACGGTGCATGAGTTGAGGGAAAGTGATGCCTTCAGCGGCGCAAAGGAAAGTTACTCCGGCATAGGCCTGAATTCCGTAAGCCATAGGTAAGGCCACGGGTTTCAGGAAGGGCAGCATTGCCACCAGCGGGGCCACCAGGAAACCAGTACACATCTGCACCATGAGCCAGCCGAAAAATACCAGCAGCGCCGCCCTTGAACCCATGCCGTACACCATGGGTGAAAACCTCCGGGGGACTTTTCGGGTAATGACCAACATGATGGCGAAGGCAACGCCACCGAAGGCCAGCACTAAAATGGCCAGTCCAAACACACCCAAAAGAACCACTCGACCCATGGCTAGTGTTTCGGCTTCCATGCGCAATCGGGCGCCATCGCGGCCCTGCTTTTCTGCCCACCTTGCCTTCAATAAGCGCGCGCCATAGTCGCCCCCCAGCGCATTGAGAAGGGCCGTCTGGTCCTGCTCAGCCAAGGCAGGACCATCGGTGTAAGCCCATGCCCAACCCTTACGAAAGGCCGCACCAGGGCCTGCGGGCAGGGGGCCACCCAGGGCCATGTTTTTTGCCAAACCCTTTTCATTCGCATCATCGGATTCAGCCATCAATACCGAAAGCAGGGCTTTATCCCAGGGATCGGTCATCTGCTCCTGAAGCATCGAAAGGCTCCCCTTGAAAACACCCGCGCCTTTGCCAAGCTTCCGTCCAAGCGCTTGCACCTCCGCCACGTGGCCCAATAGGCCCACATGCTCAGGGGGTTGGTGTGCTGAAAGGGAACGAGTACGGAGATGGAGCATTCCCAAGAACATGCAGACAAGCACCAGCAGCGTGATGAGGGGGTCCGCCCATTGACGGTCAGGGTTCCAGGGGCCTGGCTTGATTTCCGATGAAGGATCCATCAAACAAGGATGACTGAGATACGCTCACTTGAGGAGATTCCATGGCCTATGTTCATTCCATCGAGGTGCGGTTCCGGGATCTGGATGCCCTGGGTCACGTGAACAACGCGGTGCTGGTGACCCTTATCGAGCAAGCCCGTTTCTATTGGTGGCAAGGCTGGCTGGGGGACCGGCCTTTCGAGACAGAAGGCTTTCTCATCGCCCGGATCGAAGTGGATTACAGGCGACCCATCCGCATGAACGACGAGGTGCGCGTAGCGCTCCGGTGCACAAGAATCGGTAGCACTTCCTTCGATCTCGCTTGCAGGGTCTTCCGGGCCCAGGATCAAGCGCTGCTGGCGGAAGCCAAAACCGTGCAGGTGATGCTCGACTTCCAAACCAACCGGCCAACGCCCATCCTGGATGCCACGCGGAGGTGGTTGGAGGCACAGGCATGATTCTCGGGACAGTTTTATTCCTGGATGGTTCGTTGGAACGAAGGGCACTGGTGGCGCGCCTTTCGGATGGCCGTCTGGCGGACCTCAACCGGATCGAGCAGGCGCGCTTGCGGAAACTTGGTGAAGGCCAGCCTGAAGAACTGGCGAATGTGCTCGTTCCAATCAGCTTGCGGCGAATGCTGGAGAGTGGCCCACGCTCATTTCAGCGCGCCAGGCAGACGCTTGCTTATGCGGAGAAATGGAACCGGCGAGGAGATCTCCCCTCATGGCTCGCGCATCCCATAGAATCCGTGACCTTATTGCCGTGCATCCCGCGACCCACCCACCTACGCAGGGCCGATGGAACGCAGCGGGATCGCTTTCAGGTAAAAGGCCCCGGAGCTGGGGTATCCACCCAACCCCAAATCATGGTGGCGGTGGTGGGAGGATTCGGAGGTTTCCGGGGTTATTGCCTTGCTGCCGAAGATGGGAATACCACGCTGCTTGGCGCCTGGATGGCCTTGGAACAGCCCACAGGCCACCTGGAATTGCGCGCCGCTGGCCATTGCCGAAACGTCGCCTTGGATGCCTGGGAAGGCCTGGACTTGCCCTCCCTGCGTCCAGGAGAAATCATGCTGTTGCCACCCCCTCGACTTAAGCCATTTCCTGCATTGGAGCCTGGGACGCGCTTCCATTTATCCTGGCCCATCGAACAAATGGAACTCACCCTGGGCGATAACCTGCCCCATCCCACTTTGCAGTGAACACCATCACCCCCAGCCCAGCTCGGCAAGGCGCTCTTCCCCGATGCCAAAGTGATGGGCCACTTCATGTAGGACAGTGGTGATCACCTGGTAGCGAAGCTCTTCCAGATTTTCGCATTGGGTCAGGAGGGCTTTTTTGAATAGGGTGATGCGGTCCGGAAAGGCGGCGGGATCGTGGCTGCGCTCCGTGAGTGGAACCCCACTGTAGAGACCAAAGAGGAGGTGGCCTGGCCGGATCCGAAGTTCTCGTTTCACCTCGGTGCAGGGCTCCTCTTCAATGACGATTTCCACGTTGTCCAGGTACTCGCGAAACTCCGCCGGAATCATGGCCAGGGACTCCGCAACGAGCTCCTTGAAGATTTCATCTGGTATTTCCATACTTCAGCTCCACTGCATGCGCCATTTTGCGCTGCTGTCGGATGGTTCTGGTGAGCGTGAACTCAAAGGGCGCCGACATTGTCGGCGCCCTTTATCTAACATCAGAACATCAGAACATCAATGAGCGAGGCGCGACACCATGGCGTAGATGATGAGCAGCAGCAGCATGACGCCCACTCCGAAGAAGATATAGCCAAAACTGCGGGCGATGCCCTTCCAAGCTTCCCATTCGTCCTTGACCCGGAAACTGTCCAGGCGGCCTTCGGCGATGAGCCGGTCATACCAGCGCTTGCGCTCATGGAGCAGTTCGCTCTTGGAAACCCGGCCCGAGAAGATGACCGTGTCCATGGGGAACTTCTCCAGGCGGAAGTGCGTGTTGAAGAAGTGCACCGTGAAGATGAATCCAG
>JANYBM010000158.1 GCA_025361125.1 Holophagaceae bacterium | reverse complement strand
CTTCCCGCTGGCACGGGAGAGGTTCCGACCTCATGCTGGTTTACCCACAACCGCACGCACCTGGAGGCCATCGTGATTATTCGGCCCATCCTCCAAAGCACACTTTTCTTTGTCCTTGCCGCGGGGCTGCAGGCCCCTGCCTATACACTGAACTTGGCTCTATCGTTGATTATTTTGTAGTAGTAGAAGCCAAGGTTGTTCACGCCTTTGTCGATCTCGTAGTTGAAGTAGTAGGACATGTTGGCGTCAAAGGGACCCACCGAAATGCAGGTGGTGTCCTTGTAGATGGCCTATACACCGGAAGGACACATTTTCAAATTGACCCATTCACCCATTAGCCCCATGCTTGACCAATGGGAGGCTCTCGTGACGATCACCAATTTGCCCGTGGATGACCGGCGCCGGATCACGCTGCCCGTGGAATCGGGCGTGCAGGCTGGCGATCTCGTGGCTTTCGATACGGATAACCACACCTGGGAACCCCTGGTGATGATTCCCAAGTCCAAGTTCGATGAGCTACTCGCCCAGATCGGCGGTGAACACGCTGAAACCTTCCGGCGGTTGGCGAAACGATGATCCAATGGTTGTCCTCAGATCAGGTCGCCCAGATCAATGCCTACCAGGTGGCGGCCTTTGGGGGAATTAATGGAATAAGGGATGCCGGAGCTTTGGAATCTGCGGTGTTCTCTCCACGGAACTCCCACGCCTACATGGGTACCGGGCTCTTTGAATGCGCCGCCCTTTATGCGGAGCGCATTTCAAGAAGCCAGGCGTTCCTGGACGGCAATAAACGCACCGGACTGCATGCTGCCCTGCTGTTCCTGGCTGCGAACGGTCAGCGTGTGGCGGCCGATCCTGACCTGGAGGATCTGATGATGGCTTTGACCGTTGAAGCGCTTGGTGTCGCTGATTTTGCTGTGATCTTAAAATCTCGAGTTGTGCCACGTCAGGCTTGATCTTTCCGAATAGTCAGGGAAGCCGCTTAAGGGATGGGTTGAGAACAGTTCAGTTATTTAAGGTTGGAGATCAAGTGCATCAGCCCGGCTTCGGCCCCGCCTAAACGAGCCGCGCTGGTACCTGGGTCCAGCCAGGACATTCCTCAAGGCATGGCCGACAACCTGGGAGGCGACAATTGCTGGCATCGCCGTGCTCGGTATATACCCTCATGACGACGCCATAAACACTCCACTCCATCTACACACCCGCTATACACAACGAAAGCGGCCCCGAAGGGCCGCGTTCATTGTTCAAAATTTCATGCGTGCATCACCCCATGCCGTGCTTCTTCATGATGTTCGCGCGCTGGGCGTCGAACTCGGCTTGGCTCAGGAGCTGGCTGTCGAAGAGATCCTTCAGCTCGGTCAACTCTTCCTTGAGTGATTTCGCGGGAGCGGCAGGGGCCGCAGGGGCGCCTCCGCCGGGCATCGGCTGTTGGCCCATGCTGGCCTGGGCCATCTGGCCGGCCATCATGCCGCCCATTCCAAAGCCAAGTCCGGCGCCCATGCCGAGGCCCGCCACGCCGCCTTCGTTGGCGGCGGCGATATGGATGCTGTCGGCCACCTGCATCTGCGTGTAGGCGCCCATGACCGGGGCCATCATGCCCACCGAGGTGCGCTTGTCCATCATGGCTTCCACTTCTTCGGGTAGCGTGAAGGGCTCGACGATGAGCTTGGCCAGCGACACGCCGTAGGTCAGGAACTCCGCCGTGAGTTTCTGTTTCACGGCATCGGCCACTTCGTCAATCTGGGCGTTGACGTCCAGCACCCCGATCTTCATCTCGGCCAACGTGTCGGCCAATTTGCTGCTGATGGTCTTGCGCAGCTGTTCCTGGCACTGGTCCACGGTGAAGGTGCCGTTCGTCCCCACCAGCTGGCGGATGAAGGTGGCGATGGCTTCTTTATCCTTCGGAATCTGGATGGAATAGATTCCGTGGGCACGGACGCGGATCATGCCGAAATCCGGATCGCGCATGATGATGGGGTTCGGAGTGCCCCAACCCAGATCGTTGAATAGTTTCAGGTTCACGAAAACGATGTCGGATTTGAAAGGGCTTTCGAAGCCGAACTTCCAACCCTTTAGGGTGGCGAGGATGGGCAGGTTCTGGGTGTTGAGCGTGTAGGTATCGGGTTCGGCGAAGATGTCGGCGAACTTGCCTTCGTTCAGGAAAGCCGCGGCCTGGCTTTCGCGCACGATGAGCTTGCCGCCGTTCTGGATCTCCTGCCCGCGGAAATCAAAACGCCAGGCCATCATGTCCTGGGACGCGTCCATCCATTGCACGACGTC
>JANYBM010000022.1 GCA_025361125.1 Holophagaceae bacterium | reverse complement strand
GCCAAAGAGGTGAAGACGGTATTGATGTTTGCCGCGGTGGCGCTGTAGTTGACCGGCATGGCGCCATCCCTGGCCACCCCATCGGCGTACAGAACGGTGATGTTGGCCTTGGGATAGCCTTGGGATACCAGGATGGCGTACATGGTCTTCAGGTCGTTCCAGTAGCGGATATGGCTGTCAGCCGGGCTCCACCCTCCCGCGATGAGCACCGCGTGCGGCGCATTCATGGCGGCGATGATGCCCTTGAGGATGGCGGGGTCGATCCGCAGGTTGAGTTTCTCACCCCAGTTCAGGGTTGACTTGGTGACGACTTGCAGATTGGCGGGACTGGTTATCCGAAGGACAGCGGTCTCATGGGCAAGATGGGCCGTACCCTTTTCCAGCTTACCGGTGACCCGCACATGATCCCCCCACTTGAGCTGACCTTGGTGTCCCAGCAGGGGGACGTAGGAATCCGGGGACAAGGGCTTGTCCATGCGGACCTTTTCGATGTCATCCACAATCATCGGAATGGAGCCGTCGTAGAAGTAGCCTTCCAGGGTCACTTGTTTGGTGAGGCTCTTCAGCATCTCCGTGGTACGGAGCTTGGGAAACACTTTCAGCTGCGAAAGCTTGAGCTGGGGTGTGGATTTTGGCGGAAGCTGGGCCATTAGAGCCACTGAACCAACCACGATGCCGCAGAGGAGGGAGGGGAATAGCTTCATAGGTCACCTTTCGGGAATGGGCCGCCCACTGGGGCAGATGAGGGGAAGGAGGATTGGGTAAAAACATACGCCACAATCTATCGGCCCGACAGGACCAGTTGCGAAAGTTCCAACTAGACCAGTTCGGAGCAGATCCTTCTATGCGCCTTGTTAAGCCCCGCCCAGACTCATTTCTTCCAACAATAGGGAGAGTCCCGCGCTGCTTCCGTACCAGTGGAGATCATTACCTAGCGCCACGATGCGTGTGAGGAAGTCGCGGAGATTCCCGGCGAAAGTGATCTTGTCCACGGCTTCGCACAGGACGCCAGCACGGATGCGGACGCCTGACGCGCCCACGCTGAGGTCACCACTGACGGGATCCACGGTGTGCAGGCCCATGAGTTCGGTGATGAGCACGCCATTGCCTGCCATGCGGTGCAGTTCTGCGGCGGAGCTATCTCCCACTTTTGGAAAGAGATTGAAGAGCGTCACACCCGGATTTCCGCCAAGTCCCCGACTGGCAGTACCCGTGGGAGCTTCACCCATTTCCGCGGCGGTTTTCAATGTGTGCAGATAGGTCTTCAGCACGCCGTCTTCCAGCAAAATATTGCGCCGTGTGGACAGGCCTTCGCCATCCCAGGGCTCGCTGCCCAGGCCGTGCGGCAAGCGTCCGTCGTCTATCAGGGTGAGCAGAGGGGAAGCGATGAGCTCGCCTTTCTTCCCGGTGAAAAGGCTACGCTGCTTGAGCACTGATTCTGCTGAGAGCATTCCCGCGATGATGCCAAATAGATCCACGGCCACTTCCGGATGCAGCACCACCGCGTACTTGCCAGCGGGCAGCGGCTTGGGATTCAATTTCTGCTCGCCTTTGATCGCGGCTTCAGCTCCAACCATCGCGAGATCAAAGCTGTCCGGATGGCGCCCCACGTCCCAGTGCCAGGAAGCCTGGCGGTCTTCACCCTCGGCCACAGCCAGCTCGATGCTGGCGGAACAGCTGGATGCCACATCGAAGGCCCGCACGCCCTTCTGCGTGAGCAGCAAGGAGGCACCCTCGCCATCAGCCCAGGTGGCGCTACGCACGGCTACGACTTTGGAAGAAGCCTTCCGCGCCGCGTTCTCCAACGCATGGGCCCGCGCGATTCTGGCTTCCGCGGTCAAAGCTGAGCCCCGAACATCAAAGCGGCTGGGTAGATCATCCACGCCTTCGGGATCCGCTTGGCGGATCCATGGATCCTCGTCTCCCAGCGCGGAGAGTTCCCAGGCCTGGGCGAAGAGATCATTGAAATCGGGCCTTGAGAGATCTGTGGTGGTGGCAGAACCCACCTTGATACCTTTGTCCCCGGCGCGCAAAACCCGAACTCCGATGCCACCACGCTTGGAAACGCTCAAGTCTTCCAACTCTCCGTTTTGCACTTTGGCCTTGCGGGAACGGGCAACGGAAACAAAGGTCTCGGCACCCAGTGCCCCGAGCTTTTCGGCGTGGCGGATACCTTCCTGCAAGCGGGATTCCAGGGATTCTGGTATGAAGGATCTGAGCATTATGGGCCTTGGGAAATGAACTACGCGGAGGGCGGCTGAAGCACGGAGGGTAGCGAAGAAATAGTGACTCAGATCACCTGCGGCAGCGGTTCCGCCGTGCCGCCCACCACCAGGGCCGGGACCAGGATCGTGGGCAATGCGTCACTGACGGGAACACCCTGGCCATCTTTGCCGCAGGTGCCAATGTCGAAGTGCTGGAGGTCCGAGCCAATACGCGTGATGGAAGCCAATACCTCGGGTCCGCAGCCGGTGAGTGTTGCGTTCTTCACCGGGTACATGGCAATGCCCTTTTCCACCCAGTAGCCTTCCGTGACCTGGAATACAAAATTGCCGGTCACGGTGTCCACCTGCCCTCCACCCATGTGTTTCACCAGCAGGCCGCGATCCAGATCCTTCAGGATGGCTTCGGGGGCTTCGTTTCCGGGGGCCAAAAAGGTGTTGCGCATCCGTGGGATGGGTAAGTGTCGGTAGCTTTCCCGACGACCATTGCCGGTGACCTCCACGCCCATCTTTCGGGCGGTCTTCCGGGATTGGAGGTAATTTTTCAAAATGCCATTCTCGATGAGCACCACGCGGGTCACGGGATTGCCCTCGTCGTCCATGCTCTGGCTACCTCGTTTGAAGGGGAGGGTGCCGTCGTCAATGATCGTGACGCCGCTGCCCGCTACTTTCTGGCCCAGTTTCCCAGCAAAGGCACTCATGCCCGCCAGGGCCAGATCGGCTTCCAGCCCGTGGCCGCAAGCTTCGTGGATCATGGTTCCGCCGGCGGAAGAACTGAGAACCACCGGGAAGGTGCCAGCGGGAGCGGGTTTGGCATCCAGAGCCTGGACACTCAAACGGACTGCCTCCTTGACGATTTTCGCCACGGCCTCATCGGTGAAGAGTTCAAAGCCCTTGGTTTCTCCAAGAGCCTGGTAACCGGTTTGGAGTTGCACGCCATCGCCGGACGTTGCGTTCAGGCGCAGCACGCCTTGAGTGCGATGATCCGCACTGAGGCTGGTGTGCCAGGCGGCATCCTTCCATTCAGCGGAGGCGATCCACACGCTTTGGGTGGAATCACCGTAACCC
The DNA here is from genome assembly GCA_025361125.1 of Holophagaceae bacterium. Lineage (GTDB taxonomy): Bacteria > Acidobacteriota > Holophagae > Holophagales > Holophagaceae > JANXPB01. Next base: position 79,382 of record JANYBM010000022.1, on the reverse strand, counting down.
ACGGAGACCTGCTTGATAGCACCGGGGCGGAGGCTTTCTCCGTGCTCCCGGGCAATGGCTTCCGTGCGGCGTACCAAGGCAACTTTTTCAGCCAGTGGCACCGTGGCGGGGTCAATCTCCACGGGGCTCGGCGTGGGATGCACGAATTCTTGCAAGGCCGGAATGGTGGCGGCGGCGCCATTTCCTGGCGCGGCCAGAAGCTTCGCATCTTCCAATAATTCATCAAAAGTCGGCGCGATGAGGTCCGCGAAACGGGTGGTTTCACCTTCCATTACGCGAAGACTGGCGCCAAAAGTTTCGCTGGCTACCACATCTTCCATGCGGCCATCGTCCATGCCCAGGGCGCTGGCGCGCCTGTATTCCACGAAGACTTCGCCGTATTGTCCGCCCCTGGCAAGCAGGGCTTCAAGGATTTGCCGGAGTTCTTCGGGTGAAAATTTGGAATTCATTCTGTCCTTCCAACGGCGTTCTCGGCCAATCCTCCAGTTTGACAGAAGGTTGCCTTCAGCCCGAGCAAGGATCTCCGTGAGAGCACGTCCGTCATTCACGATCACCACATCTGTATGCAGGGCTTTTTCCGCATCGTGGCTCTGGGACCGCAACCGCGCGAGTGCCTCGTCCGCAGTCAACGCATCCCGGGTAAGCAACCGGCGCAGGCGCATGTGTTCCGGCGCGGTGACGATCCAGAAGGCATCGAAGTGGTGCGCCCGACCCCGCTCGATCCAGAGCGCCGCGTCCAGAACCACCCCCTTTGTCTCCGGCGGAAGAGCCGCCAGGCGTACGTTCCGCAAGGCTTCGATGAGCGGATGAAGAATGGCGTTGAGGCGTGCCCGCGCCTCACCATCGTTGAATATCCGCTTGCCTAAACGGGCTCGATCCAGACTGCCGTCAGCCCTCAGGATCTCGGAGCCAAAGGCTTTCGCTACTTCCTCCAAGCCGACAGTTCCCGGCTCCACGACTTCTCGGGCCAGCTGATCGGCGTCAATGACTGCCCACCCGCGCTTGGCCATCTCCTGGGCCACAAAACTCTTCCCCGCAGCGATGCCGCCACTGAGACCAAGGAGAGGGAAAGGCGGGTTCAGCATCGTTCTATTGTAGGCGGGTAGGCTTGGAGCTATGAGCCTCAAGTTCCTCGTCAAAACCATGCTTAAGATTCCACTTTTTGATCATGGATTCGAAGGCCAGCGCTGTTTTTTCTGCGAAACCTTTAGAATCTCGAAATGCAGGGTTGGCAGCCATTTTTTCTTGGACTCGAAGTCGCATTTTCTCCCGGTAATCAGAATCGGTTCCCAGGTTCACGGCGAGGTCTACATAGTCCTCAGGCGTTAAGGCAATCAGCTCATTCAGATGCAATTCCTTGAGGAGGGCAGGACCTTGGGAGAATCGAAGAACGCGCCCGTCGAGGGTCACGATTGGGATACCAACCTCCAGCGGATCCTGGAGCGAGGTTGCATCAGAATAGGGGAAAGAATCCAGGTAAACATCCACAGAACGAAGCGCATCCAGCACATCCCCCGAACTTGGCATGGTTTCCAAGGTAATGAGGCGCTTGGGGTCAACACCATGTATATCAAAGAGCCTTTTTATACTGTTGAAGAATTCTTCTCTCGGATAGGTATCGGACCAGCCAGGGCCGAAGGGATAAATAAACATCACGGAGCCTGGCGTGGCGGCCAGGATTTTCACCCAAGCTTCCCGTATTTCATGATGCAGTTTGAATAAATTGGCCCCAGACGCGAATACCACTGAACTCTCTGGAATCCCTAAGGAAGTCCTACTGAGTGGCAACCCAGAGGGCCGGGGTCGGTCGTGCATGCTGAAACAAATGCCTGAACCTTCCCACAGAACCAATTCTTCGGAGTAATTACTGCTGGCTAAGGCCTCCGGTTCGGTCAGGGTTCCAGCCATGAAAATGTCCATCTCGGGCAGGCCGGTCGTGAACGGTGAACATATGGAGGTGACCTGGACGCGTGCCAAGCGTTCTGTGGCCAATATGGTTATTTCGCTGGTGTGTGCGGAGAGATTGCTACCGAAGAATAAAAGGTCTGGATCGCAAGCTCGAATGGTTCGGGCGCATTCCTCCAGATCATCTGAAAGGACCAGTGATTGATCTGCCCTGGCTGCGCAGTAGCGCACAAAGGGATCCGCGGACGCCTTCATGGCAAACAATGTGATATCGAAGCGCCCCGATCCAAATGTTCGGATATCGGCAAGGTGGCATAGGATTCAGCACTGTGATTGAAGTTGGGCCTGAGAATACCAAGGCGAATCCGTCCACTAGCTGCCGCTGGTCCAAAGGCCGGTGGAGGAAGAAAAGATCGGGACGGTGGATATAGACAACTGAACAATTGGGCCCGCTTCTTGATAATCGAGGTTGGGCTCGCCTCTTGAAAGTAGAAGGGCACGAGCACCAGGTAGCCCAGACAAAGAGCCGCGATCATGTTCGCCTTCTCCGGGTCGCTGACTTCGATCGCCCGCAAGGCTGAAGCTACGGCCCTGTTCAGGCGGGCACAGTGTCGTTCTAGATCGCCAGGCCAAGCGAAGAAATTTCTGCGGAGAAGTAAATAACACATAGTCGAACTCATCAGCCATTCAGGAAAACTGCTGAAATCGAACGCCATTTCAATACGGTCTGCGGGTCTCAGGCACATCGTAGCAAGCAGTGCCCGGACACCTTCGGGTGTGGTGAACCCATTTGGGAACTCCTCCGCGATCTTATCAAGCATTCGAAGGTCCTCTGGAGCCGATGGCAGATTGTTAAGGGCCGTTTCGACCAGTTCGCGGGTAGCTTCGCCAAGGGCGGTATTGAAACGAGATTCCAGGGCCAATTTATCACTCGCCATCCATCGTTCGGCTACCTCCCGGCGCAGTCGGATCGCTGAGCCATGAGCCTGGGGGCCTAAGGCAATTACCCTCCGGATCTGTTCCAGCAACTGAATTTCTGGATATGACTTCAGGGAAGCGGAGGAATCCATCAGGCTAGAAGCAAATGTCATGACGTTGAGTATTCCCAGAAAACGTACTGAACTTTTAACCAGGCCACGCATTCACCTTCAGAACAATGACACGAAAAAATCCTAATCCAAACCGCGAGGGATGTACGATACATCTGCTTGATACCAAACGTTTTGTAAACGTGAGACAACAACTTCTGAGTCTTGTTCGAATTCAATACCGCACCGCCGCTAGATGTTCAAGAAACCGTGACCTGCAGCGTGTACTCTTCTCCGATGATGCTCAGTTCGGTGGTGTCCACCACGAAGTAGATGGTCTTGGCGTCTTTGGTGGGGTTGGTGTACCTGGCTTCTGGATTGCCGGTCTTGATCACGTTTTGCAGCATGCCTTTTTCCAAGCTGCCCCATTTATTCACTGCCCTGACCGCGAACCAGCCTTCGTGCAAGCCCCGTAAACGCATGTGGATGGAACCTCCGTTGGGCACCACCACCTGATAGGCCTTCCAGCCCGCAACGTCTGTAACCTTGTCGTGCACTCTCAAAGAGCCCTCAGGCAAGGCTACGGCAGGCTGGATGCTGCCTGTGTGCCGGGCTTGGGTGCGGACCATGGCATCAATGCCGGTGAAACCCATGCCACGGGCTGGGTCGACCATTCGGGTGGTGGCTGGTCCCGCAACACTAGGGAGTTTGGAGGCGTCCACCTCCCTGAAGTCTGTGCTGATGGCCCCAAGCATGGGAAGCGCAAGAAAAATGAGTAATCGACGCACAGGATCCTCCTTATTACCTATCCACTATGGGTGTGCGGCGGCGAGCTGCAAGGCTTCATGCCCCAGCAGAAATCTGAGGGGACCACCTGCTGGTTTTACCCGCTTCGTCCCCCGGGGAGCCCCACTTCTTCGTTGGGCAAAGCCCGCCGCTCGGTCTGGTTCCGGTACACTCGAAGCGAACTCCTTTCGAGGCTTATGTGAGCGACTCATCCCCCGAGCAGGCAATGGATTTGGCCCAGCTGGAGAAGCCTATTCTGGAGTTGGAAGCGGAAATCCGGGCTCTGGAGATGGATCCCACGCAAACCACCAAGAAGGAAAAGCTCGAAAAAAAGTTGAAAAAACTGAAAGTCGAAACCTTTTCCAATCTCACGGACTGGCAACGGGCCCAGCTGGCCCGTCACCCCAAGCGGCCCTATACGCTGGATTACATTGAGCGCATTTGCGATCGGTTCGATGAAATCCATGGGGACCGAAATTTCGGAGACGATGCGGCCATTGTGGGGGGCCTAGGTTGGATTGATGGGAACCCAGTCATGATCATCGGCCAACAAAAAGGCCGGGACACCAAGCAAAAAATCCTGCGCAATTTCGGGATGCCCAAACCCGAGGGCTATCGCAAGGCCCTGCGTTTCATGCACCTGGCAGAAAAATTCCAACGTCCAATCCTGTGCCTCATTGACACCCCCGGCGCCTATCCTGGATTGGATGCCGAGGAACGGGGCCAAGCCGAAGCCATCGCCCGCAACCTGAGGGAGATGGCTAAGTTGCGCGTCCCCGTGGTGGCGGTGGTCATTGGAGAAGGTGGCTCTGGTGGCGCGCTGGCCCTGGGTGTGGCGGATCGGGTGTTCATGATGGAAAACGCCATTTATTCAGTCATCTCCCCGGAAGGCTGCGCCTCGATCCTTTGGAAAGACCCGGCCATGGCCCCCCAGGCCGCCAGCGCGCTGAAGCTCACGGCTCCCGCGCTGGTGGATCTGGGCGTCATTGATGCCATCATCCCCGAGCCTCTAGGCGGTGCCCAAAGCGACTGGGACGGGGCTGCGATGGCCCTTAAAGACGCGGTGGGCCAAGCTTTTGCTGAGTTGTCCGAACTGCTGCCCGACGATCTGGTGGAAGCCCGCTATCAAAAGTTCGCGTCCATGGGCAGTGTGGGTTAACCCATGCCGGGCCCGACCCCCGCAAGCGCCAAACCCTGGCGTCTCCGCCGAGCCATCCCACCGGGACCGGACCCTTGGGCTGGAATGGCCGGGGATTTCAGGCTGGATTCAAAGGCTGCTCGCCTGGCCTGGCTAAGGGGCCTGGATCACTCCGAAGACCTGGCTTGGAGATTGGATCCGGCCTGGTCCCGATGCACAGACCCCTACCTGCTCACCGGTGTGGGTGAAGCGGTGGCCTGCCTGCGCCAGTCCATGGAGAAAGGCCATTCGATTTGTGTTTACGGGGACTACGATGTGGACGGAGTCACCGCAACCGCACTGCTGGTTCGAGTGCTGGAAAAACTTGGAGCCAAGGTCAGTTTTTTCATTCCCAACCGCTTTTCTGATGGCTACGGCCTGCACCTGGACTGCATCCGGGAATTGAAGGAAACGCTGCATCCCGATCTTCTCGTATCGGTGGATTGCGGCGTGCGCAGCTGTGAAGAAGTTCGCGCCAGTTCTGAATTGGGCATGGATTGGATCATCACGGATCACCATTCCCTGGGCGCGGACCTGCCCCCGGCCAAGGCTGTGGTTCATCCCCAACTTGGGGACTACCCCAATCGCGGTCTGGCAGGTGTCGGGGTGGCCTTCAAGTTGGCCCAAGGTCTGTTGGATACCGCTCCCGACACGGTTTTCTTGGATGGCCTATTGAAGCTCGTGGCCATCGGAACCATCGCGGACATGATGCCCTTGCACGGGGAAAATGCTTTATTGGTGCGCCGGGGGTTGGATGCTTTGAAGGGCGCCAACGGGCCTGGCCTCGCGGCTTTGCTCAAGGCCGCGCGCATCGAAACCGGCCATGTCATCAGGGCGCAGGACATCGCTTTTGGTGTGGCGCCTCGCCTTAACGCGGTGGGCCGGATGGGGGGCGCCGAGGACGCGGTGAGATTGCTCTTGACGAGGGATCCGGTAGAAGCGCAGACCCTTGCGGCGCGGGTGGAATCGCTGAATGCCGAGCGCCGTCAGATCCAACGCCAGCTGGCCATGAACCTATCTACACCCACTGGCGAGGATTTTGACCTCGTGGTGGAACCGACGGCCCATAAAGGCGTCATCGGCATCGTGGCCGGCCAGCGGATGCGTGAAACCGGTCGCCCAACGGGAGTTTGCACGGTGCTGGATGGCGTGGCGCAATGCTCCCTGCGCGCACCGGAAGGATTCGACCTGGGCGAACTGCTGCAATTGGCCGGACCTTTTTTGCTGAGTGGAGGCGGACATCGGGCTGCGGCGGGGATGAGCTTCGAATTGGCCAAGCTGCCCTTCGTGCGTCAAAGCATGCAACGCGGCGCGGTCCTGCAGGCACGGGGGCTGCGATCGCCCAGTCTGCCGGTGGATGGGCTCGGCGCAGAGCTGGTGCCAGGAACAGCGGACCTGGATCGCTTGGAACCTTTTGGCCAAGGCTTCCCACCGGTCATGGTGGTACTGCAGGGCGCCCTTCAGGCTGGACCACAGACCTTTGGCGAAGGTCATGTGAAACTCCGCTTGGTTGGCCTTTCCGAACCCTTGACCTGGTTTTCCGGCGCCGAATCGAGCCAAGGGCTGCTGCCAGGCCATCTCATCCGCATGGCCTGTACGGTTCAGGACCAACCCCGCTGGGGTCGTAGCTTTCTGGTGGAAAGTATCGTTGGCGCAGCCATGGAAATGCCTGAAGAGACCAGCGCGTGAGCTCCTTCAGGTGGGCCTCTGCCAAAAATCCTACCTGGACAGCCATGGGCTGGATCCTCATAGCCGGGACCATTGGGGCAAGTTTCATTTACATCGGTCGTGGACCCAAAATAGTAGCCCCCAAGGAGAATGTATTTCCGGGCGTGCCAAAGGGTATTCGCGGAACCATCACGGAGCAGTTGGACAATGGTCGCTTCGTCCTGTCCTATCAAACCATCGAAGGCCAGGAATCAGATCTGCATCTGGAGGGCGTCACCGGGGCTCTGGAAGAGCCCGAAGTTCGTTGGGCCATGATCTCCCCCTCGGCGCAGCGACAGGAAGGCCAGTGGACCCTCCGGGCGCCCATGGACTTGCAGGGCATTGCTCCAGGGGGTGCTGTGCTTGGACGGGGTCGAGTAGAAGGCAACGGTCCGGCCTTACGTTGGGAGAAGGGAGCCTGGGAAGGCTTGGCACCGCTCCATTGGGAGAATCTGAAGGGTGGCGGGAAAGGGCGCTGGGTGCTTCCTGCGGGGTGGCGCCGCACCAGCGACGGACGAATGGAAGTGGACCGTGGACCAGTCTTGTGGGAATCCACGGAAGAAGGACCGCTGTTGCGCATGGAGGCTGACAGTCTCTGGGCCAAGTCGGCTTTCCAGGAAGGGCAGTTTCGGAAAGTAAAGGCCGATGTGCAGGGTGGTACCGTTCGGGCGGATGTCGCGGAACTGAAAACCGATCAGTTCCGATGGCCCGGAAAGCTTAGTTTCGAGCGAGACGATGGCTGGAAAGGTGAAGCGGCCGGTGGATTCGCGCCAAGGCCGAAACCTGGTGGAAGTATGGATGTCATTGAATTGCGGCAATTCCTGGCCCATCGCGCGGTGCCTGGTGGTGAAGAGCACCTGACTTCCAACGGAGTTCGCTGGACCAAAGCAGGCTTGCGTTTAGAAGGCAGCGTGATCTGGGACCAGCCTTTGGATGGATTGCTACTCACCTTGAAGTCCCCCCGCATCCTGTTGCGTGAAGGAGCGGGCAAGGATCTACCAGATGACTTGCTTGTGGGAGAAGCCAGGGCTGAAGGTTCCGCGCTGCTCACCTGGGGAAATCGAAGCCTGAGCAGCCCTCGCGCGGTGGTGCAGCGGGCGACCAACCAATGGAAGCTTCTGGCCCCGGTTCATGGCCGCAGCGAAGAAGGCAGCTTTTCAGCCGGACCCGGCTCTGGCGACCCCCACGCGTGGGTTTTCGAAGGGCCCATCATTGCGGAGCTGTTTGGGGGAGGAAATCTTAGGGGGGCCAGGTTGCGGTGGGACGATTCGAAAAAGGGCGCTTCACCCACTTGGACCTTGCAGGGGCGACCTGCCACTTGGACTCGTCTGAGGGAGCGGCTCACGGGTCTGAGAATCTTTCGCCAAGGGGAACAACTGCAATTCCCTGAAGGCATCATGGGCACCCTGGCGGCCAGCCAAGGTGATCTGACGCTGCGCGCCGACCGGGGGGATTCAAATCCCGAAAAAGTTACTTTGGCTGGTCATGTGGAGTGCCAAGGAATGGGGTGGCGGTTGAAAGCAGATCGTATTTCAGTGCTGCTGGGACCGGGCCGCATCGTCAGGTCGGTGAGGGCAGATGGCGGCGTACTGCTGCGAGGCCGGATGGGCGAAGGCCGGGGTGAAGCCTTGGATTTGGACATCAATTCCCAGATGGCCCGCTGGCAGGGGCGAGTCCGGGGGCTAGCTGAAACCGAAGCTTTCTGAGACCTTGAGCCATGACCGAAATTTGCCTGGAGGCAAAAAACCTAAAAAAAACCTTTGGGGACCGCCTTGTGGTCCGGGACGTGAGTTTGGCAGTGGCCCCAGGCGAAGTCGTTGGCTTGCTTGGTCCCAATGGCGCGGGCAAGACCACCACGTTTTATATGGTCGTTGGCGTGGAGGCTCCGGATCAGGGCCAGATATTCTGGCAAGGCAAGGACATCACCCAACTACCCATGCACCGGCGGGCCCGCCTGGGCATCGGCTACCTGCCCCAGGAGGCCAGTGTCTTCCGCGCCCTGACCGTATGGGAAAACCTCATGGCTATCGGGGAATTGCAACCCATCCCCCGGGAAGAGCAAATTGCTCGATGTGAGCGATTGCTGGCAGATTTCCACCTGGGAAAGGTAAGTAACACCTTAGGCATGAGCCTTTCCGGCGGAGAACGCCGCCGCTGTGAACTGGCTCGAGCCTTGGTCACGGCACCCAAAATAATGCTGTTGGATGAGCCATTTGCTGGCGTTGATCCCAAATCAGTCATGGAGATTCAAGCGCTAATTCATGATTTGAAAGCACGTGGTATCGGCGTACTGATCACGGATCACAATGTCCGGGAGACCTTGCACATCTCCGACCGGGCTTATATCTTGGCCGATGGGATGATCATGAAACAAGGGCTGCCTCAAGAGATCGCCGAAGATCCAGATATTCGACGGGTCTACCTCGGTGAACGGTTTAAGTTGGATTAGGATACAAAACCATATGGCCCAAGGCCCCTACCTCACCCAGCGTCTCTCTCAAAGCCAAACCTTGGCTCTGACCCCGTCCATGCAGCTCAAACTGAAGCTCTGGCAAATGAATCTTCAGGAGTTGAGCCAGACCGTGGAGCGGGAGTTGGAGGAAAACCCCCTGCTGGAATTAGCTGAAGAAGGTGATGAGATCCCCACCCTGGAGGCCCTGGAAGAAGGGCATGATTCCGATGTGAGCCAAGATGCCCAGGACGCCGTGGCCCAGGAGGGAGCTGAGGTTCCGGAAGGAACGGACACTGTGGATCTCGGACCCATGAGCGATCTGCTCGATGCTGCCTCCGAGATGAATCCAGAAACGAATCTTGAGGCCTTCACTGAAGAGGGTGTCGCCCAGGTCCAGGAAGTGGATATGGCTGCGGAGAACAGCTGGGACACGGACTTGCCCAGGACCAGCAGCCTGCCGGACGATGAACGCACCTCATGGGAAGACCGGCTAACGTCCAATGAAACCCTGCAAGAGCATCTCGTCTCGCAATTGCATGAAACCCTGGATGAAGAAGACCCGCGCATTCTTCAGTTGGAACGGATCATCGAGAATTTCCTGGATGCCAAAGGATTCCTGCGGATGGATCCTGATGAACCCGGCGAAGCCACCCCCGAAGCCCTCGCGGCTGAGTTGGGGATCACGGAGGAGCACCTCTATGGCCTGCTGGAAATCCTCCAGGAATTCGATCCCAGTGGCGTGGGCTGTTTCAACGTTCAGCAATCCCTGATGCTTCAACTGAGCCATGCGGGGGCTGAACCTGATGATCTGGCGGTTCGCATCATCCGAAACCATACGGATTTGCTGGGGCAGAAGGATCACACCAAGCTCAAGAAGGTGCTGCAGTGCGATGACACGGAGCTGGCTGAGGCTCTGACCGTGCTGCGCCACCTGCATCCGGCGCCCGGCCGGGCTTTCGACCCCGAGGGGGACCGGGTGGTGAAACCCGATATTGTGGTCCTCAAGGGTGACGATGGCGGTTGGAAAGTTTACTTGAATGATGAAGGCCTGCCGCGCTTGCGGGTCAGTGGTGAGTACCGTAATTTTCTGGCTTCTTCAGACGTTAAGGGTGACAAAGATTTCATCCGCGAACGCTACCGCTCCGCCCGCGACTTCATCCGTGGCGTCGAGGATCGCAACCGGACCGTGTTGCGGGTCTCCTTGACCATGGTGGAATTACAGAAGGATTTCATGGAAAAGGGTGTGGAAGGCCTTCGGCCCATGGTGCTGCGGGACGTGGCAGAAGCCACGGGATTCCACGAAAGCACCATCTCCAGGGTTGTGAAGGCCAAGACCATCCACACCCCCCAAGGCCTGTTCGACATGAATTATTTCTTTAGCGCCTCCCTTGGCTCTGATACCGGGACGGATATCAGTGCCACGGTCGTGAAGCACCGAATCAAAGCCTTGGTGCAGGCGGAAGAAACCTCTAAACCGCTGTCTGATGAAACTCTGGCGAAATTGCTGGCACAAGATGGCATCCAAGTGGCGCGCAGGACCGTGAACAAATACCGTGAAGAACTCAAAATCCCACCCGCCTCACGAAGGCGCCAAAGGTAGATGAATTGATTCAGCACGCTCTAAATTTTTACCAGATGACGGGAACGTCCCGCCGTCTGGATGCGCGTCCCAGTTGCTTTTCCGGGCACCAGCCCACCCAAGGAGGGAACGATGAAGATTAATTTCACCGGTCGCCATGTTGAAGTCTCCGAAGCCCTTCGGATTGCGTCCAAAGAACGCCTCGACAAGATGACTACTTTTCTGGACGACGTCATTGATGTCCACGTCATCTTTTCCGTGGACAACCACCGTCATTCCGTAGAGTTGGCCCTCAAGACCCGTCACGACACCTTCGTAGCTTCCAGTGAATCCCCCGATATGTACAAAAGCCTTTCGCAAGCCATGGACAAACTGGAGGCCCAAGCCCATAAGCGCCACGACAAAAAAGTAACCGTGGTACACGTTGGCAAGCCTGGAATCCCTGAAGAAGCAGTCGAATCAACAGAAAACTAAGACACCGCACACCGATTCTTCCGCGGAACCACTGAGCGGCTAAACTGGAAGCTCAACGGAGTGCCTAGATGCCTGATCCAACCCATCTCTATGCCCCCAAGGACACCACGGAGCCGACCCAGGTCTGTGAAAAGTGCAGGTCCAAATACACCATGGACCACTTCAACCATGGTATCGAGAGCGAAGCCTCCATCTGCCGCCGCTGCCTGAGGCTCATGGGCTATAAGGTTTGATGATGACTGTGCCTGTGGTCTCAGCCGCGTTGGACATCACTGAAACCAGTTTGAACAAGGTGGAGCAGGGAATTCGCCTGAACGAAGGCGAGGCTCTTCATCTCTTGGAACACGCAACACTAGCTGATCTCAGTGTGGCCGCCACCACCGCGCGAAACCGCCAGAGTGATCCGAGCAAAGTCAGCTACATCATTGATCGCAATGTCAATTACACCGATGTATGCAACGTCTATTGCACCTTCTGCGCCTTTTATCACAAGCCCGGCGACCCTCGAGGTTATGTATTGACCAAGGAACAACTCCGCCAGAAAGCCGAGGAGACGAAGGCCTTGGGCGGGACGGGTTTCCTGCTTCAGGGCGGTGTGAACCCCGACCTGCCTTGGGAGTACTACCTGGATCTGGTGCGTTATTTGAGCCATGACCTGGGTATCTGGGTGCATGGGTTTTCACCCATCGAGCTTCAGATGATGGCGAAACTGAGTGGCCAGTCGCTTCGAAAGACCCTCGAAGATCTCAAGGAAGCAGGCCTGGGGTCGATTCCCGGAGGTGGTGCCGAAATCCTGGTGACGCGTATCCGCGCCAAGATCGCACCTCTGAAAGGTGGCCCTGAAAAGTGGCTGGAAGTGATGGAGGCTGCTCACGAGGTAGGCCTGAAAACCACCGCCACCATGATGTACGGCATCACCGAAACCTTTGCGGAGCGCATCGAACATTTCCGCGTCATTCGTGAGCAGCAACACCGCGCGGTGAATCGGCACAATGGCGGCGGCTATACGGCCTTTGTGGCCTGGCCCTTCCAAAGCGGCCACACGGTGTGGGAAGGCAAGCTCGAAAAGCCCACGGACACCGAGTATCTGCGCACCATTGCCGTGGCCCGCATCTACCTGGACAACGTGCCGCACATCCAATCCAGTTGGGTCACCATGGGCAAGAAGACCGGTCAGGTGGCGCTTCATTACGGTTGTGATGATATGGGCTCGCTGATGCTCGAAGAAAACGTGGTGAGCGCCGCGGGCACCTGCTACAACGTCAACAAAGACGAAATGGTCCGCCTCATCCGCGACGCGGGGTTCGAGCCCTGGCAGCGTGACAACATCTACGGGATTGTGAATCCATCACCCGCAGGGGGCTAGCTCGTGGAGCCCGGCACCGTTTTTGGCTCTTACCGACTCATGGAACTTCTGGGCGAAGGGGGCATGGGCCAGGTCTGGAAGGCCCTGGATCTGCGCTTAGAGCGGGTTGTGGCGCTGAAAGTCTTGAAGGCACTGGATGAGGTCAACCGCAAAGCCCTGATCGCAGAAGCCAAGACAGCCTCACAGCTGACCCATCCCAACATCGCCGTCATATTCGATGCCGGTGAGGTTGATGGTTCGCCCTATATCGCCATGGAGTTCGTGGAAGGCCGCACCTTGATCGAGCAGCTCGGCCGTGCTTGGGATGAGGCCGATCTGCGGAAACTGGCGGTGCAGGCGGCCGAGGCGCTGGATCACGCTCACCAGAAGGGCATCGTGCATCGGGACATCAAACCCGCGAACCTGGTGCTGACGCCTGAAGGCAGGCTCGAAGTCCTGGATTTCGGTGTTGCCAAGCGCACCCAGCCGATTGCGGCAGAGGGGTCCGAAATGACCCACATGGGCGGAACCATCCCAGGTTTCTCGGTGGGCACGCCTATGTACATGAGTCCGGAACAGGTCCAAGGGGATGATATCGGGCCCGCTTCGGACCAGTTCAGTTTGGGGATCGTGCTGCGCGAATTGGCCACGGGAGAGCATCCGTTTCGAAGAGAGGGCATCGTAGAAACCCTTCACTCCATTCTGAAGGATGAGTTGGAACCTCTGGCCAACCTGCGGCCGGACCTGACCCCCGAGCTGGCATCAGCGTTGGATCGAATGTTGGAAAAAAATCCCATCCATCGCTTTCCGAGTTTGCGGGCTTTTGGCGCGATGCTGGGCGGATTCTCGGGTCAGGGTCCCGGTGCAATCGTCTTGCCGGATGCCCTGACCATTCGCCAGTCATCCGTGAGAGCGCTTGCCCCTATAGTTCGTAAGCCCTTCAGCGGAACGATCCTGGCGGCAGGTTTATTCATTCTGCTTGTGGCGGGAGGGTGGATTTTATGGCGGTTCAACTTAGGTAACCGATCTGACCCGCATTCGGATCGGACGGTTGTTGCAGTGCTACCCCTGGAATCCATTGGCGTGAACGCTGACCATACTTGGCTGGGCACGAGTCTTGTGGATGCCATGGCCACAGGTCTATTGCGACGTGGCGATCTGGTGGTGTTGGACCGTCTTTGGGTTGCGGACGTGATGGCGCGAATGGGCGATCAACCGGGTCAGTCGCCGAGGAATATTCAAAAACTATTGAAGGAATTGAAGAGCGATGTCCTGGTGTTGGGCAAGTATCAACTCGTGGGTGCCCAGATTCGCGTAAGTGTCAGGTTGATGGATGGAGCCAGGGGCCAGATCAAGGATCAATATATGACGGAAGGCACCCTGGCCGGCTTGCTCAAGCTGGAGGATGATCTGCAGGATCACCTGCCAGGAATGCTGGGGCTGCGGCCCGCTGACGATGCACTGAACGCCCGCTCCCGTGCCAAATTCCCGCATACGCGGGAGCTCTATGCCCGGGGGTCAGATCTGGCCGCGAAGGGGAACAGGGATTCTTTTGAGGCCGCCCGCACACTCTTTCAAGAAGCGGCCAAGCAGGAGCCGGACTACGCTCCGGTTCATGCCGGTCTGGCCCTCGCACTGCATGGTATAGCCGCTTCGGAGGGGCACCTGGGTAAAGAAACCGAATCCCAGGCCCACTTCTCAGAGGCCGAAAAAGAAGCCCGGCAAGCCATCCTCCTGGACCCCAATCTCTCGTCCGCTCATCGGGAACTGGCCAGAGTCCTCAATTTCCAGGGCCACCACACTGAAGCAAAAGAGGCGGCTTCCCATGCGGTGACCCTGGATCCCGCAGACTATCAGGCCTACTCAGCCTTGGGGGATGCCTACGCCTACAGTGCAGGGGCCGAGGACCATGCCATCGCACTCCGCCACTACCGACGCTCCATCGAACTCGCACCCGATTACTGGATCCCATTCTTCCGCCGCGCGGTGCTCATGCAGAACGATGGAGATCTTGACGGATCGATCCGCGAGGCCAACGCAGCCACCGCCTTGCAGCCATCAGCCGAGTACACCTACCTAACCAGTGGTGTCTCCCTGCTCTGGTTGGGCCGCACAAAGGAAGCCAAGGTCAAGCTGGAAAGAGGCCTTGGGCAAGTGCCTAGCTCCAATCTGTTGAAGGTGACCCTGGCCCTGGTCTCCCACGATCTTGGCGACCGAGGGGCTTTTCAGCGTTTCACCACCGAACTCAAAGGCGCCTGGCCTCCAGAGCATGTGATCTCTTGCCTATTGCGGGGCCTGAATAAGGATCTGGCTGGCGACAAAGCGGGGGCCAAGAGTGAATTCATCGGTTACCTAAAAAAACTGCAGACCCCAGGGGATTCTATTTCGCCAGCGGAACGACGCAGGGTTTCGGTGAACCTCTATCACATGGCTCGGACCCTGGCGCAGATCGGCGATAAACAAGCCGCGAAGGAACTGCTCGACGAAGCCGACCGGTTGCACCCCGGGAAAAAGATCGTTGCGACGAAGGATCCAGCCTTCAAGTGAGTGTTGGGCCGACTCCCAAGTCCCGAGTCCCGAGCTTGCACACAAATTTGTTCTTGTCTTTGTGTTTTGGTGGCTTGGGGTCAGCCTTTTTATTCGTTTTTCTCTTTGTGGTTTTCATTCACCACGCCGCTTACCACATGGCCGGTGGGGCCTACTTGGGAGGCGGTGTCGCAATAGCGGGTCTGGTCATCGAAGAAGAAATCCGGCTCGAATTCGCGCAGGAAATCCGCCTTTTCCAAACCACCCAGGAACATGGCTTCGTCAAGGTTGATGTTCCACTGCATGAGCGTGCGGATGGCGCGCTCGTGGGCTGGGGCGCTTCGCGCGGTCACCAGCGCAGTGCGGATCCGCATAGGTGAGACACCTTGGCTGTCCCCATCCACATCGGCGGCGGATTGGAGCCGCTGCAAGGCCTCCAGCAGAGGCTTGAAGGGGCCGGGGGGAAGGGGGTCCCCCATGTGTTCCGTCTCATGGCGCTGGAAGGCATCCATGCCCTCCGATTGATATACCTGCTCTGCCTCATCGCTAAAGAGAACCGCATCTCCATCGAATGCGATGCGCACTTCAGTAGGATGTTTTTCAGCGGTCACGGCGCTGTTAGCATAAACGCGAGCCGCCGGAAAGCCTGCGTTCAGAGCCGAGCGCACATCGGCTTCAAGCGCTGAAAGAAAAAGGCTGGCGCCGAGGGGTTTCAGGTACTGAAAAGGACTCCGCCCTCGGGTGAAGACGCCGCGCTCCAGTGGCAACCCTGAGGCCTGGGCGCTGCGAAACACCCGCAGACCACTCACTGGATCGTTGCGCGAAAGGATCACCACTTCCACGAGCTTTTCCCGCTGGGTGTTGAAGGATAATAGTTTTTTCACCAAAGGAAAAGCGACGCCGGGCCGGGCCGGCATCTCCAGCCGATCCAACTGAAGTTTCATGTAGGCCCTGTCATCAGAATCCTCGAAGACCTTGTTCTCTTCTTCAAAGTTGAAGAGCGCACGAGAGGAAATGGCGACGACCAGCTGGCCTTCAAGGGTTTTGGGCATAATCCAGCTTGCTTCCTTCTGGCAAAGGAATCCAGTCCCGCAACGGCTTCTGCCATCATCGCTGCATGGATCGCTTTTATTTTGATGCCAACGCCACCGCGCCACCACTCCCCAGCGTTGTGCAGGTGATGGAGCGTGCGCAGGGTGAATTGTGGGCCAATCCCACCAGCACCCACCGGGAAGGTCAGGCCGCGCGGGCTGCCATCGAGGAAGCTCGGCGAGCCATTGCCGCCAATCTGGAAGTGCCGCCCTCCCAACTGGTGTTCTGCGCCACGGCTACGGAAGCGCTGCACCTGCTCATGGGCGGCCTGGACGCTTCCCTGACCTTCATGCCGGCAGCGGTGAACCCTGGCGAACATAGCGCCTGCCTGAATCCACTGCGAGCTTGGGCCAATGTACGGTGGCTACCCTGCGATCTTTCGGGCATTGCCACGATCGTGCAGATGGCCGCCAACAATGAAAGCGGAATCATCTCTGAAATGCCACAAGTGGCCGGCGCGGTGCGCATCAAGGATTGCTGTCAGGCCTGGGGCAAGGTGCCGGTGGATCTTTCCGATTGCGACGCGGCGGTTTTCAGCGCCCACAAGATGGGTGGGCCTCGTGGCGCGGCGCTGCTTTGGATGCGCCCCGAGTTGCCCTGGACACCCATCATGGAAGGCCCCCAGGAACGTCGTCGTCGGGGTGGAACCGAAGACACGCCTGCCATTCTTGGCCTCAGCGAAGCGGTCAATCATCTGTCTGATCGTCTGGCGCAAAACGCAGCACTGGAACCCCTTCGTGATGCCATGGAAGCTGAAGTCGCAGCCTGGTCGCCCGATTTTGAAATCATCGGGAAGGGGCAACCCCGTTTGCCGAATACCAGCTCTTTGCTGCTACGCGGCCACAACGGCGAGGCGGTCCACATGGCCATGGATCTCGCCGGCTTTGCCACCAGTACCGGCAGCGCCTGCCATAGCGGTGCCACCAAACCCAGCCACGCCATCATGGCGCTGGGTTACAGCGAAGCTGATGCCCGGAGTGTCATCCGCATTTCGATGTTGCCGGGAACACCAGAAACTTCGGTGCAGCGCTTGCTGGAAGCCTTGAAAAAAATCATCCAAAGGTGATTAAAGCTCAGCAAAGGCCCTGGTACTGCTTCGGCCAGCCGAACAATCATCAAGATGCAACACAAGGGGTTTAGACACCTTGGGACGGCGCGAATCAATGCGCGCGTCAGGCTGTCTTTCGTCCGGCATATAGGCCCCAGCTCAGAGAACGAAGTGAGCAGGGAGGCTCCGCGTCTATGAGCGCAGCGAGTGGGAGGGTGATCAGCACCTGATAGCGTTAACGATCGCAACAAACTGACCAGAAAAGTGCTGGTTAGGTCGTAACGGTCGTTAAAGTGAAAGTATGACCGCTCACAAACCCTACCCCATCATTCGTCTAAAAGCCGGCAAGGAGGCTCTCCTCGGCAAGCTGCATCCTTGGATCTATTCCGGCGCGTTGGAAACCAAGCCTGAGTCCCGCTTGGTGCGCATTGCAGATCATTCTGGCAACGTGCTGGCCACAGGTACCGCCAGTGCTTCAAACACTCTCACAGTGCGCGTCTTCCGTCATGAAGACGCACCTTTGGACGAAACATTCTTTCTCAATCGCTTTGAAGCTGCCCTGCAACTGCGAATGGATTTAGGTCTGATGAATCCCGAGGGAGCCTGTCGTTTCATTTTCGGTGAAGGGGATCTGCTGCCGGGCTTCGTGGTGGATCGCTATGCCCATGCTTTGGTCATCCAGGTTGGCACCGCAGGGCTTGAGGCGCTGCGGGAGGTCTGGTGGCCGGTGCTCCTGGCATTCGGCAAGCAGATCGGCTGCACGGTCTTCGTGGAACGCAGTCAGGCCGGCCGGAAAGAAGAAGGGTTGGATGTGGTGAACCGCCTGCTGAAGGGTTCCTTGGCTGGCCCAATCACCATCAAGGAAGGCAAGGCCAAGTTCACTGTGGATCTCTTGAAGGGGCAGAAAACGGGGCTTTTCCTGGATCAGCGGGAGCATCGCATGACCCTGGGAACCGTCGCGAAAGATTGCAGTGTCTTAAACACCTTTGGATATACCGGCGGCTTCTCCATCCACGCGGGCCTGGGTGGGGCAACCCAAGTCGCCACGCTGGATGCCAGTGCCGCCGCCCTGGACCAATGCGAAAAAGATTGGGAAGCCAATGGCTTGGATCCAGCGCGGCACACGCGCATGGAGGGCGATGCGTTTGATCTGATGCGCGAATTGAAAGCCGAAACCTTTGATCGTGTGATCGTGGATCCTCCAGCATTCGCCAAGCAGCGCAAAGATGTGGAAAAAGCCTTCAAAGCCTATAAGGATGTGTTCCGCCTAGGTGCCCGGGCCACGGCCAGAGGTGGCATGCTGTGGTGCTTCTCCTGCAGCCAGCATCTGGATCGCATCCGGTTTCAGGAAGCCGTGTGGACCGCGATGCTGGAGGCAGGGCGCGAAGCTCAAGTGCTGGGCCATCTCGGCCAGCCTTCGGATCATCCCTACGCACTGAACCACCCCGAAGGGTTTTACCTTAAAGGCCTATGGCTGAGAGTTCTATAACCTCTTAATTGAGAATCGCTCCGCAAATTGCTGACCAACCACAATGGGAAGCCACTGTGGTCTTCGGGGCATTCTTCACCTGAAAGATATGTCAAACTTTGGGTCGAAACCTGTTCGCGGTTTACCTACCAATGAGCCTGAGGGAGGCAAGATGTCCACCTGTCGGAAATGCGGTGCTGACTTGGTTTCAACCGCGGGCTATTGCAGTGCTTGCGGTACGAGCGCATCACCCGAAGAGGTCAAGCCAGGTGGAAAAGCAGTGCGCCAGATCTACACCCATGTTCCCCATCCGCACATCGCGCAGCGCAAAGAGCACTCGCCTGTGAAGGTTGCGGATATGCATTTACGTGAAAGTCCGCTAGAACGCTTCAACTCATTTCTCGCTGTGAAGATCACGGGTGGTGTTGGCACCATGTGGTGCGCCTATCTTTTCGCCATAATCGCGTTCATCAGCCTGCCCGAAGCCATCAGCGGCGGGAAGGCCACCACAGTTTCCTGGATCGCACAGACCTTTCTGCAGCTAGTCCTGTTGTCCATCATTATCGTTGGCCAAAGGGTGCAGGCAAAGGCTTCAGACAAAAGGGCCCTTGATACCTACAAGGACGCTGAAGCCGTCCTCCATGAAGCGATCCAAATTCAGGTTCATCTTGCTGCCCAAGACAAATTCCTAGCAGAGTTGGTGGACCGCCTTACACCGCACCGCGCTGAATGAAATACCATTGGCATTTTCAGCAAGCGTTATCGCCACAAGGGATGTGGGTCTGGCTACGCTGGTAACCATCAGTCGCAACAACTTCCTTTCAAAAAAATAGACAGGGTCCTTGACAAAGCGAAAATAATACGAATATTAGAGGACATGACTCATACCCTCTTATCCGTTGATGCACCACCCACAAACCTCTTCCGGGATTTCCAGGTGGAGCCTGAAGAGGCGAAAAGCATTCTTCGCGCCCAAAAGGATGCGCGATATGGCTGGGGGTTCAGCCTCAACCCGTACCGCGGCTGTAGCCACGGTTGCAGATACTGCTATGTGAGGGGTTATCCTGCGCCCGTGGCAGAAAAGGTGGGAGGCGATGAAAGCAGCGGTGATGTTGTTTCATCCGCAAGCAGGCCTTTACATGATCTGCAAGAGTGGGGGCGCTGGGTCACCCCCAAGCTCAATGCGCCAGAGTTGCTGTGGGCCCAACGCCACAAGCTGCATAACGAATCGGTTTTCATCTCCAGCGCTACCGACCCATATCAGCCCATAGAGCGCGATTTTAGGCTCACCAGGAAATGTTTGCAGGTTCTGCTTGCCTGCTCCACCACCACAGTCATCATTCACACTCGATCTCCGCTGGTGCTCCAGGATTTGGATCTCTTGAAAGCCTTTGGATCCCGGCTTTCCGTGGGTTTTTCCATCCCCACCGATGACGATGCCGTACGTCAGATCGTGGAGCCTGATGCTCCATCCATTCAGAGCCGTTGGAGCGCCATTGAACGGTTATCTAGAGCGGGCATTCGTGTGTGCATTGGTGCCACTCCGCTCATGGCAGTTTTGGATATAGCCGATTTCGCTAACCGCGTCCGGGATAGCGGGGCCAAAAGCGCATGGGTTGGGGGTCTTCGGCTCCTTAAAGCAGACCCCTTCTACGCCCTGCTGGCAGAGCATCATTGGCTGCACATTCTGGATCCTGATTACACAAACCAGATGCGACAGGCCATTAAGGCGGCGCTCCACGGGCAAACGCGGGTATCGTCCCCGCGAACGAACGCTCAGTCTAGAAAATCTGGCATCCAACCGACCGTACGGACCGCATGTACCGCACGTACCGCAAAGCTCGTCCCAGAGCCGATTTGGGCGGTTAAGCCCTCTATTCTGCTTTTGCCCCAATTCAATGCGGGGCTGCAGCCGTCATTGTTCACTCAAGCCAGCTGAAGGGTTTCAATGCTTCAGGGAAAGGGGGGCTTGGACGCCTTAATTTGGAGGACACAATCGTTGCAACACAACAAGCTGGCCGATTTGCCAGCGTGCCGAAGCAGAGACCATTTAAGGTAGAGTCAGCATTTTTTTTGGCCGGACTATTGGGGATCCTCCAACCATCGAGCGCAGCTCGATAGCCTGTGCTTTCCTTGTATCGCATGCAGTGCGTGTTCCCACCCGCTACCCTCGTGTGTGCGAAACCTCCCAACTCACTTCCCTTGCAGAGCCAGAGCATCTATGTCGGACGAAGGACGACGCAGAGGCCGGGCCCTCGTAGAATGGAATACATGACCACCCTTGCTTTGAAATACCGCCCTCGTCTGCTCTCGGATCTCGTGGGTCAAGAAGCTTCCGTTCATGCGCTCACCAACGCGCTGAAACGGGCCCAAGTCACTGGCCACATCCATCACCAGGCCTTCTTGTTCGCAGGGGTGCGCGGAACTGGCAAAACCAGCACCGCCCGAATCCTGGCTCGGGCTCTCAATTGCATCCATGGCCCTACGTCCACCCCTTGCGGGGTGTGTGATCCGTGTGTGGCATCAGAACAGCCAGACACCAATTTGGACATTGTTGAAATTGATGCCGCCAGTCGGGCCTCGGTGGAAGATGCCAGGGCCCTGCGGGAACAGGTGCAAACGCGACCGGCCTTCTGCCGCTATCGGGTTTACATCATTGATGAAGTTCATATGCTCTCCCGGCAAGCCTTTGATGCTTTGTTGAAAGTACTAGAAGAGCCACCGGCTCACGCGGTCTTCGTGTTGGCAACAACTGAATTGCAGGACGTTCCAGACACCATTAAAAGCAGGGTGCAGATCTATCCTTTCCGCCTCATACCCGTGGGACTTATTGAAGGGCGACTTCAAAGGGTATGTGAATCCGAGGGCGTCACTTTTGACGCCAAAAGCCTGCGTCTCGTGGCGGAAGCAGGGCAGGGTTCCATGCGCGATGCGCTCACCACGCTGGATCGCGTCATCGCCGCCGGTGATGGCCATGTGTCTGAGGATGTAGTCCGCGAGCAATTGGGAATCGTGCCCGCGGTTCGAGTCCAGGGCATGCTGGATGCGCTGAACGCGGGAGACACCACTGCGATTCTGGACCACTGCCAGGCGCTCACCAACCTGGGCGCCGACTGGATCAGTTTTTGGCGGGAACTTATGCTGGCTTTCCGGGATCGCCTGGAGGCCGAGACCCGGCAGGATTCAAGTCCACAAAAACTGCTGCGATCGGCCCGCGTGTTGCAAATGCTCTTGCAGCGGGAGCGGGATTTGCGGGATTCCAGCCTGCCCCAGGTGGTGGTTGAATTGGCCCTGCTCACCGCCGCTCAACTACCCCACCTTGCGCCCCTGGACACTCTGGTGAGTGGTACAACCGCGACTCTGACAACACGTTCTGCAGTTCAGTCAGCCCCGAACACGAGTCAGCCAACAGCTTCCCAAATAGCAACACCCAAAACCGTGGCCACGCCATTGGCAATATCAATCCTCAAGCCAACATCGCAGTCTGCGCCCATGCCAAGCCGAACTGAAACACAATCACCTCTGGAAACGTCCACCCTTTTGGAACTCCCAATACAGGCGGCTCCGAGCATCCATCCCAGCTCGAATCCGGGCGATACAGATGCCTTGCGCACCGGGGTTATAGATGTACTGAAAACCAGCCCCGGTGGCCTTCCGCGAACACTCTGGAGCCTGCCTAACATGGCTACGGAGCTGCGCTGGGCAGCCCCGATTCTTCGCTTGTGTTTCCCAAATAATGCACGACAACCAGTTCAGGAATTGGAACGGGAGCGCACCAACCCGCACCTGCTGGAAGCCATGGCCCGTTTGCTTCCCGGCCTCACCAGCATTGAAATCATCTTTGAAGAATCTAACCCTGAACGCCCCGAAGATCAGCTCCGCCGAGAACCGGCCTTCCAAGCGCTGCTTCAGGCCAGTGGCGGGGAGATCCTGGAAGTGAAGCGGGAGCCGCTCACCCCCCGCTGACGGGTGGCATCAGTGCTACTTCATCTCCGTCATTCAGCTGTGAATCCCGTTTCATGAAAGCTTGATTGACGGCCAGCAGAGCATCTTTGGGTAACGATTCAAATCTGGTGTCAGTGAGCAGGGCTCCCAGTGTCGTCCCTTGCGCTACTGAAACCTGCGCTCTCTCAAAGCCAAGCAGCACGCGATACCTGGCGAATGTAAGCACCGTGATCAGCATGATTCCTTCATCTTCATCCTCCGGCTACCACCAACCACTGGCTGATGCCGGTCTGCCGCTGCCTTCATTTCGGGCTCCAGACGTGGCGGATTTCCCCTGTGAGGTTCAGGGAATCGAAGCCCGTCCGGCTAAGACCGAACTGCAGGATATAGTTCCCGAAACGCAACTCAGCTTTGCCGCTATGGGTGATGAGGTCGCCGGCACGGTGGTAGGTGTACAGCAGTGGTGTCCGATGGCCCAGGAAATCAAAGCTCTTGCCTGCGGTGATGCTGACCTCCGCGGTTCCAGTGGCACCCGTGCGGGGCGAGACGCTCAGGCGATCCAGGTTGAAGGTGCGGCGCAATTGCTCCTGCAGGTTTGCCAGTGCCAAGGTTCCAATCAGGCCGGAGCCCGCCGAAGCAATCCCATAGTTCAGCGCACTCTGGGAACTGCCTCCGATGGTGGAACCAATGGTGGGCGCAGCGGCCGGGTCCACCAGAATCGCGGTGATTTCATCTTGGCGAAGGCTTGGCGTTGATGAGAGTGCCACGGTCATTTGATCCACCCGCCCAGTCATGCTTAAGTTCACCAGGTAAGGTGATACATCAATTCGCCCCTGTACATTGATGAAGGGGTTGAACTGGTTAGGATCGTTGAAATTGATGGAACCTCGCTCCACGGTTACATCGCCGGCTGGAAACAGATTGGTGATGCTGCCACCGGGGATGAATTCCATTTTGCCTTTGAGTCCAGGATGCGCCAGGGTTCCCAGCACCTTGAAGGATCCCTGCGGTATTCCCTCAAGCTTCAACAGATTTGTATCGAAGCGCCATGGCTGGTTCAGTTTCAAATCCAAATCCAGTTTGATGCGGGCCATGGGGTCGTCAGGATCAAAGCTGGCGAGGGCCATCGTACCTGAGGTGGAATTAAAAAGAATGTCTGCGATGTTGATATTCGCCCGGTAAATCATGCGTTCGGCCTGGATGGTTCCTTTCAGTAAGCCACCATCTTCATCGTTCCCGGAAAGCCGGACCTGTAAACTCCCGCCCACCTCAAATCCCGCAGGCAAATCGCGAAGTTGGAAATCATCCAGATTCGCTTTCACGTCGTAGCTGGCGAGGCCTCCCATTTGCCATCGGGCAGATCCCCAGGCTGTAAGACTACCTTGAGCCAATTGCCCTCGAATGGGTTCTGATTCAGGAATGGTGATTTCACGGTCGTGAAATTGAACCGTGACATTGATGTTCTCTGCGCTTTGTGGATACGTGGCTACTCGGATGCGCGCCCCTTCAAGTTTCAACGTCCCATCCAACCGCGGTTCCGCAGGTGTGCCCTGCAGCTGCAGGTCAACCTTGGTGGCCCCGGAAGGCTGAAGATCCGCGAGCAGGCTATAGGGATCCACTTCCATCAAGCCATCAAGGATTGTCTTCAACTCACCCAGATCTGCAGATCCCCTGGCCTGCAGAGCCAGAGGTCCGGACGTCGAAAAGGGAACCAATCCCGTCAGGCTCAGGTAGCCGGTAGAGAGTGGAGCATCAATTCGGCCGGGAAGTGTTGAAGGTCTTTCCTGTGCTTCCAGGGGCAGATCTATCTGGGCTGCTTCAAGGTTTCCATGCACAAAGGCTGGTTGGGCTTGGGTCAGATCGAAGGCTGGAAATCTCGCCAGGAGTTGATTGACGCGACCTTGCCAATGGAAACCCTCGGGTTCCCACGTTGCTGAAAGATCCGCTTCCAGACGCAAGTCCTCCATCAAATCTTGGGTGATGCGTGCGGCCAGGCGAGGTGTATCAATGCTCGTCGGGTCCAAGCGGAGGTGCCCCCCGGCTCGCAGGATGCCCTTGTCGTCGAAAGCCGCCAGCTCCAGAATTCTGCTGGCGGATCCCCCTTGGCCAATCCAACCTTCAGCGACACCTCGATCGGTTTGGAACCTCCCTTCAATATTTTCCAGGCTCTGTTCACCCATAAAAATGCGTGCCTGGCGAAAGCTCACTTCGAAGTTGGGTAAAGAGGTAGGGCCGAACCCATGGTCCCATCCGCCTTCTACTTTGCCTTCCACCTTGGCTTGGATGCGGGGGCCAGGGATCGCCAGCAAACTTGAATCGAGGGTGCCGCCGAAGTCGCCCCACCAGGCATTCCGGTTCAGATCCAGATCCAGCTTACCTTTTAGCGCTAGGAGACCTTGGGGAGCGGGTTCGCCCAGCGAGAGGGTGCCCAAAGATTCCGCAATACGGAATTCAGGCAGTGAAATCCTGTTCGTGGCGATCTCCATGTGGAATTCAGCCGAAGTCGCGGGGATGTTGAGCTGATAGACGGTGGCGTTCTCCACGAGGCCATCACCTTGCAGTTGCAGCGCATCGTAGGGGCCCCAAATGCGAGCCCAACCACTGGTGCTCCCATCAATGGGAAGGTCGCCCTGATCTGCTGCCTTCAGACCCTCGGATATAGGTAACCTGGAGACCCGGAAACAGGATTCAAATTGGCTGACGTTGGGCGGGAGATCAGCCCAGGTGAGCCAAATATCGCCGAAGCCACGGCCCGCTCCTTTGGCAACCTCTATACCCTGGATATTCATAGTACTTCCCTGCATCTGGACCTTGGCTGATAGACGGTCCGCCGTAGCTCCGTGCCAGCGCGGGTTCACTGCTTCGAGGACGCCATTCAGCAGCAATCCGTCCGCAGGATGGATCGAAAGATTCACCTTCGCCTGGAGCCTGCCGGCCATGTTCAGATCCACTAGATCCCAGGCATGGAGTGCGGTAGCGACCTTGGCTGCGTCGGTTTTGATTTCGCCTTCTGCCTTCAGGTCCTGGATGCCCTTTGGCCCGATCCGTCCGGATGCGTGGGCTTGAAGTTCCAGATCTTCCACCTCCAGATTCAGAGCATTGAGCGTGAGCTGGCCGGTTTCCAAACTGGCCTTGAAGTCACCCACGTTGCGCCCTGATCGTTGGATTCGGCCAGCGGTGTTGGCCCTCAGGATCTCAAGGCGGAGGTCCTTGCCCCAGGGATTGCCAGGTAACTCAACTTCGGCATCAAAGAATGCCAGTAAATCCTTGACTTGCTCTACTCGCAAATATGTCGCCAATGGATTGAGATCAACCTTGGCCCCTTGAACTGTGACTGAAGTTCGAAGTCCGTTTTTCCACTCACCTTCAAGGGCGATATCGCCATTTTCGGAATGCCAAATGAGATTGTGGATTTTCGCTTCCTGGAGATTCCCGTTGGCCTTGAATTCCAATTCGCCAGGGTGGAGATCCAGGATGCCTGGTCCTAGGTTTTTCGATTGAAGATGCATATCCCAAAGTGGTTTTTGAACTGTTCCTTCAAGCCCGACCTCCAAGGTGAACTGGCCGTTCATGGCGGCCTTTGATTTTTGGAAACCCAATTTCAGAGCGGGGGCCAGATCCCCAAGTGATTTAGTCTTGGCGGAAAGCCGTTCAGATTTTGGCTCGAAGGTGCCGCTGGCCTGGAGCTTTTGATGGCCGAATTCCACCTCGGCCTTCAAAAGCCTTTCGATGGTTTCAGAGAGATCCGCGGTGATTTCCGCGTGGCCGGTGGCCATGCCACCCGGAGCTTTCATGGCCATGTCAGTGGCCTTGAATTCAACCCTCAGGCGATTGGGACCAAGCCCTTTCCCTTGTGCTGAAAAGGCTGAATGCGCCTCCGGCAATCCCCATTTGGGCTCGCGGATTTCGACGAAACCATCCTTCAACTCGAAGCTATCCAACCGGAATTGGGGCCAAGGATCCGTTCGAGGAGGATGAGCCTTAAGCCTCAAGCCCGACAAGCGCTTGGCGTCCAGGCGCAGTTCAGGGCCAAGGATCAGAACGCGATGAATGTTTTTCTGGCCACCCAGAAGTGTGAACAAGCCCCCTTGGATTTCAAGGCGACGGATTTTCAGGAGATCACCCCCCAAACGGATGTCATCCATGGCCACCATTCCCGAGAACAGCCCAACCTGAAGGTTGCGGGCTTCCAAGGTCAGGCCTGTCTCATCCTTTACCCAGGCACCGGCTTTTTCAAGGGCATAGTCCCCCACAAATGGCTGATGCAGCAGCCAAGCTCCACCACCTGTCGCAAGCCCCCCAGCCACAAGAAAAAAAGTTATTCGCCGGGCCCATCGTTTTCTTCGCTTTGGAACCAAAGGCGATTCCACAGGCGTTTTGATAGAGCCTGCAGGGGTTGAGGTGGTGCCACCGGTTGGAACTTCCGTGGCCATTTCAGTTTTTCTCCCCACAGCTCGGACAAGTGCTGGCCATGCGTGCCATGGGACGGTAGCAATAGCGGCACAGGCGCTGTTGGGTATTGGATGAAGCAGAGGGCCGTTGTACAGGAACGCTTCCAGTGGCCGAGGGGCTCATCACAGCTGAGCCCATGGGTCGTGTATCTTTCGCGACCCCATCCTTCAACTTCCTGAGAGCATCCAGCATGGCTTGGGCGCTGAGATAGCGATCGCCAAGATTCACAGCCAGAGCCTTCATCACGGCTTCTGAAAGTTGTTTCGGAACATTCGAATTCTTGAGATGGGGTGCAACGATGGGCTGGGTCTGGAAAGCCTGGGCAATCTTCAGCGGATCCGCATCATAGAAAGGGACGGTGCCGGTGAGCATTTCATACATGGTGATGCCCAAGGACCAGAGATCGCTTTGAAACACGGCCCGACCCCGGAAATGCTCTGGCGCCATGTAGGGAGGAGAGCCAATGCGGGTGCGCGCAAAGCCATCTTTTTGCATTTCGAGGATTCGGCTGGTGCCGAAATCCGTGACTTTGGCCACCCCATCCCGGGTCATCAGGATGTTCGCCGGTCGCAAATCCCGGTGCAGGATCTGGTTGGCGTGTGCAAACGCGATGGCCGAACAGATATCCACACCGATCTCGAGCGCCCGAGTGGGTGCGAGGGTGCGCTCTTTGCGGATGAGTCGGTCCAGGCTTTCACCTTCGATAAATTCCAGCACCATGAAAAACGTGCCATTTTTCCGTTCAACCGTGATGAGTTCAACGATATTTGGATGCTTGAGCGCCGCCATGATGCGCGGTTCCTTGAGCAGGTCCACGATCTCTTCCTGCTGCTGGTGCGGCACTTTGAGCGCCACCTTCCGATTCACCCAGGTATCCATAGCCAAATACACCGTGCCAAACCCGCCCGCCCCAAGACGGTCGAGGATCTGGTACTTTCCTAGGGTCTGGTCCTTCGACAGCACGATGAAACCTTATCTCTGTGCCGCCATTATGGGTGAAAAGCAGCGCGTGACTTCCGTTTTTTGATCCAATGCGGCTTTATTCGGCAAATCCATTGGCGGCCAGCCATCGCTCAGCATCAATGGCCGCCATGCATCCGGAGCCAGCTGCGGTGATGGCCTGTCGGTAGACATGGTCCTGCACATCGCCGCAGGCAAACACGCCCGGGATGGCCGTGCGGCTGGAACCGTCCTCCACTTGCAGATAGCCCGTCTCATCCATTGGCAGTTGGCCAGCAAAAAGCTTGGTGTTTGGCTCATGGCCAATGGCTACGAAAAGACCTTCCACCATCAACTCTGAATCGCTTCCATCCACTGTGTCCTTGAGCTTCAGCGCCCGGATCTTCTCGACTTTTTCTCCCAGCGGCGTCTCGATGGTGGAAGTCAGCACATCCGCCACGCCTTTATTCCAGTGGAAGACGATCTTTTCATTTTTGATCGCCCGCTCCTGCATAGCTTTCGATGCCCGCAGCTTGTCCCGCCGATGGATTAGATTCACTTTGGAGGCGAACTTGGTGAGGTAGGTTGCCTCCTCGATAGCGGTGTCACCGCCGCCCACCACAGCGATTTCCTTACCGCGGAAAAAGAAGCCATCACACGTGGCGCAGGCACTGACACCGCCACCGCTCATGGAGAGTTCCTGATCCTTGCCGATGCCCAGCCATTTGGCGGTGGCACCCGTGGCGATGATGACGGCGTCCGCCGTGTAGACGGCTTTGTCTGTTTTCAGTGTGAAGGGTCGTATCAGCAGGTTCACTTCCAGCACGGTTTCGCTTTTGATGAGGGTCCCGAAACGCAACACCTGCTCACGCATCTCCTCCATTAGCATGGGACCCAGAATGCCGTTGCGAAAACCGGGAAAATTGTCCACCTCAGTGGTGATGGTGAGTTGGCCACCGGGCTGGATTCCTTCAAAAACCAATGGCGTCAGATTTGCGCGCGAGGCATAAAGCGCCGCTGTGTAGCCTGCGGGTCCAGTGCCAATAATGATGACTTTGTGATGGGACACAATTACTCCATGAAAGGGCGGCAGGCGGTGGGACCTAGGACCCGGGACTTTTCCAGTTTACGCGAGTCCCCGCTCTCTCAGCAGGGCCTCGGCAGAGGCCACATCGCCGGGTGTGTCCACACCGATGCTTAGAAATGGAGTGAGGGCCACACCAATGGGAATACCCGCCGCCAGGGCACGCAATTGTTCGAGCATCTCGGTCTGTTCGAGAGGATGGGGCGGCAGCTTGGTGAAGGCCTTCAAGATCGCCGGACGGTAGGCGTAGAGCCCCAGATGCCGCTTGAAGAGCGCTAGTTGTTCGGAATTCATCCAGGGGCGGAAGTCCGGTTCGAAATGGCTCGAATGACGGATGTAGGGGATGGGGCTGCGGCTGAAATACAAGGCCCGGTTGTGATCGTCGGTGACAACTTTCACGGCGTTGGGATTGAACAATTCATCCGCATTGGCGAAAGGACAGGCTGCGGTACCCATGGGTAGCTCCGGATTGTCTTGCATCAATGCAACCACCGATGAAACCGTGTCCGGATGCATGGCTGGCTCATCGCCCTGAATGTTCAATACGCAATCAAAGGCTGCTCCTGATGTCTCCAGAGCCACCAGCGCCGCGGCTGTGCGATCGGTGCCAGAGGGAAGGTTCGCGTCAGTCATTACAGCCTCGCCGCCAAACGCCCGCACCGTGGCGGCGATGCGATCATCATCCGTGGCCACGACCACGCGGGTGACGCCTGAAGCCTTGGAGGCGGCCTCGAACACCCACTGAATCATGGGCTTCCCGGCGATCAAGGCCAAAGGCTTACCAGGAAATCGTGAAGCCTGGTAACGCGAAGGAATAACTGCCAGCGTGCGCATAAGCATAAAGACTCCAAAGAACCATGAAGCATATAAATAGTAAAAATCCCCAATCAAGCGGACCACTAAGACGCAAACACGCAAGGCAAAAAAAATCCTGTATCCATTGCAATTCAATAGGATCGCATCTAATACCGAATCTGAGCTAGAGGCCCTCCACACATGGTCAAGCAGAATTCACAGGAAGCGTTTTACCCAACCGGCTTTTCTTTGCGTCCTTGGGTCTTAGCGGTTCGGTTTTCTGCATGACTTTGTGGCTCCTCATGGGGCCTTGGAACCCTTGGCGTTCTGGTGGTTTGACGGCACAATCAAAGTTTCGCTTGGAGGCTCATTTGACTCGTCACTTCGCTCGTCCCGTTGGCATCACCGCCACTGGCCAGTACTACCCGGAACGGCGCGTCACCAATGACGATCTTTCCATGGTGATGGCAACCAACGATGAGTGGATCCGGACCAGGACCGGCATTGGCTCACGGCATTGGGTCGAAAAGGGCCAGGGGGCTTCGGATCTTGGTGTTCCTGCCCTTCAAATGGCACTGGACCAGAGGGGCATGATGGCCGATGAACTGGAAGTGATCATCGTGGCCACCGTAACGCCCGACACTTTTTTTCCGGCCACAGCTTGCCGCATACAGGATGCTGTCGGCGCGAAGAACGCCTTTGGCTTCGACCTCTCCGCGGCCTGTTCCGGATTCTTGTATGCCCTCACGTCCGGCGCGGCGCTCGTGGCCTCCGGCGCCTACTCTAAAGTGGCGGTGGTGGGCGTGGATGTCATGAGCTCCATCATGAACATGGAGGACCGCGCCACCGGTGTCCTCTTTGGCGATGGTGCCGGCGCGGTGATCCTTGAACCGGTGGAGGAAGGCCTTGGCATTATTGACTTCGAACATCGGATTGATGGCAGCGGCGGGTGCATCCTGCATATGCCAGCGGGGGGCTCCAGAAAGCCTGCAAGCCATGAGACGGTGGATGCCAAAGAACACTTTATCCACCAGAGCGGATCAGAAGTCTTCAAATTCGCGGTGCGGGAGATGGCCGAAGGTAGCCGTGCCATGCTGGATCGCAATGGCTTTTTACCCGCCGATTTAAAACTGTTCGTGCCGCACCAGGCCAATTTGCGGATCATGGATGCCGCTGCCAAGCGACTGGAATTGCCCAACGACCGAATGGTCGTGAACATTGACCGCTACGCCAACACCACCGCCGCCACCATTCCCACCGCTCTGCATCAAGCAAAAGGAGAAGGCCGCATGGAGAAGGGGGACCTGGTACTGCTTTCAGCCTTCGGCGCGGGCCTCACCTGGGGCACAATCCTGCTCCGCTGGGCGTATTGATCGATGGGTGGAAGCCGGTAATGCGCATTATCGCCGGGTCAATCAGGGGCCGCCGACTGGAGGGACCACCCAAAAATGATCGGGAGGTCCGCCCCACCTCAGACCGGGCGCGCGAAGCCCTCTTCTCCATTCTGCAGGCCTGGCCCATGGGCATCTTCGTGGATCTCTTCTCGGGTACTGGAGCTGTGGCCCTGGAAGCCTATTCCAGGGGCTACGGCCCTGTCACGTGCGTGGAAGCGAAGCCACAGCCCTTCCTCCTTAAAAACCTGAGTCAGGTTGCTGTAGCTCTGTTACCCAAGGATGTTCTGGCGCTCAAGCCCGAAACCTTCTCCAATGTTGCTGTCCTTTTTTCTGATCCCCCTTATGAGCGATCCGAGGAACTTTGGGCGAAGGCATCCATGCACATTCGGCCATGGCTGTCACAGGGAGGGGTTCTGGTGTGGGAAACGGATGAGCGCACCGAGTTGGCAAGGTTGCCGACCTGGGAGCTCATGGACACCCGGCGCTACGGAACTGCACGGTTTCATTTCTTAGAAGGCCGGTAAAGGCCTTACAATTCGAGCCATGCTTCGCATCTCAATCAAGACGAAGCTGGGCTTCATACTTGGTGCACTGGTGCTCAGCTTTTTTGCGTTCAACGTCGTGTACTATCCGCGGCGGGTGGAGTCGCAACTCCGAAAACAGGCAGAGGTAAGCGCTCGCCAGGTGGCGGAAACCGCCAGTTATGCGTTGACGCCTGCGTTAAGTAATGGCAATCGCCAGGACATCGCTAATGTGTTGGAGGGTGTGAATCATATTCCTGCCTTCAGTTTCAGCGTGGTTTACGATTCCGCGGGCGCGCGGGTGCATTCGACTCAGAACTCACCAGGGTGGGTGGATGAATATGCCAAGAACAAGGGCGACTCCAAAGTCATCACTCGGCCTCAGGATGGCGTGATGGTGGCCATGGCGCCGGTCATCTATCGAAATCTGCCCAATACAGTTGGAACGCTGTTGGTCGGCTTCAGCACCGAAGAAACACAAAGAATCGTGGACGAAAATTTTCGCCTGAGCCTTATCGTCGGCCTTACCACCATGGGGTTCGGAGTCGTCTTGACAGCCTTCATGTCCCGCCGCTACCTGAAGCCCATCATCCAGCTTACCAATGCGGCGCAGATGGTGGCCCAGGGCAATTTTGACGATGTGGCCGTGGATGCCCATTCCCGTGACGAGCTGGAGGAACTGAGCCGTAATTTCCAGGTCATGACCAACAAGCTCAGGGTGAGTCGGGATGAGATCGAGCGGCAGAATCGGCTACTGGAATACCGCGTGCAGGAACGTACGCGCCAGCTCATGGAGACCATCTGGGAACTCGAAGAAATCAGGGCGAATCTTGAGCAACTCGTGCAGGAACGCACCAAAGGATTGGAACAAAGCCGTGGCGAATTGAAAGCTTGGGCCAATACCCTTGAATTCAAGGTCGAAGAAAAGACCCGCGAACTGCGGGAGGCGAATGTCAGCCTCATGGATAGCTATCAGAAACTTCAACAAGCCGACCGCATGAAAGATGAATTCCTGGCCAACATGAGCCATGAACTCCGTACGCCCCTGAATGCCATCATCGGATTTTCAGGGATGCTCATGCAGGAAGAGAACGACCGGGTGGCCCCGGACGTGCGTGAGGACCTCCAGATCATCTTTCAGAACGGAACCCAACTATTGGGTCACATTGATTCCATTCTGGACCTTTCCAAGATCGAGGCAGGCAAAATGGAATTGGATCTTCAGGAGGTGGACCCCCTGGCTTTATTGGATGAAGTCGTGGCCATGGCTGCAGGGTTGGTCCGAAAAAAGCCCATCACGCTTACTTTCAAACGCCCCGGATGGTCCGTGAAGGTCATGGGCGATGCGGTAAGACTCAAGCAAGTGATGACGAACCTGGTGGGGAATGCCGTAAAGTTCACAGAAGAAGGTGAAGTGATTCTTTTTGTAACTCAGGCAGACAAGCATCTGAAAATTGGCATCCGCGACACGGGTATAGGCATGAGCGAAAGCGAGATGGAACGACTCTTTAAACCCTTTCAACAAGTGGACGGAAGCATCACCCGACGTTTTGGAGGCACCGGCTTGGGGCTTGCCATCAGTCAGAAGTTCATGGGTTTCATGAACGGACACATCCGCGCCGAGAGCGTGAAAGGCAAAGGCAGTACGTTCATGGTCGAGATACCGCTGCTCCCGGTTGCCGCCCCATGAGCCCGAAACTCAAGATCCTTTGCATTGAAGATAACCCCGTGAATTGGCGGTTGGTGCAGCGTCTGCTTGGCCAGGCGGGCTACGACATGCATTGGGCGGAAGAAGGGTTGCAGGGCTATCAGATGGCGGTGGAGTTGAAGCCCGCCCTGGTGTTGCTGGATATCAACCTGCCGGGCCTGTCGGGTTTCGAAGTGGCCACCAAGTTGCGGCAAAACGCTGACCTGAACGGCATCCCCATCATTGCCCTGACCGCCAAGACCATGAAGATAGATCGTGAAACAGCGCTGGTGTCGGGCTGCGATGGCTACATTTCGAAGCCCATTGATCCCTTCCAATTCACGACCCAGGTGGAGGCGTACCTGGGAGGGCAGCGGGATAAGGTTGATCAGGGCCGGGAAGGCGCGGTGCTTAGGCAGTTCAGTCAACAGATCGTGGAGCATCTCGAAGCGCGCCTGAAGGAAGCCCAGGGCTCCAACCGGAAACTTCAAGAAGCCCAGGATGCCCTGGAAATTCGCAATCGAAATTTGTCCCGGTTATTGGCTCTCAGCCAGAGCATCGTTGCGGAACCTGACCCGAGGTCCCTGCTAACGCGAATCCTTGGAAGAGCCCAAGAGGATCTGGGCTTAAAAATGCTCCATGCCTTTCGTGTCCAGGCGGATGGAGGGTATTTCGAGGGACTGCAGTGGACGGAAGACGGATCGGAAATGACAGCCCCTGTGCGTGGTGACCATGTCCTACCCATGCGCCTGAAGCGAGTAATGAACGAAGGCCCGATTCTAGGACAGCATTTGTTGCAGTCCCCCTATTGGGACCCAGGTCTGGCTTTGGGACTATGGACGCAACCTTCAGAGGCATTGCTCCTCCCCATGCCTCACCGACAGCACGAAGCTGAATTGTGGGGATTCTGGGCGCTCAGCCGAGAGGCGAGCCGTCCCTTCCTGCCTTACGAAGTGGAACTCATCGCCCTGATCGGCGGACTCGCCCAAGTGAGTCTGCAGAATGCGGAGCTGATCTACAGCCTGAGCGAGAGCTCACGAGCCCTTGCCTCCAGTTACGAAATTGTGGAGTCCGCCTATATGGAAGTTCATCAGGCCCAAGCGGCTCTCAGTTTGCGCGAACGGCAAGCCCTCCTTGGAGACCTCTTTCAGAAGATGACGAAGCGTTTGCAGGAGCCCGTCGCCACGCTCCAGGTGCAAAGCGCGGCCCTGGATCATATGGAGCAGGGAAGTGGTGAGTGGAAACACTCCGTGGCTCAGATCAGACATTCGGTTGGGCAAATCGGAAACCTTGTGAAGGCGCTTACCCGTCGCGTGGGCAAACAGGAAAATACTCGTCCTGAATGGATTATTTTGGACGAACTGCTATCCCAGGAATTGGAATTGATGTCCATTGAGGGCCATCTGGGCGATCGTGGATTGAGGCTTGAGGTTGGGGCTGCCGAGGCAAAGGTATTTGGCATCTATGGTGATTTCTCAGAGACAGTCGCCGAGATGGTTCGCCATGCCTTGGGGGGTCCCACACCATCGCCCTCCTTATTGGTCCGAACCGCGATACTCGATGGGCGCTATCAGCTGGAGATGGCGGATGAAGGGGGTCCCATTCCTACAGAAGTATTGACCCATGCGTTTGAACCCTTTTCGGTATTGCACGAGGAATCTTTGGAGGACGCAGTGCTGGGGGTCCGCAAGCCGGGACCAGGACTTCCTGCCTGTGTCCAGCTCATGTCCTCGTATCAAGCGGCCATGCGAATAGAAAACATGGGTGAAGGCACCCTGTTGGAGCTTTCACTGCAGTTGGACACTGAGTCAATATGAAAAGATTCTTATGGCTGCTGGTACCCCCGCTGTTGGCCCACGGCCAGCAGCCACCCCCATCAGGACTTACCGCTCCCGTGCTGCATCCAGGTGAGGTTTTTGCATGGGCTTCCGTGGATGGGACTTGCAAAAGTTTTGGTGAAGATTCCCAAGAGACCCCCATGGGCAGCTTGGCAAGCCTGCTCTGGCTGAGGCTGGAAGGCGAGGAATGGGCCTCAAGGATGGTCACCTTCAAATGCAAAGGCGAACTGAACGGCATTCACTGTTGGAACCGAAAGGGCCATGGCAGGGTGGATCTGGCCAAGGCGACCCTGGAAAGCTGCAATCTCGCATTTATGGTTTGGAGCTATGAATCTGCTGAACGCTGGAAGCAGGACTATGGCGAAGGCGCCGCGAGATATCGGCTGGAACAAACCTTCAAGCCCTTTCTGGGAAACCGATTGAAGGCTGGGGAGACCATCCCGGTCATGAGTCCTGAGTGGATTGGAGAAGGCTACTTGCTCAGGACTACAGCTTTGTCCATGGCCAAATGGTTAGCCAACGCTGATCAAGAACCCCTGCTTTCCCTATGCAAGCGACTGATGAGCGGGACCTTTGATGGCTGGATCACCAAAAGTGCCGAATGGTGGTTCAAGACAGGCTCTGCCCCTGTCTCTGGTGACGCGAGTGGAACCTCAGTTTGGGTTGCGGGCAGCGATGGCGAACGCTCGGTGGTGTTGCATCTACCAAAGGGGCACGGAAAGGCCGAAGGCCTTGCCCGCATGAAGGAAATTCTTTTGCTTCCGAAAAAATGACCTGGCCATTCCTTCCGGCCAAGGTGGTTGCATGCAGGTCATTAGAGTCCCAGTCAGTTCAGTGGCGGCTTGAA
Source organism: Holophagaceae bacterium (assembly GCA_025361125.1). Classification (GTDB taxonomy): domain Bacteria; phylum Acidobacteriota; class Holophagae; order Holophagales; family Holophagaceae; genus JANXPB01. Next base: position 43,293 of record JANYBM010000022.1, on the reverse strand, counting down.
TTCAATAACACGCCTTCATCCTACGCACCGCATTCTCCAACTGCCCCGGCTCGAACTGGGAGAACGCCAACCGAGTCGCCCCCAGAGGGTTTCGATTGAAGGAGAAATAGCTCCCGGGTTGAATGATCAAGCTCTGTTGCCTGCAACGCTGGACCCAACTCTCCAGATCCAGGCCTGGTTTCGCCTGAGCCCATAGCGCGAGGCCTCCATCTGGTTTGTCAAATGACAAGGCATCACCCAAGTGCTGACGTAGACAGGCGATCAGGTGATCCCGACGTGCTTCATAGGCTTTGCGAACTTTACGAACGTGTCGCGCCATGTCGCCATCACGGAACATGTCGGCCACAGCCCACTCCAGAACACGATCGCCTTGCGAGTCCATGCGCAACCGCACCCGGGTCAGACGGTCCACGAGCCCTTTGGGGGCCACCAGGAAACCCAGGCGCACACCCGGTGCGATGAGCTTGCTTAAGGAACCCATGTAGATCACCTGCCCTGTTGGGTCGCCACTGGCCAAGGGGAGCATGGATCTGCCATCGTACTGGTATTCAAAATCATAGTCGTCCTCCAGTACGGCCATGCGATACCGCTGAGCCAGCTCCAGCAGACGCATGCGGCGATTGGGGCTCAAAGCAACAGTTGTCGGGTTCTGATGGTGGGGGGTCAGATACACCAGATCCACGCGTTGTTTCTTGAGCAAGGACTCCAGTGCGTCGAGATTCATGCCTTCCCCGTCCACCGGCACGGGCTGAAGGACTACGCCGGAACTCTGCTGCATCGTTTCCCAGGCAATCCGATTTCCTGGGTCCTCAACAGCAATAGATCCACCCTGTTTAAAGAGAGATAGGGTTACAAGATCCAGAGCCATACGGCTACCCCGAGTCACCAGGATCTGATCCGGGTCAACCACCAGTCCCCGGCGCTCAGATAACATGACCGAAAGAGCCTGTCGCAGCAGCACATTGCCTTTGGGTTCTCCGTACTGCAACAACTCGTTTCCATGGAGCCGAATGGCCCGCTGATAGGCGCGCCCCATGGCTTCAGTAGGGGCAAGACGGACGTCCGCCAACCCTTCTGATAAATCCATCAAGGCCTGAAAAGGTTCTGTAATGGGACTTAACTGTGAGGGCAGGTCATAACCGGGATCCATTGGCGGATGCCGGGCCGCCTCATCGCCACTTGGTTGACCCCATCCGTAGGGAGCGAGATCCGGCAAACTTTCTGAGACGAAAGTACCGCTGCCTTGGCGGGTTTCTATCCAGCCTTCTGCTTCCAGCTCTCGCAATGCAGCAAGCACGGTATTGCGATGAACACCCAGGTCTTCCGCGAGCTGCCGGGAGCCGGGAAGGGGCATGCCAGGCTTGATGCGCCCATTCCTGATGACCAGAACAAGAGCCCGCGAAATCTGCAGCTGCAGAGGCTCCTTGGCATTCAAGTCAAGGCTGATGGCTAGGTCGCTGATGCGCATGGGTGTTGAGCTATCCAAGTGGTCTAGTGTCGAATGGTGGAACTGGTCTATAGGTTAGCCCAATAGTCATCGTAAACATGAGGTGGAGGAAAACCCCATGCACCACCTTTTGTTTCGCCAAGCATTTGCTTGCTGATGCCTGGCCGAGAAATGACAGCCTTCGGCTTTCCGCTCATCCATAATCTTTCGATCCAACGTCAGGGCGTCCTTGAATTGCTTGGACGCGTCAAGCCTGAAGACCTTGGCTCCAAGGAAGGGCTCAGCCTTCTGGTTTCGCTGCAAGTGCGGGTTCTCTTCCACCTTCGCGTGGAAGACGATTTGCTTGTGGCGATTCTTGATGAGGAAGCCCATCGAAAGCCAGAAATAGCCGCCATCATGAGTCAGTGGGTTCATCCGCTCAGGAGCTGCACAGAACTCTCGCAGGCTTTCTTTCAGCATTGGCTGAACAGTGAAAGTCCCCTCGATGCAGGAGAGCTGCAAGCTGATTGGGAATGTCTGAAAGGTATCTTGGACCTTCGCCTGGAGAATTCGGAGCGATTGCTCTATCCCGCCTATAACGCGCTTCAAGGTGAGCGACGTAAGAAAGCCCGCCCTGTGCTCCGCTAGGCCTTTCTATTCCCCCGCATCATTGCCTGCAGCTGATGAATGGCTTCTGCCGGATCCGGAGCCTTGAAGACAGCATTGCCCGCCACCAGGCAATCAGCCCCGGCCTGAACGAGTTCTGCTGCATTCTTCTGGCTCACCCCCCCGTCCACCTGGATCAGAAAAGGCGTTTGGCGCTCGGTTCGAAGGGCATCCAGACGCCTCGTTTTATCCATGATCCTCGGGATGAAACTCTGGCCGCCAAAGCCAGGGTTCACACTCATCAAGAGTACGAAATCGAAATCACCGATGAGATCTACCAGCGTTTCCACCGGTGTACCAGGATTGAGTGCCACGCCTGCTTTTGCGCCCCCCTTGCGGATGGAATCCAGAGTGCGATGGAGGTGCGGATCAGCCTCCTGGTGCACCGACACCCACGCTGCACCCGCAGCCACGAATTCAAGGGCATAGCGGCTCGGCTCCATGATCATCAGGTGGCAATCCAGTGGCAGGCTCGTGACCTTGCGCATGGCCGCCACCACGGGCATGCCCAAGGTGATGTTCGGTACGAAACGGCCATCCATGACATCCACATGGACAATGTCCGCGCCCGTGGATTCGAGCATCGCCAACGCTTCGCCCAGTTTTGCGAAGTCCGCCGAAAGAATGCTTGGCGCGAGAAGAGGGATATCAGGACGAAGTGCCACCCTTCGACCGTAGCATAGCGAAGAAAGATTGGGGCCTGCCCAATGAAGGATTTAGAAAGCAAGATTAGCAATGAAGTATGCCATCTTGCGCCAGCGCCAGGGTCAATTACACCTTGGCCAAAAAAAGTCGGCCAAGGCAAAAGAGGCTCTAGGTATTCCTTCGTACCAGACTCACCAGACCTGCCCGCATGGGGTCCATCAAATCCTTGCCCACGGCCACCAGGGCTCTGGGGGAGTCCGATAGGGCCGGCCCAGGAAGCACTCCGCAAACTCGGTTTCGCCCCTCCCGCTTTGCGATATAGAGCCCCCCATCGGCGAGATTCAGCACCTGATCCCAGGCCATGCCCTCAGGATCCTGCTCCAGGAACGGAAAGAAGGCGTATCCCACTGAGCAGGTTTGGCGAATGGTATGACCACCAGGCAACCGGAATGGATGAGCTTCCACGGCCTGCCGGATTCGCTCGGCCAGGGTCAATTGCGGCGTGCGGAAAGTGTCCACGGCAACCACGACGAATTCTTCCCCGCCCCAACGGGTGACCAGATCCGGTTTCCGAACCGTATCCCGCAAAATCAATGAAAACTGCCGCAGTACTTCGTCTCCAGCTTCATGGCCATAGCTATCGTTCACGCTCTTGAAATTATCCAGGTCCAACATGATGAGTGCCAAGCTGCTCGATGGCAGCGCGGACCCGTGGTAGTTCACCGACCAGGTGCGCTGGGTGCGCTCCACTTCCGTTTCCATGAACTCCTGGAGAAAACGCCGATTTCGAAGGCCCGTCAAAGTGTCTCTAAGGGCCAGATCGCCGAGCTTCAGACCTTGAAGAATGCTATTGCGCAAACTCTGGTGAAACCGCACCGACATGATCAACAGAACAACAATGAAGATGATGAGTAGCGCCAAAAACAAGCTGTTGTGCTCGATGGGCGGCCGAAGGAAGGACTTCATCGTGAAAATCCCCATGTTCGGCAGCATATACAGCGCGAAGGCCAGGGGACTGCCGGTCATGCTCTGTACCGCCACTGAATTGACGCCAACCAGGATGAGCCCAAGCAGCGCTAATTGAATGGGGTCCAACAACGGCACCATGACCCAGTTGATGGTTCCGAAAGCAAGCCCCACCAGTGTGCTGCCCAGTATGAAAACCAGATGGCGGTCTCCGGGTTCCGGCAACCATCGAGGCCACATTTCCATCAGTTGAATAGAAAAGAGTCTCAGTAACACAATGATTGCGGTTCCAACATATATCCACGGGAAGAGTGGATGGTTTTCCGCCAAAGGGCCCAGCAGTTGCCAAATGAAAACCATCACCAGAACCAGAAAGAGCAAAGCCACTTTCGTGTGGTGGAACAATTCGGCCAACAAGGCTTGATGAAGCTCCCGCTGGTAGCTGCGATCCTCAGGGGCCAGGGGCAGGGGGCTGATGAAATCCATGGGTCAGTGAGTCGGCGAGGGAAGCACTACATCCACACCGTTAACCCACAACCGGCCTGGACGTAATTTGCGCAATTCCGCAGGGTTCAAAGTGAAGATGGGTGAACTCACCCAGAGCAGGTCCGCTACCGCTCCTTTTTGGATACGGCCCATGTCCTTACGGCCCAGTGCCCTTGCATTGCCCAAGGTGTAGGCGCGTAGCGCTTCTAGCCGGGTGAGTCTCTGCTCCGGCAAGAAACCGCCGGGCGGATCGCCTTTGGGATCCTCGCGGGTTTCGGCGGCCGCCAAGGTGACGTAGGGATTCGGATCCTCAATAGGTGCATCGCTCCCGAAGGCCAGCACGGCACCCCCTTTCAGGAGACCGCGCCAAGGAAAGGCTTCGTGGACCCGCTCAGGACCCAGGCGTGCAGGCGTCCAGGCATGGTCCGAGGTGCAGTGCACGGGTTGGACCGATGCGATGACCCCCAGCTTTCCGAAGCGGGGCACATCAAGGGCAGCAACGATCTGGGCGTGTTCGATGCGGGGTTGGATCAGGCTGTGGGATGATTGTTTGGCTGCCTCGAGAATGTCCAATGCCATCCGGTTGGCGGCGTCGCCGATTGCGTGTACCGCAGGCTGATAGCCCGCCTTCATAGTTGTGGTGGCGTCCCGTAGCACATCGTCGGGTTCTGTGACCCAAAGACCGCTTGTGGCAGCTTCATCGCTGTATGGCTGGTTCAACCGGGCCCCACGGCTGCCCAAGGCACCGTCCATATAGAACTTCACCCCCTGCACTTGGAAGAAGGCTGTGGCCTCTGATCGCGGCTGCTTCAATTCCTGGAAGAGGAGGTTGGGATCGTGTCTCAAGTATGCGAAGACGCGTATGGGCAGGGCATTTTCAGCGACCAGAGCGCGGTAGGTCGCCAACTCCAGGACATCGACTCCCATATCTGCAACCGCTGCAAAGCCTTCATTCCGCAATTCCAACAGGCCCTCCAGCAAGTGCTCCCTGCGTTCCAGTTCCGTGGGCAATGGAATGAGCTTTGCGACCAACTCCAAAGCGCCATCCACGAGAACCCCTGTGGGATCGCCCTTATCGTCGTGCAGAATCCGTCCACTCTTGGGATCCGGTGTGCTCGCGGAGATACCCGCCAGCCTTAAGGCCGTGGAGTTCACCCAGGCGGCGTGGCCATCCACGCGGACCAGATAAGCGGGGCGACTTCCGCTAACTGAATCCAAGTCTGAAAGAGTGGGAAAGGCCTTGCCGTGCCATCGGTTCTGATCCCAGCCCCGGCCTTTGATCCAACCATTTTTGTGAGCTGCGGACCAAGTCCGCACACGCTCGGCAGCCTCCTTCGAGTCCTTGGTTCCGTTTAAGTCCACTTCCGATTTGGCAATACCAAGGCCGCTTACGTGGGCATGACCTTCGGTGAAGGCGGGGAGCAAGGTGCCACCATTCAGTTCCACCCTGGACGCGTTTGGGTAGCGTTTCACCAGTTGAGCAACTGGACCCACTGCTAAAATCCGCGTGCCCTTCACTGCTACAGCTTGGGAGGGTTTGATCTCAGCATTTCGGCCATCATCCAGCCACACATCGGCCCCGGTAATTAGAATAATCGCGGGTGGTGGCGGAGCCATCAACATGGGAACCTCGGGGCCGTTCTAAGATTCTACCCTTTAGGGGCTGTTACGCAGTGGCCAGCGCTTTTCTGGCCAGTGCGCTACAGCCCCTTATGTCGGACGCAGGACAACGCAGGGGCTGTTAGGCAGAGGCTTGAGTGTTACTGCGCCGAAGTCTAGAGCAAGGACAACGTAAGATAGATAGCAATGGAATTTGGAGTGGCGATGTACCCAAAGGATTTTCTGAACCAGGTGCGGGAACAGCTGGCAGTGAAGGAAGATTTCTCTAAGCTGCGGCAGCCGGGATTCGAAACCAGCTCTGGCATCACCCTCAAGAACAATTACAACCCTGCGGATCTTGCAGGCTTCGATGTCTTCACCGATCTCGGTGCGCCGGGTAGGTTCCCCTTCACCCGCTCAGTGCAGGCTACTGGCTACCGTGGTCGGCTCTGGACCATGCGCCAGTATGCAGGATTCGCCACCGCCGAGGAGAGCAATACCCGCTATCGCTACCTGCTGGGACAAGGCACCACGGGCCTTTCCGTGGCCTTTGACCTTCCCACGCAGATCGGCATGGATCCCGATCATGAAATGGCGCTGGGGGAGGTCGGCAAGGTAGGCGTGAGCATCGCCAGCCTACAGGATATGCGCACGCTCTTCCGGGACATTCCCCTGGACAAAGTCAGTACGAGCATGACCATCAATGCTCCGGCTTCGGTGCTCCTGGCGCTCTACCTGGCGGTGGCGGAAGAGCAGGGCATTGGTTGGGACAAAGTCAGCGGCACCATCCAGAACGACATCCTGAAGGAGTACATGGCGCGGGGGACCTACATCTTTCCGCCTCGGCCTTCCCTGAGGCTCATCACCGACATTTTTTCCTTCTGCGCCGATCAGGTGCCCAATTGGAACACCATTTCCATTTCGGGTTATCACATCCGCGAAGCAGGTTGCACGGCGGCCCAGGAGATCGCCTTTACGCTCGGCGATGGCATCGCCTATGTGCAGGCCGCCCTGGATGCCGGGTTGAAGCTGGAAGTCTTCGCGCCACGACTGTCCTTCTTCTTCAACAGCCATAACCAGTTTTTCGAGGAAGTCGCGAAGTTCCGCGCGGCGCGCCGTCTATGGGCCCGCATCATGAAGAACCGTTTCAAGACCGATGATCCGAAATCGCAAATGTTGCGCTTCCATACTCAGACCGCCGGCAGCACCCTCACCGCCCAACAATCTGACAACAATATCGTGCGAACCACAGTGCAGGCCATGGCCGCGGTGTGCGGCGGGACCCAGAGCCTGCACACGAACTCCCGCGACGAGGCGCTCTCGCTGCCAACTGAAACTTCAGCTCGCATCGCCCTCCGCACTCAGCAGATCCTGGCTTTTGAGCACAAGATCGCCGACGTGGTGGATCCTTTTGCTGGAAGTTATTACGTAGAGAGCCTGACCAATGAATTGGAGCAGCGGGCTGAAGCTCTGCTATCCAGGGTGGATGAGATGGGTGGCATGGTGGGGGCCATCGAAAAGGGGTTCCCGCAGCGTGAAATCCAGAATGCAGCCTACCGCTATCAGATGGACGTGCAGAAGGGTGAGCAAATCGTGGTTGGCGTGAATAAATTCACCATCGAGAATGAACAAAAACCTGACCTCCTACGCGTGGATGAGGCGCTGGGCGCCGAGCGCCGCAAACAGATAGCCGCAGTCCGCGCCGCCCGGGACAATGGCGCCGTCCGCAGGAGCCTGGAAGCGCTTCAAACCGCCGCCAAGGGTCGCGATAACCTGATGCCTCTCATTCTGACCTGCGTCAAAGCTCATGCCACCATCGGCGAGATCTGCGATGCCATGCGCGAAGTTTTCGGCGAATACCAGGAGAGGCTGGTGGTCTAGTGGGCTGTAGTCTGTAGTCTGTAGTTAGCGGCCCCTGGCCGCCTTCCTTTCAAACCCACCGCCCACAGAACAAAAATGTCCCCCGACGTTCGCCGCCCCATTGATCGCCAGATGCTCTTCTTTGCCTTCCTACTGATGGCAGTTGGGATGGTTTGGATCTATTCCGCTTCGGCGTTAAAGGGCGATTACGGGCATGAGGCAGCGACGGCTTTTTTTGTGCGCCAATTCATTGCAGGAATCATTGGCGTATCGCTCATGTTGGCTTTGTCTCAGGTTGAACTCGGGGTGATCCAGGACAATCCGCGGGTTTTGCAGGTGCTTTACGTGCTGACCATCCTTTCGCTTCTGGCGGTATTTTTCTTTCCCAAAGTTAACAATGCCCATCGCTGGATTCGGCTTTTCGGGCAAAGTGTCCAACCGTCTGAATTCTTCAAACCACTATCAGTCTTGATCGTCTCCTGGTGGATGGTTCGCCATGCTGAGGCCTGGGATGAACGTCAGAATTCCATTCCGAAGCTCCTGATACTGTTCGGCATTCTGTTACTGCCCTTGGCGCTGATTCTTCGGGAACCGGATTTTGGCACCACCTTCTTGATTCTGTTCGTCAGCATGTTACTGATTTTCATGGGCGGTGCGCCGCGTTGGATTTTTGCGGTGGTAGGGCCAGTGCTGATCGCGGTGGGTGCTGCCTTTGTGTGGTTCGAACCCTACCGCCGGGCCCGAGTGCTGAGTTTTTTGAATCCAGAAGCTGACCCTTTGGGTAAGGGCCACCAAGCTCTGCAAAGCCTGATCGCGGTTGGGAATGGTGGCGCGTACGGCGTGGGTGTCGGAGCTTCCATGCAGAAGCTCCACTACCTTCCAGAAGCTCATACAGACTTCATTTACGCGGTCATCGGCGAGGAAACTGGGCTTATCGGGACTGTGCTCGTGCTTGCGCTTTTTGTAGGGATTCTTTGGCGGGGCTACCGCGTGGCGCGCATGGTGCGCGACAGCTATCTCAAACTCTGCGCCATGGGTCTTACCCTTCTGCTGGTGGTGCAGGCCTTGATGAACATGAGCGTGGTGTTGAGCATCGCACCCAACAAGGGCATCCCGCTGCCGTTCATCAGCTATGGCGGTACCAGCCTCATCATCAGTCTAATTTGCCTTGGCTTGCTTTTAAGCATTTCCAAGGAAGCCGGAGCCTGAACAGCAATCGCTTTTCGAGACTCACCCAAGGTGCATGGGTTCGTCCTCGTCATCGTCAACGATTTGCAAGTTGGGAGCAGTGCTCAGGAGCACGGCGTCCTCATAGATATTCCGCAATTTCGGTTCAAAACGCTCTGCCTGAAGCATCCGCGGGTCGTCAGCCAGCTCCACGGCAATGCGCTCCAAGCCCCTGATGGTGGTGGGTTCCAGGCCCAAGATACCCGCCAACAATTTTTGGGGATTCAAGGCTTCGTGAGCCGATATTCGAGTTGTGAAGGACAGTTCCCCATTATCCCAGGATAGGGCTTCGACGAGATCACGAATGTCGATCTGTTTTACGGCTTTCTGTCCCCCGACTTTGCCGGCTTTTTCGATGCAGAAATGTGTTGCTGCCTCGAAATCCGCCAACCTGGCTTCCGCCTCCAGGCGCAATTCCAAAGGACATGGCCACCGCCAATGCGCGAAGCGAGACAATTCCAGCACAGGCGTTGCATAAGCGGGTAGCGCCTCGCAGCTCGAAAAGACTAGGCCAATTGGAGCTACCGCGGTCAGCCGCGCCAGAAGTGAATCTTCACCTTCTTTGGGCATCGGACTGATCTCCGCATCGGCCCATTCCATGCGGCTCGTCAGGCCCACGGGCAGGGGATGCCCCAAGGCCACCAGCGGGCGTGGCGTGCGTTCTAAACTTAAGGTTGGGGCCAAGTCGGCCGCCTGCAAAACGCTTGCGAGCTGGGCTAGGAATTGGGCGGGGTTCAGCCGGGCAAGGGGTTCGCCACGTCCAAAACACAGGCGCAGGATTCCGCGTTCAGAGTCCAGCCTGGTCTCAGCGCTACGGCGATCCCTGGCCTTTTCCGCTGCCACTCCCAGGCGAATTTTCAACTGATTGAGCTTGGAAGGATGAGAGCCCTTTGGCCTCCGATGGTGGCGCAGGCGTGCCTGGGCTGCTTCTGCCCCACTTTCTTTTTCTAAATCTGGCAACAGGGCCAGGGCCGCTTCCCAATCAGGTTCCAAGGCACCGAGTATTTGCTCGAAACGCTGAAGGGCAGAGGCAGAAGGGTTGTTCACGGGATCAGGATAGCCGGGCGGTTGTTGGTTGGCTGCAGGTTGTGGGCTATACGCCTGGGGCCTGTCCATTCTCATCCGACTTTTCAGCAAGGCCTCGCCATGTTCAACTAGTTGTATAGCCGTCGCGCCACAACAACTTTTTCATTGCGACGGTGCACCGACATAAGGAGCCATAACAAAATAACCAGCACAGGTTATTTAGCAACGGTTCCTAAACTCCGAAGCGCTTGGGTGCGCTTTGCTGACGCACGAGGGCGGACAATGAGCGAATCTCCTGTTGAGAAAAAGAAGTACAAGGTCTATCTGCCCAAGACGGCTTTTCCCATGAAGGCGGACCTTCCACAGCGGGAACCGAAACGGCTTGAGAAGTGGAAGGCCGAAGGTTTGTACCAGCGCGTGGAAGCCAAACGAAGGGCTGACAACGCCGCTGGGACCGGCCAAGGCCGCGCCGTGCTGCATGACGGCCCACCCTACGCGAATGGCGCCATCCATATCGGTCATGCGCTGAACAAGATCTTGAAAGATGTGGTCGTGAAATCCCGTTGGATGGAAGGCTATGAATCGCCCTATATCCCCGGCTGGGACTGCCACGGCCTGCCCATCGAGCATGCGGTTGAAAAGGATTTGGGCCCCAAGCGCCGAGAACTGAGCCGTACCCAATTTCTGGAAAGGTGCAGGGCCTTCGCAAGCAAATGGGTGGAGACGCAAAGCGCGGCCTTCCAGCGCCTGGGCATTCTAGGAGCGTGGGAAGAGCCTTACCTGACCATGGCCCCGAAGTACGAAGCCGCAGTGGTGAGGCAGATGAGCCAACTCTTCGAGCACGGCGCCGTGACACGAAAATTGAAAGTGGTCCACTGGAGTTATGGGGCCCGAACCGCCCTGGCCGAAGCGGAAGTGGAGTACGCGGACCGCGACAGTCTTGCCATCACCGTGGCATTTCCAGTGAGCGACAACGCCAGAGGGCAGCAATTCGTGGAGAAATTCGGGAAGAACCTCCTCGTCACGTCAGGAAAAACAGCCCGTCTGTATCTTCCCATCTGGACTACCACGCCCTGGACGATACCCAGCAACCGCGCCATTTCTGTGAAGCCAAGCATGGACTACGTCCTGATGGTCGGTCCTTCGACCGATCTTCTCAGGGTCTATGTCGTTGCGGATTCCAGGAAGGAAGATCTCGCCCAAAAGCTGGGACTTGATGCGCAGTATTTTATGAATTCAAGCCATTGCTCCGCCCCCTTCAAGGGACGCGAACTGGGATCCCTTGTGGCGCGCCACCCATGGCTCAACCGGAGTGCTCCTGTATTGCTGGGCGATCATGTCACCGCGGACACAGGCACGGGGCTGGTTCACACTGCACCGGACCACGGCGTGGATGACTTCAACATTGTGGAAACGTATAAAAAAATGCATCCGGAATTGGCGGCGAGCCTGGAATTGCTGCAACTCGTGGGGCCTGATGGGCGCTTCGTGGAGGGGCCCAACACAGATCCAGAATTAGTCGGCAGACCAGTGCTGGATAAAGAAGGCGTCGGTGAAACCAACAAATTCATCGTTAACAAGTTGAAGGAGCTCGGAAGCGACACGAATTCCGGTCATGGATTCCTGCTCCACCAGGAAACCATCCACCACAGCTATCCCCATTGCTGGCGGACTAAGACGCCGATTCTTTTCCGCGCCACGGAACAATGGTTCATCACCATGGATGATAAGTTATCTGGCACTGGAAAAAGCCTAAGGGAACTGGGCCTGGAGGGTGTGGATAGCACCACCTGGGTGCCAGCCGCTGGACGCAATCGAATCTACGCCATGATTGATGGGCGCCCGGACTGGTGCATCTCACGGCAACGGGCCTGGGGTACTCCCATCACAGTGCTGCGCCACATCGAAAGTGGTGAGCCCTTGGTGCGCCCTGAATTTTTTGAACGCGCCGCGGCAGCCATCGAAAAAGCTGGCATCGAAGCCTGGTCTGAGATGAGCGTAGATGATCTGGTGGCGGGCCTTGGAATTGATGCAAGCCAGTACCAGAAAGAAACGGACATCTTGGATGTGTGGATAGATTCTGGTGTCAGCGCGGGTGTGGTTTGCGATACACACTCTGAACTTTCCCGTGCTGATTACGGCAATTTCATCTACCTGGAAGGGTCGGACCAGCACCGCGGCTGGTTCCATTCGTCCCTTCTTTTCAATCTCGCCGCTACAGGTAAAAAACCCTACAAGACCGTGGTCACCCATGGTTTCGTGATGGATGGCAAAGGTCAGAAAATGTCCAAGTCCTTGGGCAACGTGGTGTCGCCGGATGAAGTGATGAAGACCCTCGGCGCCGATATCCTGCGGCTTTGGGCCTGCAGTGTGGATTACAACGAGGACGTGCGTATCGGGAAAGAGATCCTGGATCGCAGCGCTGATGCTTATCGAAAGATTCGCAATACGCTGCGTTTCCTGCTTGGCGCATTGGATGGCTTTGATCCGGTTAAGGATCTGGTACCTGAACGGGAATGGTCTCCTCTGGACGCCTGGATCTGGGGCGCTTTTGGCCGTCTCTCCGTGGAGGTTGGGGATGCCTTCGAGAAGTTTGATTTTCATCGTGCGACCCAAGCATTGCATGGGTTCTGCCAACTGGAATTGAGCAGTCGCTACTTTGAGATCATCAAGGACCGTCTCTATTGCGATGCGCTGGATTCGGCGCGCCGTCGCAGTTGCCGCACGGTTTGTTTCAAGCTTGCAATCGGAATGGCCATCCTGCTGGCGCCGGTCGTGAGCTTTACAGCCGATGAGGTGTGGGAATTCATTCCAGGGGCCACGGGAAGCGTGTTTGAACAACGTTTTCCTGAGCCCGCCGCCACTCCAGAAAGCGAGGCCTGGCAAGCTCTTTGGATCGTTCGGGAAGCCTTGCAGGGCGCCATGGAACCCCATCGCGCCGCCAAGATCATTGGCACCAGTCTGGATGCATCCGTGCGCATCGGACTTCTGGCCTCGGTGCAATTGGAGCTGAAGAGCCTGGGAGAATCGCTGGATGACTGTTTCGTGGTTTCGGGCTTTGAATTCTTTGATTCCGCCGAACTGAACGTGGAAGTTTCAGCCCATCAAGGCACCAAGTGTCCCCGGTGTTGGAATCATAAGGGTGGGCATGGGCAGGTCTCGGATGCAGATCTCTGTGGCCGCTGCTGGGATGTGGTAAGTGGGACTGAATTGGAGCTTGCATGAAGCGTCTGCCCTGGCTCCTGCTCCCCATCTCCGCCCTGGCCGCGGATTACTCATCCAAGCTCTGGATCTTGAACCACCTTCACTACCAAGGCGATTCGATAACAATCATCAAAGGCTTTTTGAACTTGTCCCTAGGATTCAACAAGGGTGCCATTTTTGGCACCCTTCACTCGGCCCCGGAATGGTTGCGTGTGGCTCTATTCAGTTTGGCTGGTATCGCGGCGCTGATCTATTTCGGCCGTCTCTTCCTGGCCGATGAGACTCCTACCCTGGAGCGCGTGGCGTTGGGCCTTATTCTTGGTGGTGCGTGCGGCAATGGCCTTGATCGCATCTTGCACGGCCACGTGGTGGACTTCCTGGATTTCTGGTTTGGCACATGGCAATACTGGACCTTCAATCTCGCCGACAGTTGCATTGTGGTGGGAGCAATCCTCTTCGGCATCGCGATGCTCAGATCCAGGAAAGCCGCTGAAACCGCGCCGGTGGAGTGATCTGGCCTACCGCCGAATGGCACCCGCGCTGGGAAATTCGCTGTTGGTGGACTGGCCGGGCGTGAGTTCAGACAGACCGCTGCCATCTGGATGGATGGAGAAGATGCTGAACTTGCCATTGCCGAAATAGAGCGTGCGATGAAAGCGGATGAGGGAACCATCCAGGCTCCAGTCTGGCTTGGAGTTGACCTGGCCATCATCTATGACGATGCCTGGAATCCCCATGGGTCCTGCGGCGGCCAAGTTGAGTTTGCGGATGCCCCAGGTACCCAAAGGCTTGCCTGGACTCCCCGGAGGCAACGTTTGGGTGAGAAAGGCCAGGGACCTGCCATCTGGTGAGAAATAGGGATCGTTGTCGATGAGCCCGTCGTTCGTGAGCCGTGTTGCGGTCCCGCCCGTTGAAGGCACCGTGTAGACTTCGTAGTCCGTTGGGTTCGTGGTGCCCTTGGGTGAGCCGACGAAAGCAAGTGTGGCGCCATCCGGAGACCAGCTGGGGTCGATGTTGGGGCTTGGGCGGTTCGTGATGGCAACCGGGTTTTTCCCCGCAGCGTCGGTCGTGAATATCTGTAGGTTGGACGCGGTCCCCGCGAACATCACCAGCTTGTTTCCATCCGGTGCCCACTCTGCGTGGCCCTGGAATTGCCAGCCGTTGGCACCGTTGGCGATGATCTGGGAATTGGGGCTTCCATCGGTCAGATTCTTCATCCATAGGCTTGTTTTGGTGTAATCCCCATCGTGGGTGCCGGCAGGAGTCTGGTAGAAGAGGAGGTGGGAACGGTCCGGGGAGATCCGGGGCCACCAGGAATCCTTCGTGTGATCGTTGGTCAATGCGCGCACGCCACTGCCATCGGCATTCATCAGATAGATTTCGTAATTGCCGGTGCGGTCCGAATCAAAGGCCAGCTGATTGGCGGAAACTGGCGGAATGGATTGTTCTCCGCCACAGCCGCAGCCGCAACCAGTCATGCCGAAAAACACACCACCCAGGAGGAGGGAAACCATGGTTGGGAGAACCCATTGCCGTATTTTCATTTCCCATTTTGAGTACATGACAGCTTTCGCTGCCACTGCCGTGCTTTCCTGGTTTCAGTCCCTCCGGCTGAGCAGGCGGAGGATGGTGAGGAAAAGATTGTAGATATCCAGGTAGAGGCTGATTGCCACATCCACGCCGTTGCGTCCGGTGGCCGGGATGGCCATGGCGCGGTGGCAGTCATAGCCGATATAGAGCGTGAAGATGCCCGCCGCCAGCCAATCTATCCAGCCCGCGGCCGCCAGGGAGGGCACGAACATGGAGACCAGGCGCAGGACCACGAGCGCGATCAATGAAGCGAAAAGAACGCCGCCGAGCTTGGCGAAAATATCCGGATAGCTCAGGCCCAGAAGCGTCATCACCCCCACGGCGCTGCCTGTGAGCATCAGGGCCCGCGTCACCAGGGCCATCCCGCCAATGTTGATGTATACCGAAAGGATCGGTCCCAGGATCAAGCCCATGGGAATGAGCAACAGGTGGTAGCCGAAGAGGGCCATCGGCATTGATTTTGCCCGGCTGGCGATGAGGATTCCTGCCATGGGCAGGCCGATTCCAAGAACCAGGAACAAAACGATCCCAGGCTGGAAACGGATCTGCATGGCCCAGGTGGCCAGGATGGCATTCAACGCCAGACCATAAAAGGTGAGCCCGCCGATGAGCCCAAGGAAAGCCCGGCGCGATAGGGTGTCGGTGCCGCTGCGATCCCAGACGGCGTTGCCTGAGGAAAGTAGAGAACGTTGTTGCAGCTCGGCCATGATGCGCTCCAGCCTTCAGTTTAACCGTGCTATGGCCCGGTTCATACCGAACCCAGTTCAATCGAAAAAATGCTGAACTCACTGGATTTTCTATATCTCGTGGTTCCGCGGTGAATCAGTTTTTCTGTGGCTCCAGCTCAGCCCGGCGGCAGCAGTCCCAGCAGCTCCCGATTCGAGTGGAGAACGGCGATGATCCGGGCCAGGTGCTCGTCTTCCGTGCCGCCGATGCCCTCCATGAGCATTCGAAGGCTTTCGGCCACCTCATGGCGATCCACTCCGGCCGCGAAGGCCTTGTCCTTCAATTTCTTTTTCACCGAGCGAGGTTCAAGTCCCTCGGTTCGGGTCGGCCTTACCAGGGCGCAGGCCATGCAGAAGCCGGTGATTTCATCGGACGCGATGAGCGCCTTGTCCAGCAGCGTGTCGTAGTCCACGCCCCACTTGGTGTAATGAGCGCTGATGGCGTGGGCGATGGCGGTCTCGCCGCGCTCCTGCAGCCAGGCGACGATGCGTTTGGGATGGTCCCCGGGCCATTGGTCGTAGTCCGCGTCGTGCAGCAGGCCCGCGACGCCGAAGGCTTCCACATCGGCCCCGAGCTGGGTGGCGAGATCCCGCATCACCAGTTCCACGGCACGGGCGTGGACCCGCAGTTTTTCTGAAGGCGTCCATTCGCAAAGCAGTCGCCAGGCTTCGTCACGGGTGATGGTCATGGTGGGAGCGCTCCTAGAAAGGGAAGCCACAGATGAACATGGATGCCAAAAAAGAGCTAAACACTGCGCTAAAAACCTTTGGAAATCAGGGGCCCAACGCAGTCCATCTTCATAAGGATGGGGTTAGCTCTGGTCATTTCCCACCCATCGGCTCCTGCCGCTGCTTAAACCAGAAACCTGAGTTCATTGTTTTTTTATCGGCAGTCATCGGTGGCTTCAGTACACAGCCACGACCGGTTTCAAGACACCCGTCTCTGGGTCGCCGCTATACCGCACGCGTTCCAGGAAAAGCCCCGCGCTGGGCGCGGCTAGCTTGCCCCAATGGAGATTTGCTTCTTCGGTGGGCGTCCTCAAATCCGTCAGGATGGCAGCTGAATCATCATCCCCCAGCGCACAGGAAACTGTGGCGCCAACCATTCGGCGCACTTGGCTGCGGAGGAAATGGGTGGCGGTGACGCGCAGCAGAACGAGCGATCCTGATTCGGATAGGTCGCAGGCCCGGATTTGTACTCTTGAATCTTCTCCCGGCTCCAAATCCGCGAACGCAGCGAACTCGTGGTTGCCCTGGAAGGTCTCCCAGGCTGCTCTGAGATCGCGCAGGTTCAGTGGCCGCTTCACCCACCAGACGTAGGGCTTGGCGAAGGCGCTACGCCTAGTGCTCAACTGATAGAGATAGCTGCGTTCCATGGCGTCGTGGCGAGCGTGGAAAGTGCTCGAACAGGGGCGTACCTCGCGCACGGAGAGATCGTGTGGCAGGGTGTCGTTGAAGAGCCGCTGCAACTCATGGGCCTTGGGTGCGCCCGTCACGGCCAAGTGCAGGTGGGCCACTTGTCCGAGCGCGTGGACGCCTGCATCCGTGCGGCCTGAACCCATAAGCGTCAGCGCGTCGCAACCGGCGTCGTGCAGGATTTTCTCAAGAATGCCCGCCACCGTGCGAACCCCTGCGGCAGTTTGTTTTGGGCCTTGCTTCTGCCACCCAGCAAAGCGACCGCCATCGTATTCGATGAGCAGGCGGAAAGCAGTGACATCCTGGGATGGATTCAGGCCACGGCGTTGACTCAGGCCGACCTTTGGGGTTGGCGGGTATCCTTGGTGAGATCCGCCCCGGTAGGGCTTCTTCACGGCTTCTTGACCACGCTTTGCACTTCCCGCAGAAAGGCATCTGGATCGTGAATGGGCTTGGAGAGATAGCCCTCGGCGCCAGTCTCGGCAAGGAACTTTTCCCGGTCGCCATACATGGCATGTGCGGTTGCCATCAGCACGGGGATCTTGGCGGATTCAGGATCTGCTTTGATGAGTTTGGTGATGAAAATGCCATCCACCCTTTTCCCCTGGTAACTGCTTCGGGCGAGGCTAATGTCCATGATGATTCCAGCAAGCGTGCCGCTCTTGGCCAAGGCTAGAATCTCTTCAACGTCTTCACTCACGATCACTTCATAGCCACCCATGCGGGTCAATACAACCTCAATGAACTTGACATTGATCGGATCATCCTCGACCAGCAGAATCTTTTGAGCCATGGGAATCCTCACTAGCGATCTTACCAACATTTGCTAACGCCGTGTTCAAGCACCCTGATTACGAGTGGTTTCCAATTCCGCTATCAATTCACCAGGGACCTTGAGCCCTCCCCAGCCTAGACCGAGTTTCAGGCCAGGTTTATTGGCGCCATGGTAATCGCTACCGCCACTGCGGGCCATGCCAAGCCGCGTGGCCAGGGAATTGAAATAAGTCTGTTCAGAGGTGCTGTAATCACCATAGAAGGCTTCGAAGCCTGCCATGCCTGTTTTTTGGAGCACCGGCATAGCCTCATTCCAGATGAAGCCCCGACCAAAGCGTCCAGGATGGGCCACCAGAGGAATGCCTCCGGCTTCCCAAATCCAACGAATGGCTTCTGAGGGCTCCAACTCCTCCCGCTCTACGTACCCTGGAGCGTGATCGCCGACGTACCGGAGGAAGGCATCCGGGGAGGAGTTGGCTGCTCCGCAGGCCACCAGTGCCTTGGCGAAATGGGGGCGCGCCACCAGAGCCGTGGGGGCCTGAGCCTGCACCATTTCCCAGGTTATGGCAACGCCCATGGTTTGAAGTTTTTCAACCATCCGTAAATTACGGTCCTCGCGGCGCTGCCGCAGGTCCACTAGGCGACGTTGAAAGCTGCTGTCGTCAGGATTCACAAAAAGTCCCAGCACATGGAGGGAGCGTCCAATAAAACGGCAGCTCAACTCAATCCCGGGGATCAATCTCATTTTCACCTGAGGTTGCTGACTCAGGAACCGTGGCAAGCCTTCCAGGGTGTCGTGATCGGTCAGCGCCAGGGCGTCGAGTGACGCGTCTTCCCCCATTCGAACCAGTTCCTCTGGGGTATCAGTACCGTCAGAGAAAAAGGAGTGGCAATGGAGATCAATCACTTATTGGATGAGGGAGGAAGCTTTTTCCTCGTCTTCCAGTTCTTCCATGGCCAAGCGCCGGAAGAGTTGGACATCCATCAATGAGAAGATGCTCATATAGGCGAACCCGTTGAAGAAGAGCACCAGGAACGGTACCGAGGCCCACTTGCGGATGGCAATGGAGAAGACGACCGCCGCGAAGTAGTAGATCGCGAAGCCTGCTTCCAGGAAGGTGACGAGGCTTTTTGGCACCTTGTAGGCGCGCTTGCTCCTGGCCTTGCCCTGGGCATCCATGCCAAGTTTCGGTGTGCGTTTGAATTCCTTGTCATCCGTGAAGAAACCTTCCAGAACGGCCTTGGATTGGTTCAGCGCAAGGCCGATACCCAAACTCATCAGGGCCGGGATGTATTTCAGGCGCTTGGTCCAACCCGCGTTATCCGTGAGTTCTTTTTGGGACAGTCCGAAATAAAGCCCGACGCTGACGGCGTTCAGCAGGAAGAACGGCCCATCCGTGGCCAGCAGCACATACCATGGCGTTCCAGCCCGCAGGATCATGCAAGGCACCATGATGACCGCGAGAATGACCATCAGCAGGTAGTTGCAGTTGGCGGTGAGATGAAACCAGCATTCCAGTTTGGTGTGCAGGCTCTCGTTGCTCATCCAGATGGTCTTCATGAGCTTGCGGATGACCTGTGCATTGCCTTTGGCCCAGCGGTGCTGCTGACTTTTGAAGGCGTTCACATCCACGGGCAATTCAGCGGGAACAACCAGGTCCTTGAGATAAACACCCTTCCAGCCCTTGAGTTGGGCGCGATAGCTCAGATCGGCGTCTTCAGTGATGGTGTCGTTCTCCCAACCGCCCGCATCCGCGATGGCGGCGACGCGCCACATGCCCGCGGTGCCTGAAAAATTGAAGAAAGCATTGGAGCGATGCCGGGCGGTATGTTCGAAGATGAAGTGGCCATCCAGCAAAATGCCCTGCACTTGGGTCAACAGGCTGAAGTCGCGGTTCATGTGGGCCCAGCAGCCCTGGACAAAAGCGACTTTGCCATCGGCGAAATGAGGTACAGCTTGGCGAAGAAAATCCTCGGTGGGCAGGAAATCCGCATCGAACATGGCGACCACTTCGCCCTTGGCGGTCTTCAAGCCATTTGCCAGCGCGCCAGCTTTGTAACCTGTGCGATCGGTGCGATGGATGTACTGGATGTCGAAGCCCAGCATCTTGTATTTTTCGCAGACCGCTTCGGCGAACTTAACCGTTTCATCGGTAGAATCATCCAGCAGCTGGATTTCCAACTTTTCTTTGGGCCAATCCATCGCGGTGACGTAGTCAACCAGGCGCTCTACCACGTTCATCTCGTTGAATACAGCCAACTGCACCGTGACCATGGGGAGATAATTGGCATCACCCTTGGGTTGGGGCACTTCGTTTTTATGACGGTAATACAGCAGCAACATCCACAGGCGATGAGCGCCGTAAATGCTTAAAATGGTCAATATAGAAAAATAGGTGAACAGGATGGTGGTCTTCAGTGCTTCCATGATCGGCTAGGCCCTTTCCGGCAACTGGTTGGAATGGCATACAAGAACGCCTTATTTTGACAGGAATTCATAGGAAATCAAAAGATTTTATCGGCTTTTATCAAGCTAATCAGGTCTCGTTTCGGTACGATTTTCGTATTCCCTTTCCAGGTGATCATGGACGAACCCCAAAAACCCCTGCCTTCGACCATCGGTCGCTATGAGATCAAGCGACTCCTGGGTTCTGGGGCTATGGGCAGTGTTTACCTGGCAGAAGACCCCCGCATCAAGCGCAAGGTGGCGGTGAAGGTCGTGAAGATGGATGCCATGCGCAGCGATGCGGATCGGCAGGAGTACATGCTCCGTTTTCAGCGAGAAGCTGAGATTTCAGGTCTGCTGAACCATCCGGGTATTGTTGCCATCTACGACGTCGGAGAGAGTGCGCTGGGCCCCTTCTTGGCTATGGAATTTGTGCCAGGCGAGCCATTGGACCACATCATCAAGGCTGGCGGTCCGTTCCCTATCAAGGACAAGTTAAGGATCGCGGCCGGTGTGGCTGAGGCTTTGGATCACGCTCATAAGGCGGGCATCGTACACCGCGACGTCAAGCCGGGCAACGTGATGATCACCGAGGATGGCAGGCCCAAGCTCATGGACTTCGGCATCGCCAAGCGCGAAGACGCGAACCTCACTCAAACCGGTACTTTCCTAGGGACGCCCAGCTATGCCAGCCCTGAGCAGATCCGCGAAGGTACCGTTGACGGTCGTTCGGACCAATTCAGCTTCGCGGTGCTGGTTTTCGAAATGCTTTCTGGTGTTTCACCGTTCCCAGGCAACTCCATCAATACGATTCTCTATCGCATCGTGAATGAACCACCCATCGAAGTACAACCGCCTGTGCTCGGGATCCTCCCAGGGGGATGGCAGCGCATCTTTTTCCGTGCACTGGCCAAAAAGCCTGCGGACCGATACACGTCTTGCGGTGCCTTCGTCAAGGACCTGATGGATGCCACTTCTGAAATCGAAAAGGATGAGCGACGAGAGTTGTTGGGCATCATGCACATGGGGGGTGATGCACCGTTGCCCCCCATCGTGTCCCGGGCCAGCGATGAAACGCTGCTGGATTCCTCCCCCTCCATCATGTTGGGACCGCGCAAGAGCAGGGGGGGGCTGATTGCCGCGAGCATCCTCATCCTGGGGCTTCTGGGTTTCAGTGGATGGTACGTGCTGAAGGGTGGCAGCCGGGTCCTCGTGAATTCGGATCCACCCAAGGCCGCCGTATTCAAGAATGATAAAAAAGTTGATGGGGACACTCCCACCAATGTGCAGCTCAAAACGGGTGATAGGGTCCGGTTCGAGCACAAAGGCTTTGAATCAGTGACCATCGCCTACAAGGAGGGGGATAAGCTCCAACCCACGCTGAAGGCGAAGGAAAGCGACATCACCCTGAAGTCAGACCCCCCTGGTGCAACGGTGACGCTCGATGGTGATACTTTGCAGGACCGCACTCCCGTGAAGCTGCGCTGGAACGAAGGAAGGAAACACTCACTGTCATTGAAGAAGGACGAACTGATTTTTAGCCGCGATTACCTCATGGGCGATATCCCAGATGAATCGCCCATCCAATTAAAAAACCCTTCGGAGATCAATCCCCCGGATCCCAATGCTCCGGCCACTTTGAAGCTCACCGGTGGATTCCCCGTGCGGGTCCGCATAGATGGCAAGGATGCGGGTGAGTTGACCTCGTCGAGCAAAACCACCGTGAGTGATGGCCCCCATAAGCTGGAGCTCAGCAACTCATCATTCTTCTACCGCGATTCGCGCCCCATTACCGCAAAGGGTGGGCAAGTGGTACTGATCAATGTGCCTGGCACCGCGCTCATCACCGTATCCACCTTTCCCACCTATGACAAAGTCTCCATAGATGGAACGCCCACGGGCAAGGACAGCGACGGTAGCAACCCCATCACCGTCAGCCGTGGACGGCATGTGATCTCAGTCAAAGGCATCAAACAAATGGTGAACATAACCTCCGACCAGGTGGTGAAGTTCAAGATCTAAATTCCCAAGATTTTGATTCAAACAAGGGCCCGCATCACGAGCCCTTGTTTGAATCACTGATTCGTTCTGAATCACAGGTTTTTGATGATCTCATCTGCGAAGCCACTGCACTTGACTTCGGTCGCGCCTTCCATCTGACGGGCGAAATCATAAGTCACATGCTTGGATGCGATGGCTTTGTCCATGGCGGCCAGAATCACATCGGCGGCTTCGGTCCAGCCCATGTAGCGCAGCATCATTTCGCCGGAAAGGATGACAGAGCCCGGATTCACTTTGTCCAGATCCGTGTATTTTGGCGCTGTGCCATGGGTGGCTTCAAAGATGGCGTGGCCGGTGAGGTAATTGATGTTGCCACCTGGGGCGATGCCCAACCCCCCCACCTGCGCGGCCAGTGCGTCGCTCAGGTAATCGCCGTTCAGGTTCAAGGTGGCGATGACGCTGAATTCCTTGGGACGGGTCTGGATCTGCTGCAGCGTGATGTCGGCAATGGCATCTTTCACCAGGATTTTTCCGGTGGCCAGGGCCGCTTTTTGTTCGGCGTTGGCGGCGTCCTCGCCGGAGGCCTTCTTGGTGCGCTCCCATTGGCTCCAGGTGTAGGTCTTGTCGCCGTATTCAGCCTCGGCCACCGCGTAGGACCAGTTACGAAAGGCGCCTTCCGTGAACTTCATGATGTTGCCTTTGTGTACGATGGTGACGCTCTCACGGTGGGTCGCTATGGCGTAATCAATGGCCGCACGCATGAGTCGCTCCGTGCCCTCCTTTGATACGGCCTTGACGCCAATGCCCGCGGTATTGGGGAAACGGATCTTGGCGTACTGCTTGGGCCAGTTCTCCTCGAAGATTTTCAGAAATTTCTTCGCATCCTCGCTGCCTTGTTCGAATTCGATACCCGCGTAGATGTCTTCGGTATTTTCGCGGAAGATCACCATATCAACGTCTTCGGGGCGTTTGGCTGGGCTGGGCACACCCTTGAACCAGCGCACAGGGCGCAGGCAGACGTACAGGTCCAGTTTCTGGCGCAAGGCCACATTCAGGCTGGTGATGCCACCTCCGATAGGGGTGGTCAGGGGGCCCTTGATGCTCACCAGGTAGTCCCGGCAGGCGGTGATGGTTTCATCGGGCAACCAGGTGTCGAACTGTTTGAAACTCTTCTCGCCGGCAAAGACTTCCATCCATTGGATCTGGCGTTTCCCGCCGTAGGCCTTGGCCACCGCCGCGTCGAACACGCGCACCGAGGCTCTCCAGATATCTGGACCGGTACCGTCGCCTTCAATGAAAGGAATGATCGGCCGATCGGGAACGTGCAGCTGGCCGTTTTCGATGCGAATCTTTTCGCCGTTTGCGGGAGGAGTGATCTGGACTGCGGTCATATGCGTTCTCCTAGAAATAACCAACAGCAGCGTCCCACGAAGACAGGCCGGGATCAAGCATTCATCAGGGTTTCAGAGCTCGCCGCAGGGCCGATGAAGCAGTGTCCGGAGCGTGCTCCCACCTTGCTCAAATCGTGGCTCGAAGGGGCAATGACGGCATTTTGAGCCACAACAATAGCCCCGGCGAAGGTGATGCAGTTCTGTGAAGACCATGTATGGGCCTTCCCAATAGTGATCAGTATCACAGGTCATCCAGCAGCTGCTGCCAATGCGGAAACGGGAACGGGCCTTCCACTGGCGGCGCGGACTTGGCCTTTAGACAGGGCGAAATCCATTCGGCCGAGATTGATGCCACCCCATCCCACCTGGAAGATGTGCGTTTCTCCAAGATCCTGCTGAATTTTGGTGGGCTGATCCAAGAAGGTGTGGCTGTGGCCGCCGATGATCACATCCATACCTGGCACCAGCTTCGCAATGTGCAGGTCGTCAATGGCATCACCATGCAGGTCATAGCCTAGGTGTGAGATGAGGACTACGAGATCCACCTTTTCCACTTCACGAAGCTGTCGGATGACCGGTTTCAAGGTTTCTTCCGGGGAGATCCAATCCACACCTTTGTGATTTTCCGTGGAGACGAGTCCCTTGAAATCCACTCCCACGCCGGTGAGCCCTACCTTGAAGCCGGGGAATTCTTTGATGATCCAAGGTGTTAGGCGCTTGCCCAAAGCAGGCGCACCTTTGCACTCGAAGTTGCAATTCAGGAAAGGAAATTTGGCGAATTCCATGGCCTCCAGCAGCATGTCCACGCCATTGTCGAAATCGTGATTGCCCAACGTGGACGCGTCATAGCCCACCTTGCTCATAAGTTCAAAGTCCAGCTTCCCTTTGTATTGATTGAAGTAGGGAGTGCCTTGAAAGGTATCGCCCGCATCCAACAGCAATACGTTGGGGATTGTGGCCCGCGCCTGCTTTACCATGGAAGCGCGCCGTGCCATGCCGCCCTTGCCAGAGGCTTGGCCATTGCCGGGGCCGAAGGGCTCGATGTGGCTGTGGGTGTCGTTAGTGTGGAGGAGCGTCATGCGCGATGTCGCGCCTCCCGCATCACCTCTCAGAGGCAGCTGGCTGGCGGCTGCGGCAGCGCCTAGTGAGCTGAGAAAATGACGACGTTCCATAGCAGCCTCTCAATCTTTCAAGCTCTAGACTTTTCAACTTCTCAACTTCTCAACTTCTCAACTTTTCAATGCCCAAGTTTGTGATCGCGAGCGGCGTTATACAGCTCAGGTGTGATTTTGTAACGGCCCAGGGCAGGGGCTTCCAAGGGCTTTCCGGCTTTGGCCAAGTCTCCGCAGGCGTCCAACAGCATCTGGCGCATGGATACACCCGTGGTGAAGGGGCGACGGCCTTTCTTCAGGGCGGGAATGGAATCGCCACCGTTATACAAGTAATCCGTGGTGGCCACCGTGACGGGTTCGTCAGGCTTGATGGCCGCCCCATCCTCCCAGGTGATCAGGAATTCGGGTTTGTCCACGGGCCCTGACAAGACCAACTTCACACCGGAACTGGGTTCGCTTCCACGATGAAGGATGCCCTGCTTGACGGCGTCCATCACGTCCTGGCCGGTCATCTCGAGGGTCACCAGTTCGTTTTCGAAGGGCATGACACCGTACATATCGGACACTTTCAATTGGCCCGCGGGCAAATTGGCGCGAAGCCCACCACTGTTGGTCAGGGCGAACTTCACGGGCCTGCCAATCAACAGGGCTGCGCGGGCGCGCATGATGTCCGTAACCCAATAGCCCAAAAGATTTTCCTCCCCGTTGCGGCCTCGAAAAAGCCCTTTGGGGCACGCACATAGGGGCAGGTCAAAGGTGGCTTTGATCTCGGCCTGTTTGGGCGCAAGAATCGTCATGATGCCTGGGTCATCCAGAAAATCCTGGATCACTCCCATGGTCTGGGCCTGGAGCAATTGAGGAGCGGGCCTCGGATTTTCGGATTGGCTGATGGTTGAGCTGGGCTTTGGCGCCACCATTGCTTTTTGGCAAGCCAGGGGGGAGAGCGCAAGCGCGAGCGCCAGGATAGAAATTTCAAGCCTCATTGGTTCCGCCCATCTCCAGTGACTCAACCGTCACGGCCATTTTCCTGGCCACTTCCAATTCCAATCTCACGTTTCGCACCTTTTCATCCTGCTTCCAGAACAAGGCTGTCAGACGCAGAAACCAACCCAGTAGCCAAGCATTGATCCCTGCGGAAAGCAGCTCCAGCAGAAGCAACAACTCCACTCTAGAAGTGCTCCCTCCGCCAAGGCGCCAGCCGCTCCAGATCGCCAGAAAGGCGAGTCCCGCCCGCAGCATCACCCCGGCAAGCACCAGGCTCGTCCATTGCACTGGGTTCATCCAAAGCCGTAGAAAACTGCGGCCCCAGTGACGCAGCAATCCAGTGGACCCTGCTGCGCGGTCCATCCGGCAAAGCCACCATTGAAGGTTGAGGGCTGAAATAAAGGCCATGAAGAGGAGCGGAGTCCCCACGAACGACACCCAACCCAGGCCCTGGATACCCGTGGAACCCATGGTGGACAGCGCCCACCGTGCCAGACCAAATACGATTCCCAAAGGCAAAAACCCAAGAAGAAGGGCGTCCAGCAGACCTAACACCCAGTGCTTTAAGCGCGGCGGGAAACCCAGGCAGTTAGCCTGCATGGCCCATCCCGACCAGAACACCCACATCAGACAGAGAAGCGCGAGCAGCGGCACCATCGAGCCAAACGGTTCGTGCTTCATACCCCCATTTTCCATGAGCTCCCAGATATCTCTTGCCGTGAGATGCTCGCCCCAATTATTCGGAAGTACGCTGCCCCCGGTAGGGTTTCCAAAGGCCGCAAAACCGCCCAGATGCCGGGCCCACACAAAGCTAGTGAGCACCTGGAAGGCCACCCAGGCCGCCATGAGCTGCCAGGACCATTTCGAAAGCCCGCCACCGATAGCTTCCCTCATGAAGCTCCATGGACCCCTTGGATTCAAAGGGTCCTGGGTATGAATAGTGTTAGGTCGTTCAGGTAGCGCGTCGGAAGGGAAGGAATCATCAGGCATGTGAAGAGTCTATTTCAAAACAGGGTCCTCGAACGATGCAAGCTTGCCCAGTCGGCCCAGCAAAATGGTCTTGATGGTTCCTGCTTCGGAATCGATACACGAAGAAAAGCGGTCTCCTGGGTCGCACGGGTGAACAGGATGCCTTGGTCGATGCAACGGTACCGTATGGGAGCAACCAATGGATGCCAAGAGCTGATCTGCTCACCAAGCAAGACCTCCGCGAGGTCACCCAGGCCCAGGATCCGGGCACCGGGGAGACACTCCCATGGATTCATGCCGAAGGCTGTCGAAGGGTGGGCGGATCAGGTTTCTGGGAAGTTGAGCTGCACTATCTGCGGGACAAGCAATAACGGGAAATGGGCTTCCAAGTGGTTGGGCACCATCGGGCATGATTCATGGCGGCCTTGAAGCCCAGTGCTGCCGTCTTGATCCACTTTCAGAGCAAGGCCGGGGCGCCGCGTGTTTTCAAGGCGGTGTTCGGGCTCCCATTCGAACGAGCAGAGTGTTTCCGCACCTCGAAGCTGGTGGCGGTCTGCGTGAGCACCTTTATAAGCCCGTTGCCAAGACGATCAAGTTGACACAGCCCCATCCTTGCTGCTGAGATGGTTTTCATGACGTTCGTTTCCGGCACTTTCGCTCCTGCGGCCTATCTGGGTTGGTGGTGGCGCGGCTGCTCGGATGGGGACGCTACTACCTAGCTGATTTTTTTCTCCCTTCCGAGCCCGGTTCCCATGTGGACCCGGGCTTTTTTATTTGGACACACCCATCATGCTGCTGCGCCGCCTGCTTCCCGCGGATCTCATCACCCCCCTCTCGGCCTTTCTTGCCTTGAAGCACGCTGGCGCCAGCCTTTTGCTGGAATCCTGCGACCTGGGCGAGCGGGTGGGCCGCCATAGTTTTGTGCTGCTGGAAGGCCAGGACGAAGTCCGCCTGGAGCCGCCTGGAATGGGCTGGGTCGAGGCGCTGCGAGGGCTGGCGTCCATTGGCACTTTACAAAGTGAATCGGACGCCCGGGCGGATCTCCCCGGCCCCCGCGATGCCTTTCCCATCGGCGTGGGTTGCGCGGGCTATGTGGGTTTCGAGGCCATCGTCGCACTGGAACCGAGCCTACCCTTGCCCGCCAAAAATAGCCTGGGGCTTCCGACCGTGTGGATGCGGCGCTTCGACGCCGCCCTGGTGATTGATCACCTGCATCAGGTGGCCGAATTGCAGGTGCTTTGCGGCGATCCAAGCGAAGGCATGGCACGGCTGGATGAACTAGCTGAACTGTTGAAACATTTCGCTACGCCGGTGGAACCGGCGCACCGGACCCAAGCCATCGCCCAGGTCAGCCAGGCACAGTACGAAGACTTCGTGAAGGCCATCCAGGAGCGGATCCTGAATGGTGACGTCTACCAGATGGTGCCCAGCCATCGCGTTCGAGTGGAGGATCCGCCCTCGCCCCTGGAGGCCTACCGACGCCTGCGGCGTCTCAATCCCAGCCCCTATGCCTTCCTGCTGGAATGGGATGATTTCGCCCTCGTCGGCGCATCCCCGGAAATGCTGGTGCGCGTGTCCGAGGGGCAGGCGGAGACACTGCCCATAGCAGGAACGGTGGCCCGGGGCGGCAGCGATGACGAAGACGCCGAACGATTCGAAGCGCTGAAGCGCAATCCCAAGGAACTGGCCGAACACCAGATGCTCGTGGACCTGGCACGCAACGATCTGGGCCGTATTGCCGTGCCGGGCGGCGTGCGGGTGGAAAAGCCATTAGCTTCACAACGCACGAGCCACGTATTGCACCTCACCACCACCGTGAAGGCGAAGCTGAAGGAGGGCCTGGATGCGCTGGATGTACTGGCATCGTGCTTCCCGGCGGGAACAGTAAGCGGCGCGCCGAAACTGCGGGCCTGTCAACGCATCGCCGAACTGGAAGGCGACATGCGCGGTCCTTACGGCGGCGCCTTGGTGCGCATCGGCGCCGATGGCGTATTGGATACCGCGCTGATCCTGCGCACAGCGATCTACGCGAACAGAGCGGCCTACCTGCAAGCCGGAGCAGGTGTCGTGCGGGCCTCGGATCCAGCTTCGGAATACCGCGAGACGTTGCAGAAGATGGGCGCAGTCGCCGAAGCCCTGGGCGTGAATCTTTCGGAGATGGAGAGATGATCCTGCTGATTGATGCCCTCGACAGCTTCACCTACAACCTGGTGCAGGCCTTCGAAACCCTTGGCACCGAAGTCCGCGTGGTGCGCCACGATGCCATCGCGCTTGATGAGGCGAAGGCCATGAATCCCGAAGCCGTGGTGCTGTCGCCGGGCCCGGGTCATCCTAGTGAAAGTCCAGGCCATATGGCTATCGCCGGGAGCGATTGGAAAGTCCCTGTGCTGGGGGTCTGCCTGGGGCATCAAGCGCTTGTGGCGGCCACTGGAGGCAAGGTCGTCCGCGCCTTGGAACCCCTTCATGGCGAGGCCACACCGCTGCGACATGAAAGCATGGGGGTTTTTGCAGGCCTGCCCCAGGACTTCCCTATCGGCCGTTATCACAGCCTCATCGCGGAAACATTGACCCTGCCTGCGTGTTGGCGTGTGACGGGGACGAGTCCAGGCGGCGAGATCATGGCCATCGAACATGCCACGTTGCCCCGCTGGGGCGTCCAGTTTCACCCGGAAAGCATCCTCACTCCTGATGGCCCGGCCCTGCTGAAAAATTTTCTGAAACTGGCCGGTGTTGTTCATGGCTGATAGCTCATGTTTTTTAGCTCTTAGTCGGAAGGATCCCTCATGACTCTGCTCACCACCCACAACCCTATCCAACCCTTGCCGCACATCACGGCAAGGGAGTTGATGAAGACCTTCATTGACCAGGACACCGACGCGCTGCTGGTGGGCGCCTGCCTGGCGCTGCTGGCCCAACGGGTTCCCGAAGCCGAAGAATTGGCGGCCTTCGCCGAGGCCTTGCAGGAAGTCGCCATTCCCTTTCCCGATTCGGGAATGCGCGTGCTGGATACCTGCGGCACCGGCGGAGATGGCGCATCCACGGCCAACTTGAGCACACTTGCGGCCTTGCACTTGGCGCATCTTGGCGTGCCGGTGCTAAAGCATGGCAATCGTGCGGCCACGAGCCTGTGCGGCTCGGCGGACCTGCTGGAGGCCCTGGGCTACGACCTGGCCCGATCTCCAGAACAGTTGGTGGATGATCTTCGGAAACGGAGTTTCGCGTTCCTCTTCGCACCCGCCTATCACCCGCTGTTGGGCCGCCTGCGGGAGATCCGCAAGCGCCTTGGCATCCCCACAATTTTTAATCTCTTGGGTCCACTGTTAAATCCTGGGAAGCCGCAACTGCAGCTTCTGGGCGTGGCGAAAGAAGCCTTGTTGAAGCCCATGGCGGGCGCGCTCGCGAAGAGTTCCGTGCAACGGGCCTTCGTAGTTCACGGGAAGGACGCCGAAGGCCGGGGCCTGGATGAGGCGTCCATTGAAGGGCCGACCATGGTCATTGAAATTCATGATGGCGCTCTGGAGCCTTTGCAGGTGCTGGTCCCGCGCGAGCTGGGCATTCCGCAGCCAGCCAAGAACGCTCTTCGCGTGCACGACCGGGCTGAAGCGCTGAGGGTGGCCAGGGGCCTTCATGGGGGCTCCAAACATCCCGACTTCCGCCCTGCCATAGCCGATGGCGTGGCGCTTCAAGTGGCGCTGGGGTTGGTGCTGCATCGCGATGTGGGACTGGATCGTGTACCAGATTATTTTCGTGAAGCCAAGGACTCCCTTGAAGGCGGGTTCTCATTGCCGCTTCCAACCAATGCGGAGGCCCGCTGATGAGCGCATTCCCGAATCCTGAGGAGCTGGTGCAGGGCACTGGCCTGGCCCCCAGCTCACACCTTCAAAAGGTGCTGCTGTCCGAGTTGGCGCGGATCAGTGAATTGCCATCAGCAGCCGGTTCCGAAAGGGAACCCTTGTCCGCGCACCAGGCTGGTCCCTTCGAATCAGCTCTGCGTGAGAGCCATGTGCGAGAAGGCTGCGCCATCATCGCGGAATTCAAGCAGGGCTCACCTTCGCTTGGACCCTTCGCGGCGGGCACAGCCTTGCGGGAACAACTGATCGCCTACCAGGAAGGTGGCGCCGCGTGTTTCTCGATCCTCACCGAACCTCGTTATTTCCTGGGTTCAAGCAGACATCTAGCCCAGGCTGTAGAACTTGGAGTGCCAAGCCTCTACAAAGGTTTCGTGATCTCCGAAGCGCATCTCTTCGACGCTGCCGCCTCCGGTGCCAGGGCTGTGCTGCTCATCGCCCGCGTTTTGAAGGAAGCCACCGCCATCTTTGCCGACGGCGCGCGGGCCTTGGGGTTGGAGCCGCTTGTGGAACTGCATGACTTGACAGAAATTCCTGTGGCCCAGGCTGCCAAAGCCCGACTTGTTGGCATCAATGCGCGAGATCTCTCGACTTTCACGCTTGGAGCGCCCAGCGCTGCGCCGCTCAGAAAAGCCTTTCCAAACGCGGTGCTGATTCGTGAATCGGGTCTTGCTACGCCCGAGGATGCGGTAAAGGCATTCATGGCAGGCTTCGATGCCGTGCTTATGGGCGAGGCCCTCATGCGCAGCGCGAATCCCAAAGGATTCCTGGAACGGATTTTGGTTGGCTCTAAAACTCGCGTGGCTTTATGAAAGTCAAAATCTGCGGCCTTACCAATGCCGCCGATGCCGCCTTCGCCGCCGCCGAAGGCGCTGATTATTTAGGCTTCGTCGTGCATCCGCCCAGCCCGAGACATTGTGCGGATCTGGCCGAAGCAACCACTGAAGTGCGCGACCAGGCCGTGCTGGTCATGGTTTCGGATGACGCCGAGGCCATCATAAGATTGGCGAGCGTTGCGGGCATACGGAACATTCAGCCCCATGTGTCCTCTGAATATCGGGCAGCCGTAGTTCAACGATTAAAAGCAGAAGGTTATTTCATTTTGCTTCCATGGAGTGATGAGCAAGGCGCAATGCCCATTACAATGCCCATTCCAATAGACCTTTACATCTGGGAGTCGAATCCTCAAGCCACGGGTCTGGTAGGTGGTTCCGGGCAAACCCACGCCATGACTTTCCCGCCACCGGGAGACTTCTTGTTGGCGGGCGGACTCCATACTCAAAACCTGCGAGAACGGGCGGCACTTTGCCCAGCTGAAGCACGAATCCAGTTCCGGGGGTTCGATGCCGCCAGCCGCTTGGAGCGTTCACCAGGCATCAAGGATCCCTTGAAGGTCAAGGCCTTCATTCAAACCGCTAAGACTTTGTCCAGCGAGGCCCACTATGCACGCGACTGAGTTCCTGCTTCCCACGCGATTCGGCACCGGGGGGCTCGGTGGATGCTACGCGCCGGAAACCCTGATGCAGCCGCTGCTGGATCTTGAAGAAGCCTTTCGGATGGCTTTGGATGATCCTTCTTTCCGGGTCGAATTAAAGAGCGAATTACGTCATTTCGTAGGCCGCCCGACTCCTCTTACCTCGGCCACTCGATTGGCGGCGAAGTTTGGCTTGCAAGGCCTCTTTCTCAAACGCGAGGACCTCACCCACACCGGTGCTCATAAGATCAACAACGCCATGGCCCAGGCTCTGCTCGCGCGACGGATGGGCAAGTCGGAAATCATCGCCGAAACCGGCGCGGGCCAGCATGGCGTGGCCGCCGCCGCCGCGTGCGCCAGGTTGGGGCTGAAATGCACGGTCTACATGGGCGTGACTGATATGGCCCGACAGGCCCCGAACGTGGCCCGTATGAGGCTTTTCGGCACAAAAGTAGTGCCAGTGGAAGCAGGGCAGGGGACCCTGAAGGAAGCTGTGAACGAAGCCCTCCGCGCTTGGGCTGCGCGCTGCGACAAGGCTCATTACATCCTTGGCAGCGCCTTGGGTCCCCATCCTTTTCCAACTATGGTGCGCACCTTTCAAACGGTCATCGGCGAGGAGGCCCGGGCCCAGATGCTGGAACAGACCGTCTCTTTGCCGGATGCGGTCATCGCTTGCGCGGGGGGCGGCAGCAATGGTCTTGGCCTGTTGGTGCCTTTTCTGGGGGATGATCTGCACCGATTCGCGGTGGAAGCTGGAGGGCATGGGTCGGCCCTGGGCGAACATGCCGCGCGGTTGGATGGCGGGCGCCTGGGCGTACTGCATGGGTGCAAGACGCTCCTGCTGCAGGACCAGCACGGTCATACTGCGGAGACAGCCAGCATCAGTGCAGGCCTCGATTACCCAGCGTTGGGGCCGGAATTGGCGGCGCTCGCCTTGGATGGGAAAATTGAAGTGCTGCGCGCATCGGATGCCCAGGCCTTGGAGGCGGCCCAATGGCTCTGCGAATCCGAAGGCATCCTGCCCGCGCTGGAATCGAGCCACGCCTTGGCCTTGCTTCCGGAGTTGGCGAAACGAGGTTTCGCCACGGTTCTCCTGGGGCTCTCGGGACGTGGAGACAAGGATCTATCCACATACCAATCTAAACTCGGTATTTAAGGAACAAAAAGTATGAATAAACTACTTCCTTTCATCATGGCCGGTGACCCATCCCTCGCAGCCTTGCCGCAACTCCTTGCCGAAGCTAAGGCTTTGGGCATCGAGGCACTGGAAATCGGGCTGCCCCATAGCGATCCCATCGCCGATGGCCCCGTGCTTCAGGCTGCGGCCCACCGCGCCATCCAGCGGGGCGCCACACCCTTGCGCGTGCTCGAAATGCTGGCCGGATTGACGGAGAGTCCCGACCTGATCCTCTTCACCTACTTGAATCCCTTGCTGCAGATCGGCGCAGATCGCTTGCTCGACCTGCTGTGGCCTACACCCGTGAAAGCCTTGCTGGTGGTGGATCTGCCTGATTCCGAGGAAGCGGAATTCGAAGCTAAGCTACGGACCGCAGGTTTCCCCATGATTCCCCTCCTTTCCCCCACCACGGATATCGAACGGGCCAAGGGCCTTCTGGAACGGCGTCCTGATCCCGGGCCAGGTCACCCTTTTGCCCAACGCTTCGCTTACGTGGTGGCCCGCCTGGGTGTGACGGGGACCGGCGATACCACGGACCTCGCACCGGTAAGAGAGCGAGTGGCGGCTTTGAAAGCCATCTCTGACCGCCCGCTGGCGGTGGGTTTCGGTCTGAGCGATTCCGCGGCCATGGCCGAAGTGCGGGCCATGGGCGCGACGCCTGTCATCGGCAGCGCTCTCGTGCAGGCCCTGGCCAATGGCGGTGGATTGGTAGATATCCTGCGATCCCGGATGAATGGTTGAATTGAAAGGTTCTTGTCATTTATAAATAAAACTGACAAGATCCTTTCAGACAATCTCCAGGCAGATCTCGTCTCATTTGGATGTGATCGTTTGGCTATTTCCGAGGACCCCGTGCAAAATCTGCGACTTTGCTATCTTCTTGTGGCTGCTGGGGGTGTTTGCGCCTTCCAAGGATTCGCGCAGGCCCCACCCAAAGACCCGGGCAGCGCCACCGTGCAGGTCACGGCCACCCGATTTCCTGAAGATCCGGCCAAAGTTCCCGCTTCCATCACGGTGATCACCGGCAGGGAATTGGCGGATCGCGGGGCCACGGACCTGCGCAGCGCGTTGGCCATGGCCGCAGGCGTCTTCATCGCCCCTGGCGGCGACGGCGGTCCGGCTTCCAGCATCCCCGAATTCTGGGGGCTGAAGGAATTTGACGCTTTCCTGCTGGTGGTGGACGGCGTGCCATGGGGTGGCACCTTTAACCCGGCCCTCTCCACCCTCAATCTGCAGGATGTCGAGCGTATCGAAGTGCAGCGCGGCGCAGCGCCCGTGATGTACGGCGCCACCTCCTTCGTGGGAGTCATTCACGTCATCCACAAGCTGCCCGCGGATGCCCAGGGTTCCGCAATGCTCTCAGGCGGAAGCCATGGCAGCGGCGGCGGTGTGGTCACCCTGAAAGTGCCTAAGTGGGCGGGCTTCGATTCCAGCCTCACCGTGGATTTTGCCAAGAAGGGTTTCGATGATCCGCGGACGGAATTCCAGCGCAGCCATTTGCTTTGGCGCAACCGCATGGAACTGGCCGAGGGCACTTTCCACTTTGACGTGGACTGGACTTCCGTGGATCAGAAGCCCAACAGTCCCCATCCAAGGACCGGGAAGGTCCTCACGGATGAGATCGCCGTG
The DNA here is from genome assembly GCA_025361125.1 of Holophagaceae bacterium. Classification (GTDB taxonomy): domain Bacteria; phylum Acidobacteriota; class Holophagae; order Holophagales; family Holophagaceae; genus JANXPB01. The sequence continues at coordinate 8,652 of JANYBM010000022.1, read as the reverse complement.
GATACCAACCACAATCCGGCTGGCGCCTTCATCAACGACCGCCGCGTGGCCCTGAACATGGGCTACGACCGGGCCCTGGCGGGCGGGCTTTGGTCCACGACTTTGGCAATCTCCCAGGCGAAACAAAATGTGTTCCGCGGCTTTCTGGTGGACATCAGCGAGGACGATCCCAACGCTCACGGCTTCCGGGAAGAGGTCCAGATGACGGACATTTATTTCGACAGCCACGTGGCCTGGATCTCGGTTCCCAGCCTCAAGACGGTCATCGGCTTCGACCATCTCCATGGCCAGGGCAAGGGCCGAGGCGGGGATTTCGACTACTTCGTGAACTTGAACGGCACAAATCCTCCAGGAAGCAGCGCACTGCCCCCCGCCGCGGACATCCGCGTGGATGATCGGCGTGATTTCTCTGGGCTTTACGCCTTCACGGAATGGACGGTGACGCCCCGCCTCATCATCGAGGTCGGGGGGCGCATCAACCGCACCGATGAATCCCGCCGGGTCTTTGGCGTGGATCTGGAAGGTGGCCATCAGCTGGATGGCAATGGGCTGGATTCCCGCACCGTGACACGGTTCACGGGAAGCGCCGGCTTGAGCTGGACGGCTTGGCAGGGTGGCTCGAACCAAGTCAACTTCTTTGCGAACTATCGGAATTCCTTCAAGCCCGCAGCACTCGACTTCGGCCTCGATAGCACCCGGCAGATCCTCGACCCAGAGACCGCCCAAAGTTTCGATTTCGGAATGAAGGCAAAGCTCATGGATGGAAAGCTGGCCTTGGAGGTTAGTTCCTTCCTCATGGATTTCGACAATCTGGTGTCCTCCACGCTCAAACCGGGGGATACGCTGCCGACCCTGATCAACACCGGCAAGCAGCGCTTCCAGGGCGTCGAGGCCGACTTGCGGTACCGTTGCGGGAAGGACATCTTCACCCGGGTTTCCTACAGCTACCACGACACGCGCTTCCGCGATTTCGTCTTCGAGTTCGATCCCGGTGTGCCTACCCAGTTGAAAGGCAACCGGCTGGAAATGTCGCCTTACCAGCTGGGCGCCCTTGGACTTCTCTACGCGCCAGCGAACGGCTTCAACGGTTCCATCGAGTTGAACTACACCGGTGGAGTGTACCTGAACAAGCGCAATACGGCGCCTGTGGGCGGTTACACGACGCTCGCCGCGGGCCTCGGCTACCGCGCAGGTCAGTGGGAGTTTCGTATCGATGGCCAGAACCTGACCGATCGCCGCAATCCCGTGGCCGAAAGCGAACTGGGGGATTCCCAGTATTACCTGCTGCCGGGTCGGAGCGTGAATGCCTCGATCCGGATGCGGTTCTGATTGGGCAGCATTCTGCCCTTCGGGATTATTTAAACCCTGGCTCCGGGATTTACCTGCCTTCTATGCATGGCGAAGGCTTCGGCAGGCGGCGAGATCAGAACCAGGATCTTCAATCCAACCGCTTGGCCGGCGTGTGCGCGCCGTTCTGGTGCAAGATCAGGCTGATGGCCTTGCCATGGGCATCGGTCTCAAAACTGACCTGGGCATCGGTGACTTTGAGGAAGAAGTCCTTCCTGGTTTCTGCGAAGAGCTCGAATTTGGGTTGGTTGGTGGCCTGGGCAAACAGGTGGTCCCCTTCCCGGGTGATCGTCAGAATGAAGGTGGGAGCCAGGGCGTAATGGCCGATGTACAGGTCGAACAGCTTCGGGTCAACGCTGATCTCTTTGTGGGCCGCGGGCGTTGGGACTTCTCCCTCCAACCGCTTGCCGGGTATGTCCCGTCCGCCTTGGTGAAGCACTAGGCCACTTGCCTTCCCATTCAGGTCGGCCTCGAAGGTGATTTGCGCATCAACGACTTTCAGGAAGAAGGTCCGCTCCCCTTCCGGAAAGAGCTCGAATTTGGGTTGGTTGGTGGCCTGGGCGAAAAGACCCTCGCTTTCCCGCGTGACCGTCAGGATGAAGCCGGGGGCAAGTTGGTACTGGCCCGCGAAGCCATCCGTTTTTTTGGGATCAAGGGCAATTTCTTTATGGCTCTTGGGGGCCTGCATCAGAGGCAGGCGCGAGTCCAAGATGTGCCTTCCAATATCATCAACTCCCGCATCATTGGATGTATTGGAAAGGACTACCACTCCCGTGCGTGTCTTGGGGTTGAAACCCATAAAAGACCGGTAGCCGCCGGTGCCCCCGTTGTGCCAAATGATCTCGGAACCGTCCTTGGTGGAGATATGCCAGGCGAGGCCGATCTCCACTCCGGGCATGCCGGTGGGTTTTCGGTTTGCCAGCATGGCGGTCATGGCCGGGGTCAATTTCGATTGGGTGAATCCGAGATTCGCCGCCAGGAAGGTGAGCATGTCATCAACGTCGGAACGCAGTGCCCCGGCACCCGCCAGGGTGGGGATATCCCAATTGGAGACCGGCACCAATTTGTCATCGTGGCCTACTGCCAGCCGGGCTTTCATTTCTGGCGTCAACGTGACGCCCGTGCTCGTCATCCCCAAAGGCGTTCCAATACGGGTGCGAACCAGGTGCTCGAAATCCATGCCCGCCCTCCGTGCGAGGGCCTGGCCCAGCAAACCTACGCCCAGATTGGAATACTCGTATTTAGAACCGATATCGCGTGTGAGTTCATAGGTGGAGAGAAACTTGAAAAGGAGTTCCGGGGAATAATCTGCATAGGGATTCGACAGGTTCTTGGGCGCAAAATTGTCCGGCATGCGCGGCAGACCTGAGGTCTGGCTGGCAAGGTCCTGGAGCGTGATGGACTTGCCATTTCGCTGCGGTACTTTCACGTCCTCGGGAAGGAACTTGGCGACGGGGTCCGTCAATGTGACTTCGCCACGCTGAACCATGTCCGCTAGCACCAGAGAGGTGAATACCTTGGTGACGGAGCCGATTTCGAAAATCGTTTTGCCATTCAAAACGCGGGCATCCCTCTGATCTAAGCTGCCGTAGGAAATGACCCTGCGCCCTTTCGGATCAATCACCCCCACCACAATGCCGACACCCTGGTGGAAGTCTTCGATTCGCTCCATCAGGATCTTCCGAATATCGGAGTCCGACAGAACTGGTGAATTCTGAGCTGCCTTGGCCTCTGCTTTAGCAGCCTGAGCCCGCGCCATTCCGGGGAACCAGCCGAAAAGGAGCGCTATCAAGGCAATCAACGATGATCGGTGAAGGCGTGCTGGGTTCATTCGAATTCCTAAAATTGGTGGTTCAGGGCTTCGGAAAGGTTGGCGAAAGGATGGTCCGCACATCCGAGAAATCATGCCTCACCGCTTCCAGGCGGGCACGGTAGGCCTCCATATCCCCGTAGTCGAAGAAGTAGCGGTAGCGACTGTGAAGTGTTTTCGGCCGTAACGCATGTTTAATGGGGCAGAAGTGTTGTTCGGTGCGGGCCGCGACCTCTGAGACCATGGCCATCAGTCCGTTGAAGTAGCTGCAGTATATGCAACCGAGCTTCTCGATCCAGTTCAGGTAGGGAAGCGGCCGCCGGTCCATCACCATGTACTCCTTGCGCTGCACCCGCGGAATTCCATAGGCCGGAAAACAGATGAACTGATAGAGCACCACGAACCCATCCAAGAACAGGGCAGGGAACACACCCGCCCAGATCACAGGCGCCACCAGGTAGGCCAGAATGCGACCCTCCCATAGGTAGATATGGACCCGTTTCCGCCGGGCCCGATGGGCCTTCCGAATGGTCTCCAAAATACGGACCCTCCTGCCTTCCAGATGGTAGCCCTGGGTTTCCCGCAGGCCGTTCAATTCATCGAGGATCTCTTTCTCAATGGATTGCATCTTTTGTTGGAGATCGTCCATCCGGGTCATGAGAGCCTCCCAAGCCGCTTCTCAGGACAGCCGCCTTGCTAAGCATTGGTGTACCCGCGCCGTAAAGCTACGAATGATTCCAGGACTCCAACCGGCCTTGCGCTATGGCTTCTTTCAATCTCACCCAGTCCTCGGTGACCTGGTTCCCGTAGCGCAAGGCAAAGGAAGAGAGCGCTTCTGGAAGCTCATCACCTTGACCCAGGTAGCCGGCAATCTGGGCAGGGTCGCCGCTGCGGGCATGGGCCTTCGCCAGCACCGTGCCGCAAAGCTCCAGGTAATCGCCCAGGACCACCCCGGCCAAATCTTGAACCTCGATGCTGGCCTTGTGATCGGACCATTGCTTGACCAGGTAGGGCGCGCCTGTAACGGTGGTCCAGCCCAAAAATGGATCAGCCCAGGTTTGCATCCGGTGTTGGCCTTCAGCGGCGTGGCAACCCGCATGGGTGTTCGCAGCTTCCTTTAAATAACGCGCCCAGACACTGCCATATTGAGCTTTGAATTCAAGAAATAGTGGATCATCAGGGCCATTGCCGAAAGCCAGGACCAGCACATCCATCACGCCAAGGGAGCCACAGCCCGCCACTCGGCGCCCGAGGCAAACGGGTTTGTAGCCAGCCAACACCTGCTGTCGTGCGGGGCCGAGTGTGTCGTGGTATTCGGGGAAGGAGGCGAGGAAGGGCCAAGACTCTTCATCAGTCAATGGCCGCAGAAATGGTTCTTTGTTCCTGAAACGGGGACCTTCTTCAATGGCCTTCTCTAGCAGTTTTTGCGGTGTATCCCGGCGAGCTTTTTCGAAAATGGGGGCCAAGGCGCCACCATCGTTGTGTGGGCCAATTTCTTCGCGAGATAACTCCACGATTCCCATATCCGCGAAGCGATTCATGCCCGCCATGTATGCCTGGACGCAACGACTGGCTGCCTCTGAGCAGGCAGCATCGGTATGTCCAGCTTCCCGTCCTGCCAGCACGGCGCTGGCCAGGAGGCGCTTCAGATCCCATTCCCAGGGTCCACGACAGGTCTCGTCGAAATCATTCAGATCAAAGACAAGGCTGCCATCGTGCTTTCCAAAGGCGCCGAAATTGATCAAATGGGCATCACCGCAGAGTTGATTGTGCAAACCCGTGGTGGGCCAAGGCGCGAGGTCCAAGGCCATCAGCGCCGCATTGCCCCGAAAGAAATAAAAAGGTGACTGCGCCATGCGCCCCCACCGGATGGGTAGCAATGAAGGGTCCCGGTGCGCCACCGCAGCCTTCAGCACCTCCACGGGTTCTGGCCTGTTGGCGGCAACCGTCCAGCTCCCCTGATCAGCCCTCTTCAGCGTTCCCCGCCGGGACTTGCCTTGGGTGCGCCGCAGGTCCGGAGGCGAGAGGATAGCTCTGTGCGCCTGATTGCTGGCTGGGTCAGTCATGTTCCCCTCGTTCTAATGGTTCATCCTGACCGATGGCCCGAAGGGATGGGGCATCACTTTGCCAAGAAGCTGTGAGCGGGAAGGGCGCCCGGAGAGACAGTGGGGAGCGTGACGAGTGTCCCAGCGCCGCGCCATTCCGGCACGGCCTGGAGGGCATCCATGAAATTGTGGATCACGTCCGTGTGGCAGTCCTCCTGCCATCCGCCCCGCAGGCTGATGCTGTTACCAGTGCGCTCGGTGGGACAGCCGTCTTTGTCAATGTGGTAGATCATCCAGGTGAGATTCCGGTAGGCGATCTCCCGGTATTTCTCACCGCCACCGGCCGCGTAAAACAAGGCCGTTACACCGCCCAGCTTGGAGCAGGCTCCACCCCAGGGCTGCCTGTCCACGTCTTGTTCCCCCACGGTGGTAACCCCGCCGGGACCGGCGGCCGAAAAGTGTTTCAAGGCGAATTGGATGAGCCGTTCTGCATCAGCCTTCCAGTCGGGATCGAGGGGCTCTTTCTTTTCGATGAGATAGCGGGCCAGCTCCAGTGGAGCCCAGGAGGTGCGGTTGTCTTCCGCTGTTTGATCTTCGAAAAATTGGATCCACAAACTGGTCGAACGCGGGTCAGCCGATGGGATCTGATACGCCTTGATCCAAGTCCACAAAGCGGTCCGAGGCACCTGGAATTCAGGATGCCCCGCGGCGATCAGCTCATCGAAAAGGCGTAAGTTGAAGGCCATATTGCCACTGCGCCGCCCCCAGGATCTTCCGCTTACCGAATCTACGCGGAAGGGCCAGGGCGAGTGCCTCGCATCTCCCTTGCGCATATTCCTGGCCAGGCACTCAGCGTTGTGGAGCGCCTGCTGCAAATAGCGCTCATCACCGGTCGCTTGAAAGAGTTTGAACAACGCGTAGCCCGCCAATCCGCCCTTGTCGGGTTCAATCACGTCGGGGCCGAATTTCTCATCCCCTTGAGAGCTGGCCTTGATAGGAAAATTCGTATGATGGCCCGTGGAACGAGTGAAACGAGGATAAGGCCCCACGTCTTTGGTGAGGGATTCTCGCACCAGGTAGTCCCCCATTTTCCGGGCCCATAGCAAAATTTTTGGATTCGATCGCCCGTTGTATTCCCAATATTTCAGATAGGAGAGAATCCCCATGCCGTTCTGGGTAGCGGGAATGATCTCGGTCTTCGTGGGGCGGTAATGCTCATCCATGAAAGTGGCATAGACGAAGACAGGGTAAGCATTGGTGCCAAGGGGACAGTTTAGATACCAGGCCATCTCCCGGGCGATGGCGTCCTCCCAGGAAGTCCACGGCAAAAGTTTTCCGTCAGTATCGTAACTGGCCTTGTGGAAGCCCACCTGCTGCAGCCTTAGCGTCGAGAGATCCTGGACCTGCGGCCGCGCACAGGACAAAACAAGCAGCAGCGCCAGGCTGAGGAGTGAGCCTGCTATCAGAGAAGTCGAGAGCCTACGAAGATTCAACGGCATATGCGCTTTGGACCCCTCCATGGGCAATAGGTTGAATGGATGCGGCACCGGGAAAACGAAACTACGCGGAGGGGTGCGGAGAAAAGATTGAAGATAGCTGAAAAGATTTTCTTTTCTCCGCTCCCGCCTATCGCGCGTGTACGCGCTCCTGCTCGGTGCACTCACAGAGGCGGGAACCCTCCTCCGCGTGGTTATTTTTATTCCGCCGTGTACCCCGTCTCATGCACATCCATGACCGCCCGGCCAGATGGATCCGCCATCTTTTGGAAGGCTTCGTCCCAGAGCAACGCGGTGGCGGTGCTGCAGGCGATGCTCTTCTCCCAGGGCACGCAGTTCACTGCTGTGGCCGATGGGAAATGGTGCTCGAACATCTGGCGGTAAAGATAGGCTTCCTTGGTATCGGGTGTCTTCACGGGGAAGCGTTCGTGGGCGCCACGCATCATGCTGTCACTGATTTCGTGTTCGGCGTGGGCCTTCAGGCCATTGATCCAGGCGTAGCCCACGCCATCGGAGAACTGCTCCTTCTGGCGCCACAGGATCTCGTCAGGAATGGTGCCGTCGAAAGCGTTGCGCAACAAATACTTCTCGATGGGTTTTTCGCGCTTGGCGTTCCGGGGAATCTTCAACTCCGGATCCAGCATCATGGCCACGTCCAGGAATTCGCGGTCCAGGAAGGGGACGCGCGCTTCCACGCCCCAGGCGGCGCTGGATTTGTTGGCCCGTAGGCAGTCGTAGAGGTGGAGTTTCTGCAGCTTTTGCACGGTTTCGTCGTGCAGCGCGTGGCCATCGGGCGCCTTGTGAAAGTACAGATAACCGCCGAAAATCTCGTCGGCGCCTTCGCCCGAGAGGATCATCTTGATGCCCATGGCGCGGATTTTCCGCATCATCAGGTACATGGGCGTCGAGGCGCGGATGCTCGTGATGTCGAAGGTCTCCAGGTGGTAGATCACATCGGAAAGCGCGTCCAGGCCTTCTTGCACGGTGAAGTGGATTTCGTGGTGGATGGCGCCGATGTGGTCTGCGACTTTTCTAGCGGGAGCCAGATCCGGGGCGCCTTCCAGACCCACGGCGAAGGAATGGATCTGCGGCCACCAGGCCGGTGACTTGTCATCTTCTTCCACACGCGTCTGGCGGAACCGCGCAGCGATGGATGCCACGATGCTGGAATCCACACCACCGGAAATCAGTACGCCGTAGGGCACGTCGCACATGAGTTGGCGATGGACCGCGTCCTCAAGAGCTTTGCGGAGCTTCGCCGGGTCATAGGGTTCGTTTGGGTAGAAACCCGGCTCGGCCCACTTGGATTCGTAGTAACGCTGGAAGCCTTTGTCCGCCTCATGGCCCAGGTAGTAGTGGCCCGGCGGCACTTCGCGGATGCGCTCGCAATGGCCCACCAACGCTTTCATCTCGGAGGCCACGAACAGGTTGTCCTGGCGGTCCCAGCCCACGTAGAGCGGGATGACACCGATGGGGTCGCGGGCGATGAGAAAGGTCTCGCGTTTGGGGTCGTAAAGCACGAAGCCGAAGATCCCATTCATGCGGTTCAGGAACTCCTTCGGTGGCAGTTCGTCGTAGAGGTACAGGATCACTTCGCAATCGGAAGCAGTCTGGAAGTCATGCTCGTGCTTCAAACCGCGGCGCAGGTCCTTGTGGTTGTAAATCTCGCCGTTCACTGCCAGCACACTGCCTTTAAGCGTGTCCACCAGCGGTTGGGCGCCATGCTCCACGTCCACGATGGAAAGCCGCTCGTGGGCCAGGATCGCCCGCGCGTCGCTGTAGATGCCGCTCCAATCGGGCCCCCGGTGGCGGATCTTCTTGGCCATGGACAGCGCCAGCTTCCGCAGTTCGCCGGAATTCGAGCGGGTCGGATCGATGTTGAGGATGGTGACGAGGCCGCACATGGGGGCTCCTTGGAAGGGCAGGGCACAAAGAAAAACCCCCGATCCGCTTT